>DVJX01000013.1 GCA_018716405.1 Candidatus Faecisoma merdavium | reverse complement strand
CTTCATCAGTTAATGTTTTAGTATTATCATTAAAAGTTAAAGAATATGCAATAGATTTTTCATTATTACCAACATTTTCTCCTTCATAAACATCAAAAATATTGATATCAGTTAATAACCTACCACCTGATTTTTTAATAACATCTAATACTTCCTTAGCTTCAGTATCTTTAGGCATAATAAATGCCATATCTTTTATAATACTTGGATATTTTGATATTTCTTTATATTTAATTGGTTTTATATTAGTCATTAATTTATCCATGCTTATTTCACAAATATATATTTCATCTTTAGAATCTGTTGGATGAATTCTTCCTATTATTCCTATTTCTTTTCTATCTAATAAAACTCTTGCTGACATACCAGGATGCATATTAGGAATATCTGAAGTAGTAAAACTATATCTATTTTTTAAGCCTAAATAATCTAATAAATTTTCTAATATTCCTTTTATTAAATAAAAATCAACTTTTATTTTAGTACTATTCCAATTGTTATTTATATAATTACCTTTCATTAAAATACATATTTTACTATCTTCATTATAATTTATATCGTATGTTTTAGCTATTTCATAAATTAAAATATCATTTACTTTTCTTGTTTTATTATAATTATAAACATTTAATAATGAAGGAATTAAAGTAGTTCTTATAACTTCTTTATCACTACTCATTGGATTTGGTAAAATAACATTTTCTTTGTTTTCATAATTAAATTTTAACATATCACGAGATACTAAAGTATATGTTTTTACTTCATTTAATCCTAAAGATCTTAATCTTTTAGAAATTAATTTACGATATTTAACATTACCAATATAATCACCTTTTTTAATATCAACTTTAGGTAAAGTAGATACTAAATTATGGTAACCATATAATCTACCTATTTCTTCAGCTATATCATTAACATTAGGATCGATATCTAACCTTCTATTAGGAATTGTCACAATAAATTTACCATTATCTAATTTATATTTAAAGTCTAATCTTTCTAGTTCTTTTTTCATATCTTCTTCGCTTACTTCAATACCTAACATTTTATCAACTTCAGAAGGTTTGAATTCAACTATTTTTTCTTTTTTATCAACTTCATCATGAATAACTATATCACTTAAAACCTTAGCATCAGCATATTTTTGAAGTAGATGACAAGCTCTTAAAATTGCTTTATTAGTATATTCATAATTTAAACCTTTACCATATCTAATAGACGCTTCACTTCTTAAATCTAATCTGTTAGCTGTATTTCTAATACTTACGGCATCAAATATAGCAGATTCAATTAAAATATTTTTTGTATTTTCATCTACTTCGGTATTTTCTCCACCCATAACACCAGCAATACAAACAGGTTTATTCCCATCAGTTATAACTATATCATTAGTTAATTTTCTTTCTTTACCATCTAAAGTAATAATATTTTCATTATTTGCTTCTCTTACTAAAATATTATTACCTAACTTATCTTTATCAAAGAAATGTAGAGGTTGACCATATTCTAACATCACATAATTAGAAATATCTACTACATTATTAATTGGTCTCATACCTGCTGCTAATAATCTTTTTTTAATAAAATCAGGTGATTCTTTTATTTTTACATCAGTAACCATTTTAGCTAAATAATAAGGGCATTTTTTAGTTTCAACTTTTAAATCAAAATGATTTTTAATAGAATCATTAATTTCTTTAAATGAATCATCAGGTAAAGTTACTTTTCTATTTAAAATAGCTGCGATTTCATAAGCAAAACCAATATGATAATAACAATCATTATTTCTATGTTTATGAACATCTAATTCATATAAAGTATCATCTAATCCTAAATATTTAATAGGATCATCCCCTACTTTAGCACTACTATCTAATTCTTCAATACCTCTATTATAAGCTTCTATAGTTTTTTCTTCTAAACCTAATTCATATAATGCACATATCATACCATTAGATTCTTGATTTCTAATTTTACTTTTTTTAATTTCAAAGTTACCCGGTAATAATGCTCCTGGTAAAGCAACTATTACTTTTAACCCTTTTCTTACATTAGGAGCGCCACATACAATTTGAGTAACAACACTTCCAATATTTACTTGGCAAACATGTAAATGATCACTATCAGGATGATCAATACAATCAACAACTTCACCAATAACTAAATTGTTAATGTGATTAGTAATTACTTTTTCAACATTTATACCAGCTTTAGTTATTTTAACAGCTAATTCTTTTAAATCTTGGTCATTTATATCAATATAATCTTTAACCCACTCTAAACTTATCATTTATTCAGCATCCTTTCTATCGAAAGTATTTAATTCTCTTAAATCCGTATTATAAAATACTCTTAAATCATTAATGCCATATTTTAACATTGCTAATCTTTCTGCTCCGAATCCGAAAGCAAATCCTGACCATATTTTAGGATCATATCCACCCATTTTAAGTACATTAGGATGAACAATACCAGCTCCTGCTACAGTTATAAATCCAGTATTTTTACAAATATTACATCCTTTACCCTTACAGTTAAAACAACTAATATCAACTTCTACTGATGGTTCTGTAAATTGATAATAACTTGGTCTAAATCTAGTACTTATATCTTGACCAAATAATTTTTTAACAATTAAATCAATAGTGCCTTTTAAATCAGATAAACTAATATCTTTATCAACTAATAATCCTTCTATTTGCATAAATTGATGAGAATGAGTTGCATCATCATCATCCCTTCTATATGTTTTACCAGGGCAAATCATTCTAATTGGTTTTTCACCTTTATTAGCTAACATAGTTCTTACTTGTACAGGAGATGTTTGACTTCTAAGTAATATTTCTTCTCCTTCAATATAAAAAGTATCTTGTGCATCTCTAGCTGGATGTCCTTTAGGTATATTTAACATTTCAAAATTAAATTTGTCTTCTTCTATTTCAGGTCCATCTACCACATCATATCCCATAGACATTAATAACTCTTCGACTTCTTCAATTAATTTTTCTAGTATGTTAGGAGCTCCATTAGTTATTTTAGTACTTGGCAAACTAATATCAATTTTTTCGTTTTTTAACTTTTCATTTAAAATCTTTAATTCAATTTTTTTATTTTTTTCATCAAATATTTTAGTTACCTCTTGTTTTAAACTATTAATAATAGGTCCTTGTTTTTTCTTTTCTTCAATTGATAATTTACCTAAATTAGCTAATAACTCACTAATAATACCTTTTTTACCTAAATATTTAACTCTTACATCATATAAAGCTTTTGTATCATTTATATTTTCAATTTCTTTTAAAACATCATTTTTTATATTTTCCATTTAAATCATTCCTTTCATAATAAAAAAACAATTCATCCCAAAGGACGAATTGCTCGTGGTACCACCTTAATTTATACTCTTTTGACTATAACGCGTCACCATATAAACTCCAAAGGTGAATTCTTAAAAGATTATTAAATGTTTCCACCAACCACATTCTCTCTATTAATAATTACTTTTAATACTACTTCTTTTTCATTGTTTATCTTGTTCTTGATTGCTCTACTGTTTGTGTTATTTGTAAATTACTTAAGCCAGCAATTAATTCATCTAAACCTGAACTAGGATTGTTAAAAGATTTAGCTGGAGGTAGTTCTTGAAGATAACTTACTACTTCTTTTTCCTTACTATATTGTTGCGCTAAAGCAATACCCTTAGCACATACTGTAGTTAAATTGCCACCACGACCCAAGTTATAGTTAGCAGCATCAATAAACTCTTTCATAATTATACTCCTTTAATTTTCAAATATTAAACTAGCATTGTTAGTAAAATATGCATTAAACATTTTGTCTTCACCAATTATTCTTTCAAATATATTGCTAGCAACAATCTCATCTTCATATTCAGATTCTGCTTCATTACCAACTAAATAATTAGTTAGTCTTTCAGTATATCCGATATTTAAAGCTTCAAATGCATTATCTTTGTTAAACCCAGTATAGTTGTCCTTGGCTGTGATAATATTTAATAATTCCCTCATTAAAATATGCTTACAATCACTAATATCTATCTTAGACAAATTAATCAACAATTCGTTTGTAATTGGATTATAATGAGATGAATTTTTAACCAAATACTTACTTCCTTTGATTATTTTTAAAGTTTTTAGTCTTTCATTTAAATTTGTCAAATCAACATTAGGAAATTTACTGTTAAACAAATTAATTAATTCCATTAAACAATCTTGGATGTCAGTTAAATTAGGATTGGAATTTAATGAATTTTTAATTTCATTTAAGTCCATCTTTAATCACCTATTTGTTATTTTAACACAAATTTTACATAATTACAATTTTTTTATAAAATTTTTTGAATTTTCTTTATCTTCATTTTGAAGATTAAAGCAATCATCAAGTAAACATAATAATTGTTTACAATGCTTAAATTCTTTTTCTTTTTTAGCTGAATTAGTATATTCATCAAAAATGGTATTAATTTCATGTACTAATTTTTCATCTAGAAGCATTAACATTCCTTTTAAATAACATATACGTAAAATAATATCATTCCTTTTATATTCACTTCTTAATGAAAAATCAGAATAATTTAAAATATAATCCAATTGTTTAACAAATTGTTGTTTAAAATTTTGAAACTGTATTTGTTCCATCACATTTATATCAGTTCGACTTTTATAATAATTTGTCTGTGTTACACTTGGGAGTTCTTCTATATTAAATCCATTATTTATAAATTCCTCTTCAATATCTTGAACAAGATAACTTACTTTGTACTTAATAA
>DVJX01000103.1 GCA_018716405.1 Candidatus Faecisoma merdavium | reverse complement strand
TTCGTGTTTTGACCGAATTTTTTAAAAAATTATTGACGTTCGGTCTTTTCGTCATGCCAACTTTTTACTATTTCATATATATTTCAAAAATGTTCAATTTTCTATTGACACATTATAGTTGGTCTCTTTATTAGAAAAAACGAAGGTATGTATATACATACGTTACTATTTTAACCATTATTTAAAATATTATTCTTTAATTGTTCTAATAAATTAGTTTTTCTGTTTTTTTCACTATTATTATTTACAGCATATAAAAATGCATCTGGATCACCAACTAATATCAATTTTCTTTTAGCTCTTGTAATTCCTGTATAAATTAATTTTTTATAAAGCATTCTTTTATAACTATTTGAGATAAGCATTATAACCACCTCAAATTCACTTCCCTGTGATTTATGAATTGATATTACAAAACCATGTGTTATTTTATTTAAATCCTTTGTTTCATATTTAACTAAATTACCATCAAAATCAATATAAATAAAAGTTTTATTTTCGATTTTAACTATGTTTTTTATAATTCCAATATCACCATTATAAATGTTTTCCTCAGGCAAATTTACTAATTGTAAAATTTTATCGTTTTCTCTAAAAATAACATCTCCATATTTTATTTCATTTTGATTAGTTTTTGGATTAAATATATTTTGTAATTCTTTATTTAAATTATCTATTCCATTAACACCAGCATACATTGGTGCCATTATCTGAACTCTTTTATAATCATATCCTTTAGCAATTAATTGTAAACATAAATTTTTTAAATTATCTTTAATTGAATGACATTTTAAAAATGTATAATCACCTTTAGTTTCTAAAAATGAATCACTTAAATTATTATCTTTTATTTCATGCGCTAAAGTTGTTATATAAGAATTTTCATCTGTCCTATATAATGTATCTAAATAAGTAGTATCAATTAAATCGCTTTCAATTAAATCTTTTAAAATATTACCAGGTCCAACTGAAGGTAATTGGTGATGATCTCCCACTAATACCAATTTAATATTTTTAGTTAATCCTTTAAATAAACTATCTAGTAGATTTAAATCAATCATACTAACTTCATCAACTATAATTAAATGATGATCATTTTTATTGTATTCATTAACTAAAAATTCATTAGTTTCTTTATTCCATTTCAAGAATCTATGAATTGTACTAGCAGGTAAATTAGTAGATTCACTCATTCTTTTACTAGCTCGTCCTGTTGGAGCAAGTAAAGCTATTCTATTAGTTAATTCTTCATAAGATAATTTAAATATATTTTGATATAATTCACATATTGCTTTAATAATAGTAGTTTTTCCCGTTCCAGGGCCACCAGTTATTATAGTTATGTTATTTTCTAGTGATTTTTTTATAGCTACTTTTTGTTTATCATTATATTTAATATTATTAACACGCTCTAACTCTTCTATTCTATTATCTAAAAATAATTTATCTATTTTTTTATTTTCTAGATATTTAATTGTATTTATAATATTAATTTCTGAATCATACATTTCTTTTAAATAATATTTATTATCTAATAAAATAATTTTATTTTCATTAATTAATTCTTCTAAATATAAATCAAAATCATCTATATTTAAATCAATTTTTAAATAGTTAAAAACACTTTCTAATATTTCATCATATTCTAAATAAGTATCACTATTAGTAAATAATAAATTCCTCATCATATAGATAATACACGCTTTTATTCTTCTTTCATCAAAAGCATCTATATTTAATTTTAAAGCTATTTCATCAACTTTTAAAAATGATATAAAATCAGTTAAACAATATGGATTATGTTCTATGTGAATTATAGTTTCACTTTTATAAGTATTATATATATCTAATGCATCTTTCATATTAAAACCTAATTCAGTTAAATAAACTATTATTTGATGACTTTCTTCATATTTCATTAATGTTTCATAAATTGTATGGGCTTTTTTACTAGTCATTTTAGGTACTAATAATAAACATGATTCATCTTTTAATATTTCATCTAAAACATTTTTACCTAATGTATCAACTATAGATTTAGCTAACCTTTCCCCTATTCCTTTAAATAAATCACTAGATAAAAAAGCTACTAATCCATCTTCATCTGCAGGCTTTAGTCTTTCATATTCAACTACATTAAATTGTAATCCATATTTAGGATGTTCTACTACATCACCTTTAAAAATATACATATCATCTAAATTTAATTCATGAAAATAACCAGTAAATGTTATTATTTTATTAATATATATTTTTAATTCTTCATTATCAGTTTCTTTTATTTTAAATAAACCAATAACATATCCTTTATCTGATGTAAAAATAGATTTACGATAATTTCCTTTTATATATGTCATACAATTCACCTTTAAAATTATATCAAAAAAAGATAGAAAAATCTATCAATTTAATGTGTAATCGTCATTAGACTTAAAAATACCGTTATTTAAAGATAATCTTTTACCACTACTAGATAAACTATTTGCTTTTTCACTAGCACCCAAATGAATACTACTAGTTTCTGAAAACATATTATCAACATCACTTGGTGTTTCCCATTCAGCTAAATTTCTAATAAATTTTTCTCTAGTTTTAGCAAACTCATCAGCTTTATTTAATAATATAAATCTGTCTTTATCTTGTTTAATATTTTGATATGCTCCTTTAGCATAAAATTTTGGACTATATGGTTTTAAAAAGGAAGTTTTAAATAAGTAATCAGTAGATACAAAAACAGCTCCAGTACTTTCAGTAATACCTACATAAAAGTTTTTAAAATTGAATTCTGGACTACTACCTTTTAATTTTATCCTTTCTAAAACCATTTATATCACCCTTTATATTAAACTAGAAACACAGTATGGATAATTTATTTCTTCTATTTTTACTTTTACAATGTTATTTATTAGTTCTTTATTTCCTTTTGCTTTAATTGCTAAATAATTACCAGTATGACCATATAAATATCCATCTTTATATGTTTCTGGAATAAATTCTATTTCTTTATTAATAAAATTATTCATATAATTTAATTCTAATTCTTTAGATAATGCAATTAAAACATGAGCTCGTTTTTTCTTTGTTACATCATCTATTTGATTATCCATTAAATCAGCTTTCGTTCCTTCTCTTCTAGAATAAGGAAAAACATGTAATTTAGAAAAATTAATTTTTTTAATATTATTAATTGTTTCATTAAATAATTCTTCTGTTTCAAAAGGAAAACCAACAATAACATCTGTTGTAATAGAAATAGAAGGCCTAATACTTCTTAATTCATTTATTTTATTAACAAAATAATTAATATCATATTTTCTATTCATTAATTTTAATATTTCATTTGATCCTGATTGTAGTGGTATATGCATATGATCTACTAAAATATCATTATTTTTAATTACATCAATTACTCTTTCATTTATTTCTGTTATTTCAATAGAAGAAATTCTTAATCTTTTTAATCCATCTATTTTTACTATATCATTTAAAAGATCAGCAAAATCGTAATCATTATCGTGATAATTTCCAGTATGAATACCTGTTAAAACTACTTCTTTATGACCAAATTTAATTAAATTAGTTATTTCTTTAATTACATCTTCTTTTCTTTTGCTTCTTACGTTTCCTCTAGTATAAGGAATTATACAATATGAACAAAAATTATTACAGCCATCTTGAATTTTAACGAATGCTCTAGTTTTATCAAAATTATTTAATTGCATATCTTCAAATTGAGTATTAGATAAATCATAAATTTTACTTATTTTTTCTTTATAGTTATTAATATAATCAACTATTTTTGATTTATCTTTGTTACCTAGCACTATATCTACGCCATCAATAGCTAATACTTCATCACTTTTCATTTGAGATAAACATCCACAAACAATTACTAATTTAGGATTTTTATTAACTGCTTTTCTAATCATTTGAAAAGATTTATGCTCAGCTACATTAGTGACAAAACAAGTATTAATAATATAAATATCAGCACAATCAATACTTCCTTTTATATAACCTTCATTATCAAGTAAATCACTCATAACTTTAGCTTCATAAGCGTTAACTTTACAACCTAGATTTATTATATAATATTTCATAAATTATTTCTAAAATCTTTCAAATCTTTTAAAAATTTATCGTTGTTATTATCTTTACCAAAGATTGGTGATATAAATTCACTATTTTTAAACTTTGGTTGACTTTTCTGTGGTTGTATATTAGGTTCTTCTATTTCTAAAACTGGTTCAACAGTTAAACTTTCTTCTTGACTAATTTGTGAAATAACAGGTTCAGGTGTTATACTTTCTTTTGAATCAATTTGTTCTAAAATTTGATTTAAACTTTGATCTTTAGTACTGTTTACATTTTCTAATCCATCACTATTTTTAGAATCTAATTGTAATTTTTTTTCTTTTACTGCTTGTACTAATTCTTGATAACTAATTATAGCATTAGCTTCTTGTTCTTCTTCAAAAGAAGTCATTTTTCTTCCTTCTTTATTCTCTTCTAAAGCTTCTATAACTTTTTCGATATCACTTTTTTCTTCTTTATCATCATCAATTGTAACTTCAATTGGTTTTACCTTTTTAGGTTTTAAAACAATTAATAAAATTAAAATAATAATTACAATTAAAAAAGAAATTATATAAGGTATCATACTTTCTATATTCATAAAATCACTCCATCAATTCATAATTTAAAATACTTAACAAATAAATAGGCACAGTTTCAACTCTTAAAATTTGTTCACCTAAAGATACTGATTTAAATCCAATTTTATTTAATTGTTCTTCTTCTAAATTGGATAATCCACCTTCAGGGCCTATTACCATTACTATTGTATCATAATTTAAATTATTTTTTATCTCATTTTTTATATTATTTATTTTTTCTTTTGTGCTACATAAAATTTTTAAACCTTCAAAATTTAATTCACTAATTTTTTTAACATTTGAAATAATTGGTATATCCAATCTTTTTGATTGTTCACTTGCTTCTTTTACAATCTTATTCCATCTTATAATTTTTTTATCTTCTTTTAAATCAAGTTTTACCTTACTTCTTACAGCATAAAAAGGAACTATATAATCAACACCGAGTTCTGTTGCTTTTTGTAAAACAAATGACATTTTTTGTTCTTGTAAAAGTGGTATACATAAGATAAATTTAACTTTTTTATTATTAATTTGTTCAATCTTTTTTTCAATATTAACGTTATAATCTTTATCTAATTTACACAAATACAAACTATTATTATAAACTACTTCAATAAAGTCTTCCTTCATACGCATAACTGTTTTTATATGATATAAATCTTCGTTTGATAAAATAAAATTATTATCTTTTTTTTCTTTTGAAAAATAACGTTGCATTATTTATTATTATCTATCCATTCATTCAACATTACTTCTGGTATAAACCCAATTTTTTTATCTACTATTTGCCCTTTTTTAAATAAAATAAGTGTTGGAATAGACATAACTGAATAATTTCTAGCTAAATTTTCAAATTTATCAACATCAACTTTTAAAACTTCTATATTTTTAGAAACATTTTCTAAAATAGGACCTAACATTTTACATGGTC
>DVJX01000102.1 GCA_018716405.1 Candidatus Faecisoma merdavium | reverse complement strand
TTTATTAAAAGATAAAACAACAAATAAAAATATTATTTGGGCTACAGACATGTATGAAGAAAGGGGAATAGAATATCGTTCAAATTCTCAAATAACAATTAATGCTATTACTGGATATAATGGACAAGTTATAAAACCACGAACAAAAAAAAGTAAAAAAGATCAATTAATGAGATCAAGAGATAAAGCAGAGGTATTTACTCCTTCATGGATTTGCAATGAACAGAATAATATTGTAGATGATGCTTGGTTTGGCTACTCAAATGTTTTTAATATACCATGTCAAAATAGTTGGAAAACCAATAAAGAAAAAATTTTTTTCCCAGAAAATAAGAATTGGAAAGATTATGTTAAAAGCGTAAGATTAGAAATATCTTGTGGAGAAGCTCCATACTTAGTTAGTAGATATGATAGTGTTACAGGAGAAATAATACCTACTTACGAACGAATTGGTTTGTTAGATAGAAAAATGAGGATTATAAATGAAAATGCCTTAACAAATGATGAATGGAATAAATTCGTAGAAATAGCATATAAAAGTATTTATGGTTATGAGTGGCAGGGCGATAGTTTATTAATAGCTAGAGAAAATTTATTATATACATATACAGATTATTATTATGAAAGATACAATAGAAAACCATCATTAGATGATGTAAAAAAAATTGCTGAGATTATTTCATGGAATATATTTCAAATGGATGGAATGAAATTCGTTATTCCAAATAGTTGTAAAAATGAAATAAGAATTGATTATACATTATTTGGAACAGAAGAAGAAAAAATTGAATGCCAAGGATGTAAAAAAGATAATAATAGTTGCCATAATGGCATCTATGTAAAAATCATGAATTGGGAAACTAAGAGAAAAATAAAATTTATATCTTTATTAAAAGGAAAGAAGTGAGATTTAAAAAAATGAAAGACACATCATTACTAGATAAAATTATAGTAGGTAGGGTTGAACCTCATATATATGCATTTTCAACAAATACTATTCCTAATTACTTAAAAGTTGGAGATACATATAGGCCTGTATCAATAAGATTAAATGAATGGAAATTGTTGTACCCAAATCTTAAAAAGGAATATGAGAAAACAGCTTTAGTTGATAAAGATACTTTTTTTAGAGATTATGCTGTTCATCAATATTTAGAAAATAAAATACACAAGAAAAGAATAAATCCCAATGATTTCCCAGAACTATTATACGTTTCAAACGAATTTTTTGAAGATACTTCACCTTCAGATATTGAATCTGCAATAAGCGATATAAAATCAAGTTTTAAAAATAATTTAATGAAATATAAATTTTATAGTGCTAATACTAGTCTTAGAATTATAGAAGAATATGAATCAACTGGCTATTGGAATCCGAGACCAAATCAAAAAGAAGTTATTGAAAATTTTAAACAAGCTTTAGAAAAAGGTAGAAATAATTTATTAATGTATGCAGTTATGAGATTTGGTAAATCTTTTACATCTATGTGTTGTGCTGTTGAAATGAATGCTAAAATAGTAGTTATTGTATCAGCTAAAGCGGATGTTAAAGAAGAGTGGAAAAAGACTATTCAAAGTGCCGATAATTTTAAAGATTATAAATTTATTACTAGCTATGAGTTAAATGAACAAGGAATAATAAACAAAATATTATCTTCAGGAAAAAATGTTGCTTTATTTTTAACTTTACAAGATTTACAAGGAGATAATATTAAAGAAAAGCATATAGATCTTTTTAAACATAAGATTGATTTATTATTAATCGATGAAACACATTTTGGAGCGCGAGCAGAAAAATATGGTGCCGTTTTAAGAAATTTACCAAAGGATGTTGCAGATTCTAGAGAAGATAATTTTGCCGATTATGATGAAGCAAATGAAATTGTTAAAATATTAGATTCTAGAGTCAAAATTCATTTGTCTGGTACCCCATATAGAATATTGATGGGTAGCGAATTTGAAAAGGAAGATATAATTGCATTTTGTCAATTTCCAGATATTGTTAAAGCACAAGAAGAATGGGATGCTGAATTTTTGGCTAAAGAGGAATATAACGAGTGGGATAATCCTTATTATGGTTTTCCACAAATGATTAGATTTGCATTTAATCCTAATGATTCTGTTAGAAAAAAATTAGAAGAATTAAAGAAAAAAGGGATATCATATGCTTTTTCAGAATTGCTTAAACCTAATTCTATTCAAAAAACAAGTGATGGTCAACATAAAATATTTAAATATGAACAAGAAGTTTTGGATTTATTAGAAGTAATAGATGGTTCTAAAGATGATGCTGAAGTATTAGGTTTTTTAGATTATCCAAAAATTAAAGAAGGTAATATGTGTAGACACATTGTAATGGTATTACCGTATTGTGCATCATGTGATTGTATTGAAAACTTAATAAGTGCGAATAAAGCAAAATTCAAAAATTTAAATGAATATGAAATTATTAATATATCAGGTGTTGATAAATCAACTGAATATAAAAGAGTTCAAGATATAAAAAATAAAATAAAAGAATGTGAAAAAAATAATATTAAAACATTAACTTTAACAGTTAACAGAATGTTGACTGGTAGTACGGTTGAAGAATGGGATACAATGATATATTTAAAAGATACATCGTCACCACAAGAATATGATCAGTCAATATTTAGATTACAAAATCAGTTTATTCAAAAGTATATTGCAGAGGATGGCGAAGAAATCCAATATAACAAAAAACCACAAACTTTATTAGTAGATTTTGATCCAAATAGAATGTTTACAATGCAAGAAAATAAATCATTAATTTACAATGTTAATGTAGATAAATCAGGCAATAGCAAGTTGCAAGAAAGACTTGAAAATGAGTTGAGAATTTCTCCGATAATAGTATTCAATAAAGATAAAATAAAACAAATAACTGCTACTGATATTATGGAATATGTAAGTAATTATTCTAATAGTAAAGGTGTTTTAGATGAAGCAAACGAAATACCTGTAGATATGACTTTATTAAATATTGAAGAAATTAGGAATACAATAATCAAACAAGCTCAAATAGGTACAAAATCAGGTTTAAAAATTAAAAATACTGAAGATGAACCAGATGATCATGATTTTGAACAATTAAATTTTGATTTTAATGAATTAAATAATTTTTTAGAAAGTGGTAAATTCAATAATACCAATCAATCAGATAAATTAGAATTAGCAGAGGAAATCAATTATAATAATATAATTAGAGTATTAACTAGGAAATTTAAAACATATTACGCTAGATTATTATTCTTTGCATTTTTAACTAATGATAAAGTAAATTCGCTTGAATCTATTCTTAAGGTTATTGATAATGCAAAAAATAATAGAATAGCCATTAATCTAGGGCTTGATAAAAGTATTTTATCCCTGATATTAGATAATATTGATCCATTTAAGTTGAGTCAATTAGATTACAAAATACAAAATATTAATTTATTATCAAATGATAACTCAATGAATAAAATTGATAGAGCAATGGTTGCTGTTAATAAGTTTGATAAATTGTCTTTATCAGAAATCGTTACTCCACAAAATATATGTAATAGCATGATTGAACAAATTGATAAAGATTATCTAATTAATACTGTAGAAAATAATGGAAAGATTCTAGATATTGCAAGTAAAGAGGGAGAATTTACATTAGCGTTGTATAAAAAATTGATTGAGAATGGTGTAGAAAGTAAATATATTAAAAATGCTTTATATGCTATACCTACATCAACTGTGGCTTATGAATTTACGCGAAAAATATATGAAATATTGGATTTAAAAATAGAAAATATATCTAAAAAATTTAATTCATATGATATGTTAGAAATAAAAAATTCAAAAAATAATGTAGATTATAATAGATTAAAAAAATTATTATTTCAAAATTGTAATTTTGATGAAATTGATTTACATTCTGAAGAAATAAAGGAGATGAATGGAATGAGATTTGATGTTATTGTTGGAAATCCACCATATCAAGAAAATATAGGTGGAAAAGTAAATCAATCGTTAGGAAAGCAATTGTATCCATCGTTTATTCAAATTGCAATTAAGCTTAACCCAAATTATATTTCAATGATAACTCCTTCGAGGTGGTTTACTGGAAATGCTCAAGATAGATCTTTTACAAATTTAAGGAAATTTATAAAAAATAATAATCATTTTAAAAAAATTTTTAATTATTATAATAATAAACAAATATTTCCTAATGAAAGTATAGGAAGTGTAAATTATTTTTTGTATGATCCAAAATATAATGGTGATGTTGAATTTAATGAAATTGATATTAATGGAAATATTATTTCCTCATCTAGACCATTATTTGAAGAAGGAATAGATATAATATTACCTATGAATATAATGGTTAATATACTTCATAAAGTAAGTAAAAGAAAAGATTTTATGTCTATGGAAAAAATTGCATCAGCAAGGAATCCTTTCGGTGTTCCTCAAAATGATTCTGATCTTGAAAAAAAGTGTTCTAAGCAGTTAGATAAATTACACAGTGTAAAAATATTGTGTTCACACGAGCAAATAAGATATATATCAGAAAAAGAAATTACTAGAAATCATAATCTTGTGAATCATTGGAAAGTTTTTACTTCAAAAATGAATGGAGGTGCAGGTACATTACTGGATAGTGATAGGGCAAAAATTCTTGGAAAAACTCATGTTTATGGTCCAAATAGCATTTGTTCTAATGCCTTACTTGCTATTGGAAATTTTGACAATGAAATTGAAGCAAACAATCTTAATAAATATATGAATTCTAAATTTTTTAGATTTATGCTTGGAATTAAAAAATCATCACAAGTATTAACAAGTAATGTTTATAGTTACGTGCCAATTCAAGATTTTACAGATAAATCAGATATTGATTGGAATAATGAAATTAAATTTATAGATGAACAGTTATATAAAAAGTATAACTTATCAGAAATAGAAATTAATTTTATAGAATCTAAAATAAAGATTATGGAATAGGACTATTTATATAAATAAAGATAAGTAGGTGTTTTATGAAATTAACTAAGATAAATATTAAAAATTTTAGATTGTTAACAGATATTGAATTGGATATAGATGACAGCATGACTCTAATAGTCGGAAAAAATAATTCTGGTAAAACGTCATTTATGAATTTTTTATCATTAATTACTGAAAATAAGAAAATTATGTTTAATGACTACCCAATAATTTATAGAAAAGAATTATATGAAAATATATATAAATATTTAAATGAAGAGATTTCATTTGACGATTTCAAAAAATTAATAAAAATTGCAAGTATGACATTTTATGTTGATTATAAAGAGGATGTTAACTCAGATAATTTTGGATTTTTATCTAATTTTATAATCGATATTGATGATAAAATAACTGAAGCCATTATTTGTGCAAAATATGAATTTAACTTAAGTAAGGAAAAATTTAAGGATAAATTCAGTATTAAATTGGATAATAGAGAAAAGGCAATAAGTGAGATAAAGAAAATTTTACCATCTGTATATGATTCTTTTTTTAAATTAGTTGTATGTGCAATAAATCCAAATAATTTAGATGATTTTTTAATAAAAGAATTAAAAGAATTTAATAATTTATTCAAAATTTATAAAATTAGTGCAGAACGATCTATTGGAGAATCAGAATCCCAAGATAATACTTATTCTCCATTTAGTTCTTTATTAAGCAAACTTTTTGAAGAAGATATTGATACTGTTTTCCCAGAATTAAAAGGTCAAATAGAAAATTTACAAAATTATGTATGTACTAGAAATGTAGATGCACAAGAACAAATAAATGAAAAATTAAGCAAAATATTAAAAAAGGCAATTAAATTTGGATATCCAAATGAAGAAAAAATTGAGTTAAAAGCAAACAGTAATATTCAATTAGAAAATCAAATAAAAAGAGATACAGACTTGAGTTATTTAGATAACGAAGAAAATGAAATTTTACCAAATGGTTATAATGGCCTTGGATACAAAAATTTAATAAAAATAGAATTTGAATTAGCTGCATTTTCAAGAGATGTTAGTCATTATTCTAAAAGTTTAATCCCAATTTTATTTATTGAGGAACCAGAGTCTCATATGCATCCTCAAATACAGCAAAAGTTTATTAAATATGTAAATGATTATATAAAAGACTTAAATTGTGCAGATATACAAGTTATAATTACAACACATTCTTCTTATATTTCGAGTGAAGTTGATTTTGAGAAAATACGATATATAAAGAAAAATAAAAACAATGTTATTTATAAAAATTTGAACGCTTTTTTAAAAGAGGATCCTGAAAATGTAGATTTTATACGAAAATATTTATCTTTAAGTAAGTGTGATATGTTTTTTGCAGATAAAGTAATTTTAGTCGAAGGGGCTTCGGAAAAATTACTAATTCCAGATATGATAAAGAAGTGCGAAAATCTATTTTCTGGGAAAATCTCTTTACTATATCAATATTATACTATTATTGAAGTCGGTGGAGCATATGCACATAAATTTTTTAAGTTTATAGATTTTCTTGAAATTCCGACTTTAATTATTACGGATATTGATTCTGTTAAGCTTGATAATACTAAAAAAGTAAAAAAATATTGTAAGTGTTTAGTATCTGAGGGAGAGACTACAAGTAACGCTACTATTAAATATTGGTTTAAAAATAAAGAAAAAAAAGAATTAACTTCATTAGAAGAATTGGAAAGATTAACTGAAGCGGACAAAACAGATAAATTCAAACATATAGAATTTCAAGTTAAGGAAGGTAAATATTGTGGTAGAAGTTTTGAAGAAGCAATAATAAACGCCAATATGGAACAATATAATGTAATAAAAGAAGAAGACCTTGACTTTGATCATTATACCGGAAAAAAGACAGATTTTGCTTTAGATTTAATGATTAAAGAAACCTATAATGTCCCTAAATATATAAAGGATGGTCTTGTATGGCTTAATAATTCTGAAACAGCATATAGTGGTGAAAAAAATGACTGATAAATATAAAATGGCAAAAGAATTAGCTGATAAAATAGATTTTGACATAATTGAAACTTTCAAAATAGGAAAGAATTTTAAGGTTGAGGCCGGAGCTGGCTCAGGAAAAACACATTCTTTAATGAAAGTTTTATCTTGGATAAAAGATAATTGTTATTCTGATTTTGTGAAAAAGGGACAAAAAATAGCATGTATAACATATACGAATGCTGCTGTTAATGTCATAAGCGAACGATTAGGAGAAGAATCTTTTATTGTACCTTCTACTATACATTCTTTTGCTTGGGAAGTTATAAAGAAATATCAAGATGAATTAATAAAATATATATTAGAAAATAATATATTTCCGAAAGATTTTAATCCTGAAAAAGATTTAATAAATAAAGTTTGTTATGATTTAGGTATTAAATATTTTGCGGATGGAATTTTGTATTTGTTTCATAATGATGTGCTTGAACTTTTTTCACATATGTTAGATATTAATAAATTTAGAACTTTATTAGCTTCTCAATATCCTGTAATTTTCATTGATGAATATCAAGACTCAAATGAAAAAATCATTAGAAAATTTATTAAGTATTTCATTGAGCAAAAAGCAATACCTAGCATTCAGTTTGGATTTTTTGGTGACTCTTGGCAGACAATATACAAAACTAATAATGCAGTAGGTAATATTTTTAGTGAAAATATTGTTAATATTAATAAGAAAGTAAATTTTAGAAGTAGTCCTGAAATAATTAAATGTTTAAATAATATCAGACCTGATTTAAAACAAGAATCGGCTTTGGAAGAAGGAAATGGTATAGTTAGGGTTGTTCACTGCAATGATTATGATGGCGTAAGGAGAGTTGATCGAAATTTCATTGGTGATTTACCAAGTAGTGAAATAAAAATTAGACTAGATAAAATAATTGATACACTAGGTAATGTCAAATCAACAAAAGTTTTAATGTTAACTCATAAAATATTAGCTAGCCAGCAAGATTATAGTGATATATATGAGAAATTCGGAAGTTCTTTTAAAGATAATGATGATGAGTTAATCGAATTTGTTTGTAATGTATTGTGTCCTATTGTTGATTCTTTGAAAAATAATGATGCAAAAAAATTATTTGAAACATTAGGTTCAACAAGACCACCAGTATTGTCTCAAAAGCATAAGTTAATGTGGAAAGATTTAAATAAAAAATTGCAAGACAATATTGGTAATAATATTGTAGAAATGATCAAAATAATTTATGAAAGTAAATTGGTTCCAATGTCAGATGAAATTATAAATATTTATCAAAATATGCTTAATAATCCTTTGGATAAATATAATAATAAATCAACCTATTATGATATATCCCAAATAAAATATTCTGAATTTGAGAAACTTGCATCTTTTTTGAATCCTGATTCAATTTTTTCTACAGATCATGGGGTAAAAGGTGAGGAGTATGATAATGTTATTTTTGTTATTGGCAAGGGATGGAATCTATATGATTTTGAAAAAGTGTTACCAATGAATGATATCGCTCAAAAACAAAATATTGATGCTTATGAAAGAACTAGGAATTTATTTTATGTTGGGTGTTCGCGACCAAGAAAAAAATTAATATTGTTAATAACGTGTGAATTGAAGGGAGATTTTTATAAATATTTAAGTTCCATTTTTGGAGAAAATAATATATTATCATATAGTGAATATATTATTTAATTATATATTTTTATAATGTCATAATGTCATTAAATAATGAAAAAATGAATAGCTGATAAGTATTTCTACCCATCAGCTACCCATCAAATTATGCTAAATTTATCAATTTTTAGTCAATTTTTGTTAAACTTAAAATGAATTGTATGCCGATATTACGGGGATTTTTAATAATCCTCTTTTTTAATTAAATCGCCCCCTGAAGAGTACAAAAGTTTATCTATATTTATCAAAAATAGTTTATTGTTTATATAGAATATATGAATGAAAAAATAATTATTAAAAAATTTATGATGGCTATATAAAAATTTTAATAATACTAATTTATAAGATTTAGTCATATATTTTAATGGATTAAATAATATATTTGAAAGAAGAATTTAATCTTCTTTTTTATGTTTGACAAAATCAATAAAATGGTGTAATATTTATCAACAAAAGAAATATTTTAAAAATGATTTAGAGTTTATTTGCAAAATAGCTGATGAATTTTTAGCTAAAAATAAAGATAAATCAAATTTTATTGAATTAAATATTATTATGTCAAAATTGACTTTTAAAAGTGAATATTGTAGAAAATATGTTATGTTTAGTAGAATGATTTTTGAGGGAAAATTGATTAATGCACAAATGAAATCACGCTTATATGAATATAATATTCCTAATGAAGGATTTACATTTATATTTGATGAGTTTTGCGATAGTAAGATCATATTAAATTTTTTTGCTGAGCAATTCATATATCAAATAACTGATAAAATAAATATCGAAAGTTTAGTACATAAAAATTTTAAAAGTTTTGATGATTTAAAGCAATATGGTATTAATAATTACATGATTAAATTGATTAGTAAATATGATGAATTTTTATCTGAATATTTATGTAGTAATTTAGAATGTTTGAATAATTTACATAAAAAAATAGAAGGATTAGAAGAAAAATGGGAATTATATGAACAAAGTATTTATGAAGAAATGTTTGATAAAGTTTTTCAAGAATGTTCTTTACCGGATAGTCCTTTTTCATATATGGAAATATTATGTTATTTTGGTAAAAAGTATAATTTTTTAGTTGTATTAAAGAGTTGTTTTGATATGAGTGATGAGATAATTAAATTTAATTTAGATCTATTTGCAGTAGATGAAAATAATTTGCTTGAATTAAGTTATTTTAATAGGATAAAAAAAATAGTATTAAATGCTTTAAAATATAGTCAAACTGATGATTATTGTGAAGATGATATAAAGCAACCTAATAAAGAAAAAATAATAAAATTTATTCCTAAAAAATCTAAATTAGATTAATGAAATTTTATAAAAATTTAAATTATTAAATAAATTGATATATATTTTATAATAGCACTATCATATTGATAGTGTTTTATTATAATTTGTTTAAATTAAATGTGTTAATATTATGTTTTAAAATTTATGGATGTAATATTATGAGTTATAATAAATTAGTAAGAGATAATATTCCAGATATAATAAAAAATAATGGTGAAATACCAATTACAAGAATATTAAGTGATGATGAATATAAAATAGAATTAGAAAAGAAATTATATGAAGAATATCAAGAAGTATTAAAAAGTAGTGGTAAAGAAAGAATAGAAGAATTAGCTGATATGTTAGAAGTAATGATCAGTTTAGCTAAATTAGAAGGTAAAGATTTAGATGATGTAATTGAAGTAGCTAAAGTTAAAAAATTAAAACGTGGTGGATTTAATAAAAAAATATATTTAGAAGGAGTTAAAAAATGATATTAGACATTGCAATTATTATTTTTTGTATTATGGAATTAGGTAATGTTTTAATATTATATTTTAAACCTGAATCTAAATTAGGTAATGGAGTAGCTGTTTTTGATGCTTGGAAAGATGTAAAAGAAAATAAAAATTTAGATTTATTTGTACATTATATGGCTTATTGGGTAGCCGGTGTTAAGTTAATATTTATATTTTTATTATTAGTTGTATTATTAACTGGTAATGAGACAACAAAAATATGGGCGGTAGTAGCAATGATTATTTCTATTGCAACTTAATTATAAAAAAGTTAGATAGTTTAAATAAAATAAGTCCTAAAGGTTATTCTAAAACATTAGGATTAATGATAAGTGGATTTTTATTAATGTTTTCCACAGCATTAATATTATATTTAATATAATATTTAAGGAGTAAAATATGCTCCTTTTTAAAATATAAT
Source organism: Candidatus Faecisoma merdavium (assembly GCA_018716405.1). Taxonomy (GTDB): domain Bacteria; phylum Bacillota_I; class Bacilli_A; order RF39; family UBA660; genus Faecisoma; species Faecisoma merdavium. The sequence goes on along the minus strand of DVJX01000102.1, from coordinate 1,683 downwards.
ATAATGGAGGAATAAAATGTGTACATGTATTAATTTAAAAACAAAAGATCAATATTTTGGAAGAAATTTAGATTTAGAATATAGATTTAATGAAAAAGTAGTTATAACACCTAGAAATTATAATATAAAAAATATAGACATTAAATATGCTATGATAGGTATGGCAACTGTATCAGATAATTATCCTTTATATGCGGAAGCAGCTAATGAAAAAGGTTTAGCTATGGCAGGATTATATTTTCCTAATAATGCATATTATAATGAACCTATGAAAAATAAAATTAATTTAGCTCCCTATGAATTTATTTTATATATTTTAGGTAATTTTAAAAGTGTTAAAGAAGTAAAAGAAATTATAAATGATATTAATATAACTAATGTTAAATTTAATAATTTACCACTTGCAGATTTACATTGGATGATAAGTGATGATAAAGATTGTATCGTAGTTGAACAGGTGAAAGAAGGATTAAAAGTATATGATAATGAAATAGGGGTATTAACTAATAATCCACAGTTTTCTTATCATTTAACTAATATAAATAATTATATTAATTTAAGTCCTAAAAATAGAGAAAATACTTTTTCTGATAAAATTAATTTAGCTAATTATGGGCAAGGTATGGGAGCTATTGGATTACCTGGTGATAATTCACCAGCATCAAGATTTATAAGAGCTGCTTTTAATAAATTAAATTCTGTTTGTAATGATGATGAAGAAAGTTCAGTAACACAATTCTTTCATATTTTAGATTCGGTAGCAATGACTAAAGGTAGTGTAATTACAAAAGAAAATAATTATGATATAACTACTTATTCTAGTTGCATAAATACAACTAAAGGTATTTATTATTATAAAACATATAATAACAATCAAATAACAGCTATTAAATTAAATAATATTAATATGAATTATGACAAATTAAGTATTTATGAATTAATTGAAAAGCAACAAATCAAACATATCAACTATTTATAGTGAAATATGGGAAATTTTGTTATTAGCACTCTATAGTTGACGCTGCCAATATAGAGTGCTATAATTATAATGTAAGAAAAAAACTTACATGGTATAATTATTCATATTTGTGCTATTCTAATTGTATAACACATTAAGGAAGGAAGATGATATATATGATGATGTTACCAAGAAGAAATGAATTTAATTTGTTAGATGATATTTTTGGAGACTTGAACTATACAGAAAATAAAATAATGAAAACAGATATTAAAGAACATAAAGATAATTATTCTATTTTAGTGGATTTACCAGGTTATAATAAAGATGATATTAAAATATCAATTGAAGATGGTTATTTAACAATCAATGCTACAATGAGCAAAGATGAAGAAGAAAAAGAACATGGCAAATTTGTTAGACGTGAAAGATATTTTGGTGAATGTTCAAGAAGCTTCTATGTAGGAGATAATATTGAAGTAGAAGATATTAAAGCTTCATTTAAAAATGGTACCTTAAATCTTGAAATTCCTAAAAAAGAACAAAAACAAATATCTGAAAAGAAATATGTTCAAATTGAAGACTAAAAATAGTTTTTGAAGATATATAAAATTATCTTCTTTTTTATATAATTTTCTTTTTTATAGTTTAATTTTGATAAATAAAAATCCCGTTTCTATTTTGTATAAGAAACAGGGCTTTTATTTATTTTTAATAATAATTTG
>DVJX01000101.1 GCA_018716405.1 Candidatus Faecisoma merdavium | reverse complement strand
AGTTTTCCAGCTTCTATTTTTGATATATCCAATATACCATTTACTATTTCTAACAATGTATTAGAGGCTGTTATAACATCATTCGCATTATCTTTTGCTTCTTCTAAACTATCAGCATTGATAATACATTCAGAAAAACCTACTATTGCATTTAATGGAGTTCTAATTTCATGTGACATGCTAGACAAAAAATCACTTTTAGCTCTATTCGCCTTTTCTGCTGTATCTTTAGCAATATTTAGTTGTTCAATCATCTTAACATCAGGATTTTCGATAGTAAAATACATTATTAACATAATAAAAGATTCCATAGCGGTTACCATCAATAATTCAGGATAAATTCTTTGCGTTATTGTCACAATAATACCTAAAACAAAAAATGATAAAAGTGGTAAATATTTTCTATTTTTTATTTTCTTTAAATGTGTCAACAATATCATAAAAATAGCTATCATTATAATTCCAGTAAAAATATAAGTTGCGTCAACCGACTTACCTATTGCATAAGAATTAGTACCAGTAAATACATGTTCAATTGGTAAAAATGAAATAACAATAGCTGCAGTCAAATATAAAAATGACGTTATCTTAAATAAATTTGTCCTGATTTTTGAATAACTATCACATGATATTATTATAACATAGTATAAAAACAAAATTGCCCAACCAACTAAGTAAATAAGATATGATTTAACTAAAGAATTTAATAATAATTCTGAAGCTCCGAAAAAACTAGACAATGTGCATGCCATCTCTAAAAATAGACCTAATAAATTAGTAAATATTAAATAACCATACAAACTTGTTTCATAACTTTTTATTCTTTCTTTTGAAAAATAAACAACATTTATTAATAAACTTACACATAAACCACTAATTATAAAACCAATTCCCATAATAAATCCTCCACATTATCTAAGTTAATTATATCAAAAAAAAAGAAAATATTCTATCTTTTTACAAGAATCTTTCCTTTTTCTGTAGGTATTATTGTTGGAATTCCATTTTTATATTCAACATCAATACATTTTTCAGATATTCCTTCTTCTAGTAAAGCTTGATAACTTCTTTTACCGCTTGCATTATAAGGAAATCCTTCTTCAAAACTATGTATTCTAAAAAATTTAATTTTATTAGACACTTCAACACCATATTTTTTTAATACTCTTTCTTTAATTCCTAGTAATATTTTTTCCACATTATTTTTTCTTCCAGGCTGAAATTCTAAATGAATTACAATTTCATTATCAACATTGACAACTTCATATGATAAAACATGTTTTGTATCTTTTTCTATTTCTTTTCCAATACAATATAGCGGCAATTTTTTACCATTTTCTAATATAATCTCTTTACCTATTCTTTCTAGTACTTCAAGTGTTCCATATTTTTCAATTACAGCATATACATTACAATCAGTCCATAATTCTCCACTAGCATCTCTAATATAGAATTCATTTGTAGCTTTAGGATTGTTTTTATAATACTTCATTGTAGTGGGAGTTTTTGCAACCAATCTACCAACTTGTCCATTTGGTAATTTTTTACCATTTTCATCTAAAACTGCCAATTGTACCATTCCATATACCTTTAATCCACATCTACCTTTATTTATACGATATTTAGGATTCAAATCTTGCAATGAACGATATGGAGTGAAGAACATTCCACCACGTTCACAATCACCACCACCAATTGAAAGAGGAACTGGTGAAATAGGAAATGGTAATTTCCCTGTACCACATTTTGATTTTCTTAGCATTTGATTAATAAATTTTTCTTCACCAACACTAGTAGGTTCTCCAACAGATGTAAGCATCATCATATAAGGCATCTTAAAATTTTTAAATTTTTCATCGTTATATATTTTTTTACAAGCATTAACAATCATATTCCTTGAAACAGAAATATAATTAGGCTTATTAATAGCTAAACTACATAATAAGAAATCTGGATTATATATTGGTTCTAATGCTACTGTGCAACCTTTATATAGTACATCAGACATACTAGATATTATTGATGTATTAGAATGAGTTGGAATAATCATTTCACCAATTAAACCTTTCATTTCAGGTAATCCTGATAAATCAGGATCTTGAAATCTACCAATAGTTACTAAGCTACGATTTCTATGAACAATAGCTTTTGGTCTTTTATGATTAGTAGAACCACTACTATATGTAATTAAAAATTCATCATCAATATTACCTTTATCATATTGAAAAATCTTTCTAGGTTCTTCTTCTGATAAACTTAATAATTCTTTTTTAGAACTAATATTTTGATTTTGTTTTTGATAATCAAATACTCTATTCTTAAAATCATAATATTCTTTATCAATTTCTATATATGGATCTTCACCATTTATTAATGAATCTGTTAACGAATACATTACAGTTTCATTTATTTTAGAGTTATCAATTGAATCTTTTATTTTTTCATATTGATCATCTGTACATATTATAAAATCAGTATCACATCCATTTATAATTTCAGTAACATAATCTTTATCAAAAGATCCAAAACAATTTATTTTACCACCTAATAAATTAATTGCCATAATTGTGTATATAAATTCAGGACAAGGTGACATACACATTGGCACTTCACTACCTTTTTTAACCCCTTTTCTTGCTAAAGCTGAAGCATATTTTTCAACATTTTTAAATAATTCACGATATGTTATTTTTGTTCCTCTATAAAATAAAGCAACTGTATCTAAATTATTTTTGTTTTTTTCGTATAAATCAACTACCCAACTCCTATTATGATTAACTTCAACATCAGTTAATCCTTTTTGAATTTTTTTTGAATATCTATTAAAATCGATACCAAATAATTCTTTTAATTTTTGTTCAGTTAAATTTTCCATAAATTTCTCCCTTTTTTTCATTTTTCGCCGTTATTCTAACACAAACTAAAAACATTGTCAATTTTATGTGCTAAATAGCCTAAATTGTGTCTCAAATACTAAGATACTTGTTTAAAATATTATATCATAATTTAT
>DVJX01000100.1 GCA_018716405.1 Candidatus Faecisoma merdavium | reverse complement strand
AGTTTTCCAGCTTCTATTTTTGATATATCCAATATACCATTTACTATTTCTAACAATGTATTAGAGGCTGTTATAACATCATTCGCATTATCTTTTGCTTCTTCTAAACTATCAGCATTGATAATACATTCGGAAAAGCCTACAATAACATTTAAAGGAGTTCTTATTTCATGAGACATGCTAGACAAAAAATCACTTTTAGCTCTATTCGCCTTTTCTGCTGTATCTTTAGCAATATTTAATTGTTCTATCATTTTAACATCAGGATTTTCAATAGTGAAATACATTACTAAACAAGTAATTACTGTAGAAGGATTTATAATATAATTAAGTTGCGGGTAAAATATTTGAATTAACATTATCAAAATACCTTCAAAAATCAAAATAATAACAGGAATATATTTTCTGTTTCTTATTTTTTTAATATTTATTAGCATTAATACTATTAATAAAAAATAAACAAAAGCAAAAAACATATAAGTATAATTCATAGCTAATCCTTCAACGGTAGTTGAACCATTATTATTTTTTACACTTAAAGGTAAAAGAATTACAATTAAGGCATTTAAATTTCCTAATAATACATATATTCTATTAAATAATTTAATTTTTTTTTCGTCGCTATAGGTAATACAAAATGTATAAAATGCAAAAGTTGATATCGTAAAAATCAATCCTATTAAATATAATTTATTAAATATTATTATACTTATATTTTTATAAGCACTATCTAAATCTAAAAAAATTCCTAAAATTAAACCAAATAATATTGTAATAATACTTACGGTTAATAATTTTCCATAAGTTTCATCTTCAATATTATGCATTCTATTTTTTCCAAAAAAAACAATACTTAAAATAATCAAAACTATTAAAGCATAATTATTTAGCAATAAAAATCCTTCATTAGCCATATCTAAATCCTCCCAAACTATTTTCAACTATATTATAACACAAAACAATAAAAAAAAGGAAATTACTTTCCTAATTTTTTTACAAATGGTTTCTTTATTTGATAAATGTTTATATTACCAACAGAAATATTAGTTTCTTCCATATCAACAGCTATTTCATCACCAGAAATTTCTTCTTTAGTAATAGCATTAAAATCAATCTTACTATTTTTTGAAACAGGTAATTCAGTTCTAAATTTAAATCTTGTTGGAATTTGACGAGTAGAAACATTAGAATTATTAACAAATTGTTTTTGAATTATATCTTTTACTATTGATATTCTTTCTTCTTCAGTTAATTCTTTATCATCATCTAAAACAATATGAGCCATTGGCATCAATCCCATTTTTTCTTCATCTTGATATGGTGTAACAACACAATATTTTATACCTTCATAATCTTTAATTATTTTTTCAATTTCATAAGGTTTTATTTTAAATCCATCATAACGTGTAAATGAGCGGTCACTTCTTGTTAAAAATTTCATTAATCCATTTTTATACATTCTTACAATATCTCGTGTGTAGATATAATCTACTCCATCATATTCAACATGTGGGACAATAACTTTGTCATCTAATTTACCACTAGTTACAGCTCTTGAAGAAATCAATAATTCACCTTCAATATAGTCTTTACCATCTTCAAATTTAATCATTTTTTTTGTTTCCGGATCAATTATCGCATATATCGTATTAGGCATCGGAATTCCAATGCTTCCAGGTTCATTATATGTAGATATTGCATAAGAAGCACATCCACAAGTTTCTGACATACCATGTCCTTTAGTAATTTTTGCTGTACAATTATGTTCTTCTAAAAATTTATTAAAATTAATTTCATCTTCAACATCCATTGAATCTCCACCATATGTAATCATTTTAATAAAAGATAAATCAGCATTTTTTAGACTTGAATCTTTCATCATAGCTAAAAACCAAGTTGGAGCCCCAATAATTGTTTGTGGTTTATATTTTAAAATTAATTTACCAAAATTAGCTGGAGTAAATTCAGGTATTTGCAATAAATTATTTCCGTGACACAATCCTGCATGAACAACATCAACAACACCATAAGCAGCAAAATAAGGTAATACTTGTAAAGCTCTATCGCCAGGAGCCATAGTCATATTAGCTCCCATAGTTTGATGAACATAAGCATTTAAATTGTCATTAGTTAATGGTATAGGTTTTGGCATAGGACTACTTGTTCCTGAAGTATGAACTATTAAATTTAATAAATCTTTTTGATATTCAATAGGATTTATACATGTAAAATTGCAATCTTTAACCAATTGTAAATATGGTACTATATTAATTTTAGAAGTTTTTTTAGCTTCTTCCATTAATGCTGATATTCTTTTCATTTTTTCCAATTGAATTTTTAAATTTTTTATACCATTAAAACTAACAGTTTCACCAAGATAATTTAATTTTGACTTTAAATTCATTGAATCACTTGCTGAAACAACAACAATATTTTCTACGCCTAATTCACGTAACTCATTTTCGATAGGTTTTAACATTCCCAAATAACATTGATCTAAAGCTATTAAATATTTTGCTTTTTCTTCTTGAAATAAAGATAGTATTTTTTTAGCACTTACTTTTAAATCAACACTATCTGGTCGTGGATCAACATAATCACATACTGCACCTATTTGCGTTGTACCATATAATAAATATGCTGATTCGGGTATATTAGGCATTAAATACATTATACGATCTTGATAATCTACTCCTAAACCACGTAAAGCCTTAGAAGCAGCATCAACATTATCATAAAATTGATTAAAACTAACTTCTTTTCCAAAATAGCTAATTGCTGTTAAGTCTTCTCTTCCCTTATTTAATTTTTTTAAATAATCATAAATATGCATTTGTGGATATTCTTCTTTTAAAAATGCTTCATCATAATACTGATTCCACATTTGATCTTTACTTGGATATCCTGTTTTTAAATTTTCCATAACCTTCTCCCTTTTTTTCATTTTTCGCCGTTATTCTAACACAAACTAAAAACATTGTCAATTTTATGTGCTAAATAGCCTAAATTGTGTCTCAAATACTAAGATACTTGTTTAAAATATTATATCATAATTTAT
>DVJX01000012.1 GCA_018716405.1 Candidatus Faecisoma merdavium | reverse complement strand
CTTCTAGATCAAAACTAATAATCTGTAATAAAAAAGTATATTATAAAATACAATTTTTGATACAAAAAGCTAGATATAATAAATATAGCTAGCTATTTTATTCTTTAAAGTAGACCTTTTTTATGTAATTCGAGTAATAATTTTTTTTCTTTTTCTAAATTTTGTTTTTGCTTCTCTTCATTATAGCAATCAATAACTGCATCTAATGTATAACCTGCATGTAGCATTATTTTTTGTTTTGAATCGTGCATGCCACATATTATTTGTCTAAAATTTGCGCCACTTATCATTCCAATAAATCCAGTTCCTATTGCAATTGTAGCAATTGGTTCTCCATTAGCTGGTATTTTATCAAAACATTTTTTTATCACATCAGCTTGATTTTTTCCCCAGCCATCATGCAATGAATGGCAAACCAATGCATGAAAAGTTTTTTCGCCTACTGTTTTTGATAATACAGTACCTATTTTATGTTCACCACAAATAGCCAATTCATTCCAATATTTATGAGATACTTGCCCAGCAAAACCGGAATCATTATATCCTTCAGTATTAATGGCAAACGCTATATGTTTAGATTTTGAATCAAATATATCTTCTTGAATAGTTTTTATTATCATAAAATCCCCCCTAAGACACATTATACATTATGTCACAATTTTAAAAAATTGAAGAAACTCAATTCTTTGTGTCATGGCTATAATATCATAAATTTAAATATTTAACAAAACTTAGATAATTATACTTTGTCATATTTACTTATTTTTTTCTTTTAAATTAATTTATTCTTTATAAAAGATATAACTTTAAAAAAAATATTTTTAAAAACTTATAATAAATGGTGCCGACGACGTAGAGGTCTACAACTCTTCACAAAGGCGATTGATATTTGAATCAATCACTATTTACATTTTATCAAATAAAGAAAAAAGTAGCAATAAGCTACGTGAATATTAGTATAAAATACCATATTTTTTATTCTTGAAACAAAAATATTAATTTTAGAAATATTATAATTATTTTCTATTCTTTGCTAATTGTTAATCTATTAAATATTTCTTCTGCTTCAGATTGTGAATTAGGATTTCCTAGTAAAATACCAGTATTTGAACCATCTATTTTAATTATATAGTTGAATTCTGAATTATTAACAGAATAAAATGTGTATGTAATTCCATTTTTTGTACCACTATCAATCACATTAGCAGTAGAATCATTATCAACAGCATTCATATATTGATTATAACCATCAATAGTAATAAATGTACCTTGACTTAATGTTTCACCATCCTTTGAGATAGTAAACGGTACATCTGATGTTATATCATAACCATCTGTTGTCTCTAACTTAATTTTAATTTTATCACCTGTAGCAACATCCCAAGTAAATGCTTTGTTTGTAGAACAACCAGTAACAATTAATAATATTGTTGCTGCAAATACTAAGGAACTTAAAACCTTTTTCATATTTTTCACCTCCTTTATAATAATTTTATATAAAAATACACCTATGTATTTTTACCATTTTTAATTTTTAAATAATTTTGAAATTAAGTAATAATATAACAAACCACATAATCCTAAAATCACTAAAAGAAATAACCCTAAAAGTATATTTACAAAAATACTAATTAACACGACTATAATCGCAGATATAATGCAATATATTGGTATTGTTGATTTTGCAAACAATTTATAATTTGCTTTGTTAAAAGTACTTGTTGTAATATCATTTATACTATTTTTAGAAATTTCATTTATTTCATTTTTTAATTGTTCTTTTTCTTCAGCAGAATCAATAGTGACATCTTGTCCTTTACTTCTCAACTCTTCTGCAACTCTATCTATATCCTTTTTTGATTTAACTAATCCAAATGTAGCAACGGCAGTAAATATAATACCAAAAAACCAATTACCAATTAACAACATAATGATGCCTATTGCTAAAAATATTCCACATATACCATATGCCACAGGTCGTGTAATTTTGGGATCGTTAGTAGTATAACTTACAGTCTTTGCCAAACCTTTATGATATTGAGTATTACCTTCTCCGTAATGTTGCATTTTTGCAGGTCTAATTTCTTTATCTTTAACAAATCCGTCCGCTGGTGTTGTCTCTATTGTTTCTTTATCCAAATTATTAATAATCGTATTATCTATTTTTTCTTTTGTCTTTTTCATTTTTTGTTTCCTCGTTTATGAGCAATTAAAAATACAATACCAATTATTAATAGTACAATGCCTAATATAAAAGGCCAAATAAAATCTGTATTAAAAATTGAAGTACATGATGGTATAGGCCCATTAGAACCATTTATAATATAAAAAGGTTTTCCGCATAATAAACTACCAACCAATCCAAATAAAATTACAATACCAAAAATTCCTCCACCAAATATAAATGATATAACTGATAAAATCAAACATTTTTTATTTTTCATTTTTTCACCTCCATTAAAATACAAATATTAATAGTTGTTAAACACTATCATATCTTACATGTCTATTATATCATATTTTTTATTAAAAAAATAAAAAGTCAATAATTTTTTTCGTTTATTGACATTTTTGCTTAACTATATTTTTGATAAACAATATATATACTAACGTTTCTTTTTTATAAATTCTTGATTATCTA
>DVJX01000099.1 GCA_018716405.1 Candidatus Faecisoma merdavium | reverse complement strand
ATTATTTTTTAAACTATATGTAATTTGTTTATCTTTGTATTCATCAGGAATTACTATTTGTTGTTCCATTCCAGTTCTGTTAACAACAACTAAAATTTTATTATTATCTTTTATTCTTTCAAATGCAATATAATTAACATTAAGATCTTTTATCTTAAAATCTGCTGTTTCCATAAATGTTTCATTATTTCTAATTCTACCAATAAACTTAAAAAATTCCAATAATTTTTCATCTTTATTTTTCCAAGGAAATGGCGCACGATTTTTTAAATTTCCAATGCCTTGCAAACCAACTTCATCACCATAAAATAATGACAAATTTCCTGGAAGAAAAGTAAGAAAAAATACATAAACCATATAAATTTTTTTTATTTCTTCATATTGTTCTTTAGTTAATTTATACTGTTTACAAAATTCTGAGCTTTCATTTATTAAATTCCATGGCCATTCACCATAATACTTAAAAATCAGTTCATCCCACAGATTAATTCCCCTTGTCATATCATGGGTTGAAGTAAAATTCATAGCTGAAAAAATTGCATCATCAGGATATTCATATTTTATTTCTTTTATTTTATTTGATAGATCTGTAATATCACCATATCTAATATATTTTATAATTGAACTCATAAAATTATAGTTCATTACAGTATGCATACCTTTACCACTTGATAAATATCCTCTTTTTTGTCGCATAGGATTTTCCCATACTTCTCCTAAAATAAAACCATCATTTTTATTTCTTGCAACAGCATTCCTAATTAATTCAATAAATTCATCTGTCAAATCATCTGCAACATCTAACCTTAAACCATCAATGCCCAAACCAAACCATAAATCGATAATACCGCCTGGTCCTGTAATATATTCTTGCCAATGCTTAGAATTTCCATCACAAACTGGTAAATTAGTCATTCCCCACCAATATTCAAACTTTCCATTATTATGTTTATAAAAATCATAATATGGTGAATCGCTACTTTGATATGCTCCAACAGTATCAAAAGTATTATATTCATTAAAATATTTACTATCGTTACCTGTATGATTAAATACTGCATCCAAAATAACTTTCATTCCTCTTTTATGAGCTTCATCACATAATAATTTTAAATCATCATTTGTCCCAAGATAAGGATCTACTTGTTCATAATCAGATGTGTCATAGCGATGAGTTGATTGACTATATACTATAGGACTTAAATATAAAATAGAAACACCTAGCTCCTTAATATAGTCTAATTTATTAATTATTCCTTTTAAATTACCACCAAAAAAATCATTATTCCAAATACCATTTTCATCTGGTTCAATAATAACTTCATCTGACCAATTTTCATGTATATAGCGACGATCCATTTCTTTAATTTTGACTGAATGATCACGATTAAACCTATCAACAAAAATATGGTAAATAATTTTACCTTTAGCCCAATCTGGGACATCGTAATTAACGCTTAGTTTCCACAATTCATCGTCAGCTTTTAAAATATATTTCTTTTCCCCATTAGCAAAACAAGAAAAATAATAATGATATAAAGCTTTTGTATTTAAAGTAACTTCTACACTAAAAAATGCATAACCATCCTTATTTTTTTGATGATTTAGTCTATAATAATTTTCATGGTTATCATCTCTTATTATAATAAAAACATCATCAATCCATCCCATATTCATTGGCAGCTTTAGGGTAACATTAAATTTTTTATTATCCTTATTTTCTTCTAAAATCTTTAATTCGACAGATGAATCTATATTACTCATATTAAAACCTCACAACTAAATTAATGATAATAACATATTAAAGTTAAATTATAAATAATAACTTTTTATATCAATAACTTTACAACCATATTATAACATACGGCAGACTGCGTCCGCAACCTAACTTGCAAACTTTCTAAAACTAATATATAATAACATTTACAAATTTCAACTGTCAGAAAAAAGGCCGACCTATATAAGTCCTTTTCTTAATAAAAATTAAGTTTTTCACGTTAGAATTATAAGATTCAATATTATACAGTTGAACATAATAAACAAGTTTATTCTCATGTATCTTCATATGGGGAAAGGGGCATTTTGCCTTTTTATCAAAAACTTGTTTTTTATTTATGTTTTTTTAAAGCAATAGCATATAAATTAATTTTATTATTATAAAAATTAAGAAATTATTAATATCATTTGAATTATTTTGACTAATTATTTTATATATTAATTTCTATTTCATTTTCTAATCGCTTAGAAATAATTGATGCATTATTGAATAGGTACCTACATATATTAGTACGTAAAAAACCAAATTTTAATAATTCTTTATTTTCATGATTATATATATACTGTTTATAACCAAAATTGCTATTTAAAATTTGAATTAAATATAAATAAGCTATATATTTTAAGTCATATTTATTTAATTTAATATACTTATTAAAAGTTTTAACATAATCAACAAAAGTATCTAAATTAAATGTTCCAGCTTTAGCATCTTTATCAATATAACTGTATGAACGAATTAATTCCCAAACAATTGGCATTTTGCAAGATGAAACAAAATCTATTACAGCATTTATTTTTCCATCCTTATATATAAATTGCAGAAGATTATAATCACCATGCGTATTTAAGACAGATAAATTTGACATTTCTTCAAAATTAGTATTATAACTAATCAATTTAATCATTTCTATTTTTTCTAAAATATCTTTTTTTATTTTTCGATCAATTTCATCGGTTTCGTCTAATATAGATAATAAATCTGCGTGTTTTTTTATACTTAAACCAAAGTTTTCTTTACTATACCAACTAGACAAATCAGCATCTGGCAATTCTATTGGTAGTGATTTTAAAGCACTAACAATTTTACCATAATAATCTGCACATTCTATCGTTTGTTCATAAGTTCCTTCATTATTATTAAGTGTATATCCTTCTATAAAATATTGAATTATAATAGTTTTACTTTTATATACATCATCATATCTACCATTTAAAGTTTTTATATATTCTGGAACTTTAATATCAAACTTTCTCAAATGATTTATTACTTCAATTTCCCTATCAATTTCAATCTTAGAATATTTTGATTGAAATTCTTTTAATATGTATTTATCATTATTTAAAGAATAAATATTGGCACTTCCTCTATTTATTTTTTTAACTTTAGTTATTTCTAATCCATAATTATTTTTTACATATTTGATTATTTCTTCATTATTTTCAAAAACTGTTTTTTCTATCATAATAAAAGCACCATTTCCTAACTAATTATAATTATATCATTACTATAATAAAACTAAAATCTATTAAATAAATATTTAATTATATCTACTTATATTTAATACAATTCTAATACTACATTACTACATAAAGTAATTAATAAACTAGAGCCACTATATGAAATAAATTGTAATATAACACTTTTTACATTTTGATATTATTGTCATTATCAATTTCAAAAATCCTGCTAAATTAACTATCAAATTCCTAATAGATTTTCACTCTAACAAATATAATGGTTTATTTGTTAATTATTATATTTTCCTTGTGTTTGAATATAATTTAAACTATTTATACTTGTTTATATATAATTAATTTATATTATTTTAATATATTACTTCGAAATTTACTTTAAATTTATTGTTTTTTCTAATTTTTTATCACAACAATTGTGTAGAGGGCAAATAAGGCAAGATGGATCAGTAGGTCTACATATTTCGCGCCCTATCGTCCAAAAAGCTGTTGTTAATTTACCAGGAAATTCTGGATATAATCTTTGTGCTACTTTTAAAATTTCTTCTTGTATATCCATTTCAACTAAACCTAATCTTAAAAATAATCTTCTAATATGAATATCATATGCAATATCAATGTTTTCTTTATCTAATATATTTATTCCTAAATCTCTAACTAAAATTAAAGTTCCTAGTGAAGCTTTTTTATGACTTATACCTTTAAAAGTTTCAAGAGTTTCAACTATTTCAGCAGCAGTTTTGTTATTCCATATATTTTCTGCTTTTGAATTATAATTTTTATATAATTCTAAAAAAGCATTATAAATATAATTAGACATTCTTGATGGATATCTATGAAGAGCAGGTTTTGTTTTGATAAAATTTTCAAGGTCTTCTTGATTATATTTTTTTAGTATTTCTGCAATATCAAAACCACCCATTCTTTGTGAAAGTTTATATGGAAGACTCCAAGCAATTTCTGCCTTTACAGATTGATCAGCTATTAATCCTATTATAAAAGCATTTAAGTCAGTAAATATAAACTTTTTTTCTTCTTCAGTTAATAAATTTCCTTTTAAAATACTATTGTCATCTTCTATTTTTTTTAAATAATCCAAAAGGATTTTAGCAATTTCTAATTCTTTTTTATTACAATTTTCAATCATTTTTATACCACCTTTATTATTTTAACACTTTTCTTATTACAATGTCTTCATTTGTTGTTAAAGACCATTTATTATTTTTATTATATTTTGGAACTTTAATATCAAACTTTCTCAAATGATTTATCACTTCAATTTCCTTGTCAAATTCAATTTTAGAATATTTTGATTGAAAATTTTAATATAAATTTATCATTATTTAACAAATAAATATTAGCATTTACTAACTAATTATATCATTACTATAATAAAATTAAAATCTATTGAACAAATATTTAATTATATCTGCTTATATTTAAAACAATCCCAATACTACATAAAGTAATTAATAAACTAGATCCACCATAACTAAGAAAAGGTAATGTTACTCCCTTTACCCTTTTAGAGTTATAAAAAAATAAAGGGTTGTCTATACTTTTGTTATAACCTTTATGATAAAAATTAAGATAGCTGACTCGCTATATTGGTTAATTCCTTAAATTTAAAGAATACTTTAACTTCTTTTGAATCTCCATTATCATAGACAACAACACTACTAATCAAATTTTTTATAGTACTCCTAGATGGAGTTTTTAATTTCATAAATTCTTCTACTGCATTACGACATTTTGTAAATTCTTTCTCTTTTGATTTATCAGCGAAAGCATTTAATTTATTTTCTAAGTTTTCTTTTTTTATCTTTAATTGTTGTAATTCTTTCTCATGATTATTAGATAAGTTCTTATATATATCTAGAGATATTATTCCTTCAACTTTATCGTTATATAAGTTGGATATGATGTTAATTTTTTTATTTATATTATTATTTACAATTTCAAGTTCTTTTTCCATATCTTCAATATCACGATTATAAACATATACAGAATCTTCTACGAGATTTCTAATATCATAATGTTTTATAAATTCTTCTCCAATTTCATTTAAAAAATGTACTATATCATTTTCTAGCAAACTATAATTTAATCTATTTGGAGTACATTCACTTTGAACTCCTTTTCTTAAATAATGATTACAATGAGTATATATGGATGGCTTTGATTTTGTCTTTTTTACGCTCACACCTAAAGTATGACCACACTTACCACAAAACATCATTCCTGAAAGTAAAAATCTATCTAAGTTCTTCTCATTAGGTGTATAACTCTTATCTTTTAACAATTTTTGTACCATATTAAAGTCCTCTTTACTTATAATTGGTTCATGAGTATTTTCAACTATAATATGATCATCTGATTTTAAATGTCTGCATTTTTTCTGGTTATAACTTATTTTTTCGTGAGTATGTTGAACCATGTTTCCAATATACATTTGACTTTTTAGTATATTTCTTACAGTTGCATTTTTCCATATACCAAAGCCATCATTTTCAGTTACCGCTAAACCTCTAGGTTCTTTTTTATATACTATTGGAATCGGAATTTTTTCATCAGTTAGTCTTCTACAAATTTTAGTTACTCCTAACCCTTCTAAATATAATTGATATATCAATTTAACTACTTTTGCTGCTTCTGGATCAACAATCAGTTTATGTTTGTCATTGGGATCTTTAATATAACCAAAGCATGGAAAACTACCAATATATTCTCCTTTTTCTTGTTTTACTCTAAAAGAAGAACGAACTTTTTTAGATACATCTCTTAAATATAAATCATTTACTCCAAGTCTTAACCCCAACATAGAATCTCCTATATTAGAATCATAAGAATCATTGATAGCAATATATCTAACATTATGTTCTAGAAAATATTCTTCAATGTATTTACCTGTTTTATACATTTCACGACCTAGTCTTGATAAATCTTTAGTAATAACACAATTAATAATTCCATTTTCAATGTCGTCAATCATTTGTTTGAATGCAGGTCTATCAAAATTTCCACCAGAATATCCATCATCAACATATTCTTTAACAATATTTAGATTATTATGTTTTGCAAATCCTTCAATAATCATTCTTTGACTTTGAATTGAAGAAGATTCATCATTTCTTCCTAAATCTTCTTTTGATAATCTTAAATAATTACCACAATTATAGATTTTATTACCCGTTACCATTTTAAAAACCTCCTTATTTCGGCACTGGGTTTTAAATGTCTACGCTTGCATGATAACATCATTTTCACATTTTTGCAAATCATCATTTTTTCCCCCAGTTAATACTTGCTCGTTTCTTATTTGATCTCTGTAACACTGCTCTAATATATCTTTTAAACTTTTACCACTTTTATTATAAATGAATGATATTTTAACTTCTTTATTACCATATTGTTTAATCATATCATCACCCAGTTTAAGACTATGATTTTCATTTTGATTTAATGAATCAGAAACAGAATTAGACATTATTCTTATTCCCTTTCTCTAAAGTTAATTCATTTTCTAATGGATTTTTTAAATGAATTTCTATTACAGAACTGCTATTGTTTCCATTATCAATATTTATATGAAAAACTTCCTTATTAACTTTACCTTTTACGAATGCTAATTCTTTATTTGATAATGGTTTATCAAGTTCAAAGCTAGCATAAGTTCTAGTATTTCTTTCCTTATATTCAAATAAACGAATTTTATCTTTTAAAAGTTCATTTATAATATCTACTACTTTTTCTAATTTTTTTATTTCTTCTTGTCTAAAGTCTTCATATTCAGGTAATTCTTCATGTTCTTTTGATTTATCAACTCTATTCCTATATTCTCTATCAAATTTTGTTTTGATATTTTCTACAGTAAAATAAGTATTACTTAAATCTAATAAAGGACAAATTTTCCTCTTTATTTCACCACTTGTATAACATGACAATTTTTTATAAATAACAGTATCTCTAAAAATTGGATAACCTATATTAGGGAATATTATCGTTTTATAATGCAAATTTTTAACCTCATCCGGTGTTAGTAAATCTCTTGCTATTAAAGATGTTGACTTATTACCATTATAATTTGTTAAACTTACAGATTGACTAATAGAAGAAGACTCTATTGTCTTTTTACCTAACCTTTTTGAAATTGCTTCTGCTGTATCCATTGTATTAGTTTTTAAATAAGCAAGTCCTGAGTTATCTAAAATAATTTGTGCTACTTCTTTACCATAGACATTATCTAATTGAGATAAACTTTGAATAAACAAATGATATCTTAATCCTCTAGATCTTGCTACAGATATAATTGACTCAATACTAGGTTCAACTAAAGGTGGACAATTACTGAATTCATCGCAAATCCAATCAATTTCGATTGGTACTTTTTTATTAACTTGATTATTAGCCAACTTAACAAGTTCTTTATATAATAAACCTAATATAATTGTAACTAAGGTATAATAAATTTTATCTTCGTCTGGAACTATTACAAATAGTGCTGATTTTTCTTTTCCTAAAATATCAAAATCAAGATCTAATTTACTAGTTACATTAGCAACATTGACATCATCAAATATAGCCATCTTCTCACTAAAAACACTTGTAATAGATTTATAAGTATTCTCGCTTGATGATAAAATAGGAATCAAACTATCTTTAGATTTACAACCATACGGTTTTTGTTCAATATATGATTTAAACTTTCTTGAATTTTTTTCTTCCATAGTAGAATTTTGAAACTTACGAATAGATGTCATTGTTATTTGTTCTCTCTTAATTTTTCCATCTTTATATTCTTCTAAGAAAAAACCGATTAAACCCTCTAATAAATTCTTAGCTGAATTATTCCAAAACGGATCTTTTCCTTGTACTTTTTCATAAGTTATCATACTAACAAGTGAAGTAATTAATCTATTTGTTTCTGCATAGCTAGATATTGATTTATTTTGTAGTTCTAATTTTTCTTTTTCATCAGATGTTTCTAGTGCTTGTTTATTATATTTAATATAGTTTTCATATTCACATATAATTGGCTCTAAAATGTTAATATGATTAGATAATTCAGGATGTCTAAAATCAATCGTGTAAATTTTATAGCCATTATCATATAGCATTTT
>DVJX01000098.1 GCA_018716405.1 Candidatus Faecisoma merdavium | reverse complement strand
TTAACAATATACAAAATAATGTTTCGTGCTTTTCAAATATTTTTTTCATAACTATCTCACTTTCAAATTACTATTTATCTAACTATTATTTCCTATTTTCTTATTTTCAAATAATAAAAGTACACTAAATATTATTTCTATTACTATCATCATCATTGCAAGAATATAACTTGCAAAATTCAAACCAACTATTAGAGATAATATTGGAATAATTATTGACAATGCCATATATGATTTTGAATTATATAACCAACCATAAGGTAATAAATGAGCTCCAAAAATCATAGCAATAACCATTAACATTTTATCTGGCAATGTAGGATAAACCCACATTGCTATTAAAAGATATATCATTTGATTTGCAGAAAATAATATACCTAAATTATTTAATGGATTACTTTTATCTTGAAATTGTATTTTCAATATTTTGGATATTAAAAACGATATTGGCAATAATGGTGCTGTACAACAAAATGTTAATAGATTTTTTGTTAATATAGGAAAACTTGTTAATTGTACCATTAAAACCATAGTCCATATTACTATTGACGCAAGAATAAAATGGATACCTTTCTTTTGTTTTTTTATGCAATCTTTTTTTAATTGTTCTAAATTCATTTTCTAATCCTCTCTACAAATTACTATTTATCTGTTAATTACATTATACCATAATAAAAGTAGATTTTTACATCTACTCTAAAAATTGTATTCTTTAATTTATATAACCATTTTAATTTTTCTTTCTAGTCAAGAAAACTCCAATAAGTAATCCCATCAAAATAATTGGTCCTATCCTAACAAATAACCATTCAAATGAATGAAAAACGACTCCTAGAACAGCATTTTCAGGTTTACTATAATCCCAATTAAAGTATGGACTATTTAATAAGATTAAAGATAAAAACATAATTATTATAATGATGCATAACGAGATTAGTGTCCAATGAATTATTTTTCTTTTCTCTTTTTTTCTTTGAGATAATTGTAAATTTATTATCTCCAATTTTTCAGAAATTACTTTTAAATCGTCTTCTTTAGATTCAGAAAGATTTTCACCTAGAAAAGTACTTACTGGTGTATCAAAAACTTCTGATATTGAAATTAACATCTCTGCATCTGGTACTGATAATCCCTGTTCCCATTTAGAAATCGTTTGTCTAACTACATTTAATTTTATCGCAAGTTCTTCTTGAGAAAGCCCTTTTGCTTTTCTTGCTAATTTTAAATTATCTTTTAACATTTTACAACTTCTCCTTTCTTTATAAATATTATATAAAGAATAGTTCGTTGCTACAAGCAATGCATATTAACATTAAATTTAATAACTATTAAATAACCTTTTCATACTTGAAATAATTACTAAAAATTAAATATTAACAATCATTTTCTTTTTATTGTATTTCTTAATCTTAAAGTATTTAATATTACTGTAATACTACTTAATACCATAGCTAAACTTGCAATCATCGGATTTATAAAAATTCCAAATGGTTTTAATAATCCCATTGCAATTGGAATCATTAAAAAGTTGTAAAAAAATGCCCAAAACAAATTTTGCTTTATATTTTTTATAGTTTTTTTACTTATATTAATTAAACTTATAATATTAAACAAATTATTATTTGTAAGTATTACATTAGAAGAATTCATCGCAATATCTGTTCCGCTATTCACACTTACTCCAATATCAGAAATTGCTAAAGCAGGGCTATCATTTATTCCATCTCCACACATCATTACAAATTTATTTTCTTTTTGTAATTGTTTAACTACACTTGATTTTTCTTTTGGTAATACACCTGCTATTATTTGAGTTATCCCTAACTCTTTTGCTATTACTCTGGCAGTATCTTCATTATCTCCTGTCACCATTATTGGTTGAATTCTCATATCCAATAAATTTTTTAATACCTTTTTAGCTTCTATTCTTATAACATCATTTACCCCTATTAAAGATATGATTTTGTCATTTTGTACTACATATACAATACTATTTCCTTTACTTGCAAGGTCTTTTTCTTCTTTTATATATTTATTTTCAATATTATAATTATCTAAAATTTTTGAATTTCCAATAATTAATTTTTGATTGTTTATCTTTCCTATGATACCATAACCTGTTATGTTTTCAAATTCTTTAACTTCTAATTTTTCTATTTTATTTTCTTCTAGGTAGTCTACAAAGGCTTTACCTATAGGATGTGTAGTTTTACTTTCTAAACTTCCCACTATTTGTAAAAGTTTTTCTTCTTTCATAGTGCTAAAGTTTTTAATTTCTGATATTTTTAATTTACCATATGTGAGAGTTCCTGTTTTATCAAAAATAATTACACCTGTTTTTTGAGCATTTTCTAATATCTCACTTTTCTTTATTAAGATTCCGTTGCTTGCACATACCCCTTCACTTACTATAATGGCAAGAGGAGTTGCTAGGCCTAAACTGCAAGGACAAGCAACAACTAAAATTGTTACAAATGTTGTTATTGCTGTTTCAAAACTCTGACCTATAATTAAATATATTATAAATGTTAATATTGCTATAATTATAACAGTTGGAACAAAAAATCCCGATACTTTATCTGCAACTTTTGCTATGGGAGCTTTTGTGTTAGTTGCTTCTACAACCAGTTTTACTATTTCAGATACAGTTGAATCTTTTCCAATTTTTTCTGCTCTATATTCAATATAGCCATCGCAATTTAAACTTCCTGCAATTACATTATTTCCAATCTCTTTTGCTTGTGGTTTACTTTCTCCTGTTATAAATGACTCATCAAAATGAGCTTTACCTTCTATTATCTCTCCATCTACAGCTACTTTTTCTCCTGATGTACAAACTAATATATCCCCTTTTTTAATCTCATCTAATGTTACTTTTTTTAATTTTCCATTTACCTTTATCATAGCTGTATTAGGCGTTATTTTTACTAGTTTTTGTATAGCTTCTTTTGTTTTATCTTTGCTTAAACCATCTATGAATCTTCCAAGTTTTACAAAATAAATGACTATGCTTGAAGATTCAAAATATAAATTCATAACTAATTGATAATTTCCCTCTAATACTAAATACATATTATACAGACTATATAAAAAACTTGTAATAACACCAATTCCTACTAAAGTGTCCATATTAGGTGTTTTATGAATAAAATTTTTGTATCCATTTCTTATAATATCAAATCCGTATATAATAAAACATAATGTAATTCCTAATAGTACAAACATGTAGTTTATTGTATGAACATGTGAATCTAAAAAAGATAAAACCGGCAATTTTATCATGTGCCCCATAGAAATATACATTAAAATTATGGCAAGTACAGTAAATATAATGAATTTTACTTTTTCTGTTTGATTTTTTTTATTAATATTTATTTCTTTAAATTCACCTAAACTTTTAAAACCTGCTTTTTTAACAAATTCTTCAATTTGGGTTTTATTTAATTTTGATTTATCATATTCTATACTAGCGTTTTCCATTACTAAATTTACTGAAGCATTTATAATTCCATCTTGTTTATTTAAGTATTTTTCTAATCCATTTGAACAAGCAGAACACGTCATTCCATCAATAGATAAAATTATTTTTTTCATTATTGTTCTCCTACAACTTCATATCCAATATCTTCAAGTGTTTTTTTTATATTTCCTCTGGGTAAATTATCTTTTGCCATTATAATAACTTCTCCTGTAATATGATTAGCAAATACATTTTCAACTTCATCAATGTTTTTTAAAACATTTTTTACTCTATTTTCACAATTTACACACATCATACCATTTACTTTTAAAATTATTTTTTTCATTTAAAATCAATTCCTTCCTATAATTTTATTTATTAAATCTTTTGAATAAACTTATTATTTCATCAATCGTGTCAAACTTTCCATTTTCCATATCACGAGCAATACAAGTATATAAGTGATTTTCTAGCATTTGATTCGACAAACTTTTTACAGAATTTTCTATCGCTGATAATTGAATTAGAATATCATTACAATAAACATCATCACTTATCATTTTTCTTACCCCTCTTATTTGACCTTCAATTCTATTTAACCTATTATTTAACAACTTTTTTTCTTCTTCGTTTCTAATTGTTCTCTTTTTACAACATTTATTATTATCCATATAAAATCACCCATAGCTAATTATATACCTCTTT
Organism: Candidatus Faecisoma merdavium; assembly: GCA_018716405.1. Taxonomy (GTDB): domain Bacteria; phylum Bacillota_I; class Bacilli_A; order RF39; family UBA660; genus Faecisoma; species Faecisoma merdavium. Next base: position 3,322 of record DVJX01000098.1, on the reverse strand, counting down.
GGGTATATTGTAAATATAGGGGTATATAAAAAATAGAAATACAATTTCTACTTACAGATAATTTAATTATTATATAAATTATCTGTTATTATAAGTATTTTTAATTCTTAAAACTCTTAAAGCATTTACAATGGCTAGCACAGAAACACCAACATCAGCAAATACTGCTTCCCACATAGTTGATACTCCGAATGCACTCAAAATTAAGACTCCAATTTTTACTGCAATAGCAAATACTATATTTTGTTTTACAATTCTCATTGTTTTTTTAGAAATCTGAACAGAACTTGCAATTTTAGATGGCTCATCTGTCATAATAACCACATCAGCTACTTCAATAGCTGCATCACTTCCAAGGCCACCCATTGCTACTCCTATATCAGATAGTGCTAGAACTGGAGCATCATTGATTCCATCTCCAACAAAGATAAGTTTTCCTCCAGATGATTTTTGAGTCATTAATTTTTCTACCCAAGAAACTTTATCTTGTGGTAATAATTCTGCGTGATACTCGTCTAGATTAAGTTCATTAGCTACAGACTCACTAATATTATCACGATCTCCTGTTAACATAACAACTTTTTTAACATTATTGTTTTTAAATAACTTTACTGCTTTATAAGAATCTTCTTTAATTTTATCAGCAATTAATATTGTTCCTGCAAATTCATCATTTATTGCAACATATACTATTGTTCCTGTTTCTTCACTCTTTTGAAATTTAATATTATATTCTTTCATTATTTTTTCGTTTCCAACTAAAACCATCTTTCCATCTACTTTTGCTAAAACACCTTTACCTGAAATTTCTTGTGTTTCAGTAACAAGTTTTTCATTAATTTCTTTATTGTATGCTTGTTTCAATGAAATAGAGATTGGATGATTAGAAAAACCTTCTGCATAAGCTGCATATCTTAATAACTCATCATCAGAGTATCCAATAGCTTTAATTTTTTGAACCTTAAACACTCCCTCTGTTAATGTTCCTGTCTTATCACATACTACAATTTCAGCACTTGCAAGAGCTTCTAGGTAATTACTTCCCTTTATTAATACCCCTATTTTAGAAGCTGCTCCTATTCCCCCAAAGAATGATAAAGGAATAGAAATAACCAAAGCACATGGACAAGAAACAACTAAAAATGACAATGCTCGATATAACCAATCACTAAATAAGGCTTCTTTAATAACAAGAGGAGGAATTACTGCTAATGCAACTGATACTATAACTACAATAGGAGTATAGTATTTTGCAAATTTGCTAATAAAGTTTTCAGACTTCGATTTTCTACTACTAGCATTTTCTACTAAATCTAATATCTTACTAACAGTTGATTCTTCAAAATCTTTACTTACTTTAATTTTTAAAATTCCATCATTGTTTATACAACCACTTAATACTTCATCATTTACAGTTACTTTTCTTGGTACTGATTCTCCTGTTAATGCTTGTGTATTAAGCATTGATTCGCCATCTACTACAATTCCATCTAAAGGAATTTTTTCTCCCGGTTTTACTAATATAATTTCTCCAATATTTACTTCATCTGGATCTACTCGTTCAATTTCATCCTCTCGATATACGTTAGCATAGTCTGGCCTTATATCCATAAGACTTGCAACAGACTTCCTTGACCTATCTACTGCATAGCTTTGAAATAATTCTCCTATTTGATAGAAAAGCATTACTGCAACCGCTTCTGGGAATTCTCCAATGCAAAATGCTCCAATTGTTGCAACAGTCATTAAAAAGTTTTCATCAAAAACTTTACCTTTAAAAATATTTCTTACTGCCTTCAATACAATGTCATAACCCACAATTATATAAGCAATTACATACAAAATATTACTATATAATTCGGTATCAAATTTAAGCAATAAGGAAATAACAACCAATAAAAGAGAAATAATTATCTTAATTAATTGCTTACTCATTTTTCGGCTCATGATAACTATACCTCCTCAATGGTTACATCTGGTTCTTCTTTTTTTATGATTTTTCTAATTTTCTCTAATGCTTGTTCCTTATTTTCTTCAGTACATTCAAAGTTTAATTTTTGTGTCATAAAACTGATACTAACATTCTCAATAATATCAATTTTTCGTAATGCTCCTTCTAATTCATTTGCACAATTTGCACAATCTAAGTTTTTAATTTTAAATTTGTATTTGTTCATTTTAATCCTTCTTTCTTTATATTTTTAACCTTTATGGTTAATGTGCACTAAACCAATTTCAAACAATTTAACAATATGTTCATCATCCAAAGTATAATATACTTCTTTTCCACTTTTTCTGCACTTAACAACTCCACTTCTTCTAAGAACTGCAAGTTGGTGTGAGATAGATGATTTAGTCATATTTAGTACATTTGCTAAATCACAAACACACATTTCACTTTGATCTAATGCAAATAAAATTCTACATCTTGTTGTATCTCCTATCAGTTTGAATAAATCTGCTAAATGGTTAAATGTGTCTTCATTTGGCATTTTTTGTAATACCTCATCTACAGCTTCTTGATGAATAACATTACAATCACAAGAAAATTCATTTCTAGACATAAATTCCCTCCAATAATATTATATGTTTTTAGTTGAATATTTGTTCAACTGATTATATTATATATGAATGCATATTCAACTGTCAATAATTTTATAAAAATATTTTTATTTTATTACATTCTTTTAATAATAAAAAAAAGAAAGGATTTAGCTTTCTATTAAATATAATTTATTTAATTCATTTTTAACATCTATTGCAACGCATCTACTAAGCATATAACTTTTTTTAATATAGGGAATAATAGTTTCTATGTCATTTCCGTTAGATATTTTATATGTCATACATAAAGGTTCCGCTCCTGTTTGATAAGTATAATCTAATATATTTTGATTATCTTTTACTTTTAATAATCTTACATATAATCCATAATTTCTTTTAGTAATAGAAATAAAATTCCTTTTCGATTTAAATCTATAATCCCTATATAATTTATTACAAACAATATTATCTCCTAATTCCATAATTTTATTAGAAATTTTTTTAAACAATAATTCACAAATAGGTTCTTGTGGTTTTTTTAGATAATCGTATAATTCTTTAGCTAGTTCAAATGCATATTCCAAATTATTTATATCTTCTACTAGTAAATAATAACTCAAAGATGTATTTTCATAACCTTTTCTAATTTTTAATTTATTTTGTAAATCAATTTGTTTAACGTCTTTTAAAAAACATATATATAAATCATTTTGATTGATTCGAACTTCTATAAATCTCTTTTTTAATTTATATACAACATTTTTTAATAAATAATTTC
>DVJX01000097.1 GCA_018716405.1 Candidatus Faecisoma merdavium | reverse complement strand
TATTTGGATGAATCAAGAACAAATTAGTAAGTTATATAATAAGTCTAAATCAACAATAAATGAACATATAAAAAATATTTATACTGAAAATGAACTAAAAATGGAAAATACTATGAGAAAATTCGGTATTTCCGAATTTTCTACAAAACCAACTAATTTTTATAATTTAGATATGATAATTGCTATTGGTTTTCGCGTTAAATCAAATCGCGGTACTGAGTTTAGAATATGGGCTAACGAATTATTAAAAGAATATTTAAAAAAAGGAATGTGAGTAAAAATGGAAGTGGAATTTAATAGTTTAGAAGAATTATACAATAGATTAAAGCCAGCTTTAATAACAAAAAGAAATGAAATGAATAGAAGTGGTTATAAATATATTAAAATTGAAGATATTTGGAATTATTTAAAAGAGATAAAATGGAAAAAATCAAAAGACTTGTCATTGTATGAAATGGTTAGTGATGTTTTAAATGTAGATGATTTATTAATTGATAATTATTTAAAACAAAAATTAAATTTAAAAAATAGAGAAATATATTTTAAAGAAGAGTGATAATATGAAGGTTACAAAGATAAGTAAGTATGAACAATTAGAAGAAAAATTAAAAACTTATGTGAAGAAAGAAGATTTAGAAGATATTAAGAAAGCTTTTGAATTTGCTGATATTAAACATTTTGGTCAAAAACGTAATAGTGGTGAAAAATATATTATTCATCCTTTAAATGTTGCATATATTTTAAGTGAAATACATGCTGATAGTAAAACTATTGAAGCAGCTCTTCTTCATGATACAATTGAAGATTGTGATGTTTCTTATGAGGAACTTGAAAATTTATTTGGTGTTGAAGTAGCTAAATTAGTTGAAAGTATAACTAAAATTAATAAACTAAATTTTAATGGTGCAACAGAAGCTTTAATTGCAAACCAAAGAAAAATATTAGTTGGTATGACAGAAGATGTAAGAGTTATTATCTTAAAACTTGCCGATAGACTTCATAATATGAGGACACTTTGGGCTTTATCAGAAAAAAGACAAAAAGCTAATGCTAAAGAAACATTAGATATATTTACTCCAATTGCTCATAGATTAGGAATTAATACTATAAAATCAGAATTAGAGGATTTATCATTAAGATATTTAAAACCAGAAGTTTATTATCAAATTGTTGAAAAGTTAAATAAAACAAAAGTTGAAAGAGATAATTATGTTGTTGAAATGATTGAAAGTGTTTCAAAAATATTGAATGAGCACAATATTAAACATGAAATAAAAGGAAGAAGTAAGAGTATTTATAGTATTTATAAAAAATTAGATAAAGGTAAATCATTTAACGAAATATATGATTTACTTGCTCTAAGGGTTTTTGTTGATACAGAAGCTGAATGCTATCAAGTATTAGGATTAATTCATTCTAAATATAGACCAATTCCTAAAAGGTTTAAAGATTATATTGCGATGCCTAAAACTAATATGTATCAATCATTACATACAACTGTATTTGGCATAGATGGTCAATTGTTTGAAATTCAAATAAGAACTTATGAAATGGATAAAATAGCAGAATGCGGTATAGCTTCCCATTGGTCTTACAAAGAAGGAAAATCAAATATGCAAGATCAAATGGAACAGAAATTACAATTTTTTAGATTCATTATGGAACTTAAAAATGAAGATAATTTTGTAACATCTGTAAAAGAAGAGGTTCTAAATGATACAATTTATGTTTTCACACCTATGGGTGATGTTGTTGAACTTCCAAATGGATCAACACCAATAGATTTCGCTTATCGTGTTCATTCTAAAGTTGGAGATACAACAGTTGGGGCAATTGTAAATAACAATATAGTACCATTAGATTATAAATTAAAAAGTAATGATATTATAAAGATCAATACAAATAAAAATTCATCTCCTAGTCAAGAATGGTTAAATATAGTTAAAACTTCTCAAGCAAAAAATAAAATCAAAGCTTACTTTAATAAAACAAGTAAAGAAGATAATTATAATAAAGGCGAGGATTTATTAAATAAAGAGTTGAGAAAGAAAAAAATATCTAATTCTACATTTATGGAAAATATTAATAAAATATTAGATAGTTTGAAATGTGTTGATTTAAATGAATTATATATTAATATAGGCAATAATAAATATACCCCAACTCAAGTTGTAAATATTATTAATGAAGAAAATATAACAAAAGAAGAAATTATTTTAAACAAAACAAAAGATAAAGAAGTAAAATCTCCAGTTATAAAAAATGATATTAGTGTTAAAGGAATTGATGATATTAAAGTAAATATTGCATCTTGTTGTAAACCGATTAATGGTGACAGAATAGTAGGGTATATAACTAAAGGAAACGGAATAACAGTTCATAGAATGGTATGTCCTAATGTAAGTGAGTTAAATGAAAGATTAATAGAAGTTAAATGGAATGATACAACCAAAAAATATCCAACAACATTATTAATTAAATCATTAGATAATAATATATTAATGGATATTGTTGCTAAAACATCTAATACTGATATAACTATTGAAAGTATAAAATCATTATCTAGTGGAAATGATTATATTTATCAAATAACTATTTTAGTTTTAAATAAAGAAAGATTAGTAAAATATATTAATGATTTAAGTATGTTACCTAATGTATTATCAGTAGAAAGATTGATAAAATGAAATTATTAATACAAAGAAGTAAAAAATCTAAAGTTTTAGTGGATAACAAAATAGTTGGAGAAATTGAAAAAGGTTTGGTAGTTTTAGTTGGATTTACTCATAAAGATACAATTGATGATATAAAAAAGATAACTAAAAAATTAGTTAATTTAAGGATATTTGATGATGATAATCATATTATGAATAAATCAATATTAGATGTTAAAGGACAGATACTATCTATTTCTCAATTTACTTTATATGCGGATTGTAAAAAAGGAAATAGACCAAGTTATATTAATTCTATGAAAGTAAATGAAGCTAAAAAATTATATGAACTATTTAATGAAGAAATAAAAAAATATAATATTCATTTAGAAACTGGTATTTTTCAAAGTGACATGTTGGTTGAAATATCAAATGATGGTCCTGTCACAATAATATTAGAAAGCGAGGAATTATGATAAAAAATAAATTAGACTTTAAATTGGTAAATATAGCATTAATTGCTTTAATATGCTTTTTTATTTATATGGCTAATCCTTTATGGTTAGGTATATTAGATAAAATATTAAAAATAATATTACCATTATTTGCTGGATTTGTTATTGCGTATGCTTTATATCCAATATTAGAAACGTTAAGAGAAAAGAATATACCTAAAGGAATATGTATTGGTATTATAATATTTGTTTTGATTGCTATAATTACTACAATAGTTGTATTACTCGTACCTCTTTTATCAAATCAAATTGTTAGTTTAATTGACTCTTTAATTATTTTTATAAAAGATATAACTACAAATTACAATATTGATTTGGGCAATTTAGGAGATAGTTTATTTAAAACTTTTAATGAGATATTAACTAATGTTGGTAAATATGTATCAGATGGAGCTGTTAAAACTATAAATGCTTCAATAAATGTAATTTCAAATGTTTTTATTGCTCTAGCTTCAGGAATATATTTTTTAGTAGATATGGATAAAATAAGAAAAAATATAAAAAATTATTTACATAGAAAATCAAAAAAATTATATGAATATATTTCATTATTGGATCGAGAAATTAAAAATTATATAAAAGGTTTTTTAACCATAGTATGTATTAGTTTTTTTGAATATACAATTATTTATTATATTATTGGACACCCTAATGCTTTATTATTAGGTATATTATCCGGATTAGGAAATTTTATTCCTTATTTTGGAGGAATATTTGTTCAAGTAATTGGAATAATAACTGGTTTTTCACTTAATTTTTCTCTTGGAATAACAGTTGTTATGGTTACATTAATTACTGCGTTAATTGATTCTTATTTATTAAATCCATTAGTATATGGTAAAAGTAATCAAGTTCATCCAATAATAGTTATCGCTGCTGTATTTGGTGGTGGAATATTAGCTGGATTTATTGGAATTATTATTGCTTTACCAATTTCAATAATAATTATAAATTCAATTAAATTTTATAAAGAAGAAATAAGTAGTAAAAAAAGTTAAGTTCTATAGTAAGGAAGTCTATATGAAAGTAAAAAAAACAGGAAAAAAATATAAAATAATTTTAGATAATGGTTTAGAGGTAAAAACATTTGATGAAGTTATAATAAATTATAATTTACTATATAAAAAGACAATAGATGATGAGTTATTACAAAAAATATTAGAAGAAAATGAATTTTATGATGTTTACTATAAAACTATTAATTTTATATCAAAAAAATTAAGAAGTGAAAAAGAAATAATTGAATTTTTATCTAAATTTGATGTTGATAAAAATAAAATAATTGATAAATTAAAAAGTATTAATTTAATAAATGATAAAAACTTTGTTAAGGCATATATTCAGGATAAAATTAATTTATCGAATGATGGATTAGATAAAATAAAAAATGATTTAATAAAACATAATATTGATATAAATTTAATAATGGAAGAAATAAATAAAATTGATGACGGTTTAATTGAAGAAAAAATAAAAAAATTGATTATTAAAAAATCAAAAACAAGTAAATATTCTGGATATAAATTAAAATATAAAATAGTAAATGAATTAATTAATTTAGGATATGATAAATTTAAAATAATTGAGATATATGATAATTTAAATATAAAAAATGATGATTTAATTAGTCAAGAATATACTAAATTATATAATAAGTTAAGTAAAAAATATCAAGATGATGAATTAGAATATAAAATAAATATTAAATTATATAATAAAGGTTTTACTAAAGAAGAAATAGATAACTATAAAACTAATCGATTTATCAGTAATTGATTAGTTTTATTATTATGTTTAAAAAAAATAAAATAATTTAAACAATTATGATATAATTATATATGAAATTTATTTTTAATATTTATTAATTAAAATAATAACATAAAACAAATTGGAGGATTAAATATGATAAGTGAAGAAAAAGTAAAACATATTGCTAATTTGGCTAAGTTAAATGTAACAGAAGAAGAAATGAATAAGTATCAAAAACAATTAACTGACATTTTAACAGAAATAGATAAAATATTAAAAGTTGATATTGCAAATGATGAAATAATGATTAGTCCAAGCGATAATAAAAATTGTTATAGTGAAGATGTTATTGAAAGCCATATAAGCAAATCAGATGCTTTGAAAAATGCTAAAAGAGTAAAAGGCGATTATATTATAGTTCCAAAGGTGATAGAATGAGATATTTAGATTTAGATATAAAAACAATAAATGAAAAATTAAAAAATAAAGAAATCAAGCCAATTGATTTAGTAAACGAAGCATTTAATAGAATTGAAGAAACTAATTTAAATTGTTTTATAACTTTAAATAAAGAGCAAGCTTTAAAAAAGGCTAAAGAATTAGAAGAAAAAGAAGTAGATAATATATTATTTGGATTACCTATTGCTATCAAAGATAATATTGTAACTAAAGATTTAAGAACAACTGCTGCAAGTCATATTTTAGAAGATTTTATTCCAATTTATGATGCGACTGTAATTACAAAAATAAAAGAAAAAAATATGATCATAATTGGTAAAACTAATATGGATGAATTTGCTATGGGTTCAACTGGTGAGACTAGTTATTTTGGTAATACTTTAAATCCAATTGATAACACTTTAGTACCTGGTGGTTCATCATCTGGTTCGGCTGCTTGTGTAGCTGCTGGTATTACTCCATTTTCTTTAGGAACTGATACAGGTGGATCTATTAGACAACCTTCTAGTTTTTGTGGCTTAGTAGGTTTAAAACCCACTTATGGTAGAGTATCAAGATACGGCGTAATTGCTTTTGCTTCTAGTTTAGATCAAGTAGGACCTATTACAAGAAATGTATATGAAAATGCTTTATTATTAAATGTTATAAGTGGAAAAGATAAAAATGATTTAACTTCATCTAATAGAGAAGTTAAAGATTATACTTCTTTAATTGGTAAAGATATAACTAATTTAAAAATAGCTGTTCCAAATTACTATATGAGTGAAGTAATTGATAAAACTGTACGAGAAAAAATAATTAATGTAATTAATTTATTAAAAGAAAAAGGTTGTCAAGTTGATTATGTTGATATTGATTATTTAGAATATGCAATACCTTTATATCAAGTTATTGCTTTAGGTGAAGCAAGCAGTAATTTAGCTCGTTATGATGGTATTAGATATGGTTTAAAAGTAGATGATTTTAGAAATATAGATGAATTATATAAAAATACTAGAACTATAGGATTTGGTAATGAAGTAAAAAGAAGAATTATGATTGGATCTTATATTTTAAGTGGTGAAAATGCTAATGTATATTATTATAAAGCTTTAAAATTAAGAAAAGAAATGACTGATAGTTTTGTGAGTGTTTTAAGTAAATATGATTTAATTATTGGACCTACTAATACTGATGTTGCTTACAAACTAGGAACAAAACAAGATGATGCTTTAAAAAGCTTCTATGATGATTTATTAACAATACCTGTTAATATGGCAGGATTACCAGCGTTAAGTTTACCAGTTGGATATAAAAATAATTTACCGGTTGGCATGCATATAATTGGAAATTATTTTGAAGAAGATAAAATTTATCAATTAGCTTCTTATATTGAAAATGAATTAAAGGAGGAAAAGTAATGAAACCAACAATCGGAATTGAAGTACATGTCGAATTAAAAACAATGGCTAAAGCTTTTTCCTTAAGTAAAAATAACTTTAATGATGAAGCAAATACTAATATTAATGTTTTAGATTTAGGTTATCCTGGAACTTTACCAAGATTAAATAAGGGAATAATTGATTTTGCTTTAAAAGCTTGTTTAGCTTTTAATTGTAAAATAAATAGATTAATGCATTTTGATCGTAAAAATTATTTTTATCCAGATTTACCAAAAGGTTATCAAATTACTCAACAAGATACACCAATTGGATATGATGGATATGTAGAAATTTCTAATAAAAAAATATATTTAGAAAGAATGCATATTGAAGAAGATACTTGTAAAAGTATTCATACAACTGATACTTTATTAAATTTTAATAGAGCAGGTGTACCTTTAATTGAAATAGTTACTAAGCCATGTATAAATAGTGGTAAAGAAGCGATGGAATATTTAGAAAAATTAAGAGAAACTTTATTATATCTAGGTATTAGTGATGTTAAAATTGAAGAAGGAAGTATGCGTTGTGACGTTAATGTTTCAGTAAGTGATAGTGATAAGTTAGGTACAAAATGTGAAGTAAAAAATATTGGATCTATTTCTTCAGTTGGACTAGCTATTGATTATGAAATTAAAAGACAAGAAGAATTAATTAAAAAAGGTGAAAAAATAGTTGAACAAACAAGAAGATTTGATGATAAAACAAAAACAACTATTTTAATGCGTTATAAAGAAACAGGTAACGATTATAGATATTTTCCAGAACCAGATATTCCATTTATTTATATTGATGATGAATGGTTAAAAGAAATAAGTGATAATATGCCTATTTTAACAGATGAATTAAAAAACAAATATGTTGAATTAGGTATAAATAATAATAATATTAAAACAATTATTTCTAATAAAAATATTTGTAATTTCTTAGAATCAATAATTGATAAATGTAATCCTGTTATCGCAAGTAATTTATTAACAGGCGATGTATTATCTTATTTAAATAAAAATATTATTAAAATAGAAGATACTAAATTAACTAAAGAAAATTTTATTAAGTTAGTCGATAAGTTAGATAAAAAAAGTATTTCTAGTAAACAAGGTAAAGAAATTGTTAATATAATATTAGAAAGTGATAAAGATGTTGACTTAATTATTAAAGAAAACAATATGGAACAAATAAGTGATGATAGTTTTGTTATTGAAATAGTTAATAAAGTTGTTAGTGCTAATCCTGATTCAATAAAAGATTTTAAAGAAGGTAAAGATAGAGCTGTTAAATATTTAATGGGCCAAATAATGAAAGAAAGTAAAGGTAAGATTAATCCAAGTTTAGCCAATGAAACTTTAATTAATGTGTTAAAAAGGATGTAATAATTTTAATGTTAAATGTGGTAAATATTATTTGACAAAATAATTAATTTATAGTAAAATGTATATAGATATGAATTGTTTCATATATTAAAAAAAGAGATACATTTAATTTCGCATGTTAAGTGTTTTCTCTATATTGTTTGTGAGAAAACACCGTTCAAAGTTGAATCGGTGTTTTCATTTAAGATTAGTCCTTATTTTTAAGGACTAGAATTGTATAAAATACAATCATAGCAAATGCTACAATTAATTGCATTTATAAACCTTTCTATAGTTTTAATTTCCATAGAACATCACCTCCATCTTTAAAATAAATTAAAAATAGAGTAAAACACCTAACTATTAAATATATCTCTAAATTAATTATAAATTAATTTGAAGCAAAAATCAACTACAAATTAATCATTTAATGCTGTTGACAAAATAATTAATCTATAGTAAAATGTATATAGATATGAATTAATTCATATATTAAAAAAGAGATACATTTAATTTCCGATGTTAAGTGTTTTCTCTATTTGTTTGGGTAAAGAAAACACCGTTCAAAGATGAATCGGTGTTTTCATTTAAGATTAGTCCTTATTTTTAAGGACTAGAATTGTATAAAATACAATCATAGCAAATGCTACAATTAATTGCATTAGTAATCCTTTCTATAGTATTAAATCCCATAGAACATCACCTCCATTTTTAAAATAAATTAAAAATAGAGTAAAACACCTTAACTATCAAATATATCTCTAAATTAATTATAAATTAATTTAATATAAAAGTCAATTACAAATTAACTTAATATGACAAAATTGTCACGATATTAGTCATTTAATTGTAATAATAATTTAATACAATTATTATGGAGGGAAAAATAATATGAAAATATTAAATAATTTAACAATAAAACATCTAAAGGCAAATAAGAAAAGAACTATAGTAACAATTATAGGAATCATTTTATCAACTGCTTTAATGGTTGGAATTGGATTATTATTTTCAACAGTAAGAGATAATTCTGTTAAAATGATTATTGAAAATAATGGAGATCATCATGCTGTTATTGAAGTGGAGAAAAATAAATTAGATTTTATATCTAAAAATGATAGTGTTTCAAAATATAAATATAAATCTAGTTTAGGGTATTCATTATATGAAGGTATTACCAATGAATATAAACCTTATATTAATGTTTTAACTGCTTCGAAAGAATATTTAGAAGACTTAAAATTAATTGAAGGAAGATTACCTAATAACGAAAATGAAATAATTATATCAGAGCATTTAGAAACAAATGGTGAAGTAAAATTAAATGTTGGTGATAAGATAAAATTAAATATTGGCAAAAGAGTATCTAATGATGGAACTCCATTGGGTGATACTCCATATGTTTATGAATATACTTGTGATGAAAATGATATATGTACAGCAAATGTTGATGAAAAAACTGAAAGTTTAATAAATACTAAAGAAAAAGAATATACTATTGTTGGTATAATAAAAAGAGATATATTAGAAGATTACTCAAATCCTGGGTATAGTGCATTTACAGTATCTGAACCTAGTGAAATGCTAATGGTTTATGTTAACTATAAAAATGTCAAAGATACATATAAAAATAGTCAGATAATTGCACAAAATTTAGGTTACAAACCTGTTAATGATTCAAATTATTATCATGAGGTAAATTATAACGATAATTTATTAGCATTTTCGGGTGTATCTAATTATAGCAATATGATCGATTCAATGGCATGGGTTATAATTATAATATTATCTTTAGTTTCAATAGCTTGTATTATAGTTATTTATAATTCATTTGCTATTTCAGTAATGGAAAGAAAAAAACAATTTGGTTTATTTTCAAGTATTGGTGCTACTCAAAAACAATTAAGACATACTGTATTTTTTGAAGCATTTATAGTTGGTATTATCGGTATACCATTAGGTGTGGCATCAGCTTATTTAGGTATTGGAATAGTTTTAATGATAGTTAATAAATTATTACCTAATATGTTTGATTTTCCTCTTGCTTTAGCAACTTATCCATTATTTATTATTATCCCAATTATTTTTATGATAATAACAATATTAGTGTCAGCTTTCCTACCAGCTCGAAGTGCTAGTAGAGTAAGTCCTATTGAAGCAATTAGATTAAATGATGATATTAAAATTAAATCTAAAAAATTAAAAACACCTAGAATAATTAAATTATTTGGTGTTGAAGGTGAAATAGCTTATAAAAATATGAAGAGAAATAAGAAAAAATATAGAATAACTATTATTTCATTATTTATAAGTATTGTATTATTTGTATCATTTAGTGGTTTGTTAAAATATGGTTTAACAAGCGCTTATGATTTTACTGAATTACCTAAATATGAATATGCTGTAAGTTTTTCTAGTGATAAACAAGAAAGTATAGATTCCATTATTAATCAAGTTTTAAAAATAGATGGTATTAAAAAATATAGTATAATAAAAGATCTTCATTTTTCTGTTGAAATGGATGAAAAATACTTTACTAAAGAGATTTTGGAAAACTATTCATTTTCCCATCAAGAAAATATTGGTATAAATCTTTTATGTTTAGATGATAAATCTTATGAAGAGTATAAAAAACAAATAGGTTTAAATTCCAATCGTCCTATTTTATTAAATGTGTATAATAGTATAAATTATAGTTCTAATTCGAGAAAACAAGTAAAAATGACTATGTTTAATGAAATAAAATCATTAGAATTTAATACTTCTGAAAAAGATAAATATAAATTAGAAAATATTTATATGACAGATATATTACCTTTTGGAATAGAAAATACTAATATGTTTTCATTTACAATTATAATAGATAACAACACATATAATAAACTAAAAGGTGACGATATTAATTTTGCATCAATGTATTTATTAGCTGATAATTATGATGAATTTGATAAATTATTAGATAGTGAAAGTAAAGAAAATATATTAACTGATGATGTCAATGTTTATACTACCAATATTAAAAAAGAACTACAATTATTATCTAATATAGTATTTGTTATTAAATTATTATTATATGGTTTTATTAGTTTAGTTACATTGATAGGTGTTACTAGTGTAATAAATACTATTAATACTAGTATTGCTTTAAGAAAAAAAGAATTTGCAGTATTAAGAAGTATTGGATTAACACCTCGTGGATTCAATAAAATGATGTTATTTGAATGTTTATTCTTTGGATTAAAATCATTATTATATGGGTTACCAGTTTCATTTATAGTTATATATTTATTCCATTTATCATTTAATGGTATTGTGTCATTTGATAGTATGTTAATACCTTATGGAAGCATATTAATGGCTATATTTGGTGTGTTTATTATAGTTTTAATAAGTATGTGGTATGCTACTATAAGAATAAAAAAAGATAACATTTTAGATGCTATAAGAGAAGAAAATATTTAAAAAACTAATGGACTTCCATTAGTTTTTTTGTGCATAATCTTAATAATATAAGTAATATAATAACAGGTGATAAAACAAGAAATAAAATAGTTGAAATAGTTAAACCAATTACAACAATACTTAAATCTTTCATGATATCGCCTCGTTTCTAATTTAAAATTATAGCACACATTTATAGTATTGACAAGTTTTAAAAATATGATACAATATATTTAATATTTGTTTGAAAGAGTATATATATTAATTATCAAGAGAGCTGATGTTTGGTGCAAATCAGTTAAGAAATATATAGAAAGACAGCAAACGATAAAATAATCGGTTAATCCCGTTAAAGATTTAAGCGCATAGAAATCTATGAAATAAGGTGGCACCGCGAGATAATTCGTCCTTATATTTATAGATTTTTTTTAATTATAGGAGGATTTATGAAATTAAATAATAATACAGATTTTAATATTAAAAATGTAGGTGAAGTAGTAACATTACATGGTTGGGTTGCTAAAAAAAGAAATTTAGGCGGTTTAATTTTTATTGATTTAAGAGATAGAAGTGGAATTATTCAATTAGTTGTTAAACCTGATAATAAATATTATGATTTAGCTGAATCTTTAAAAAGTGAATATGTTATTAAAGTAGAAGGTATTATAACTGAAAGGGAAAGTAAAAATAAAAATTTATTAACTGGTGAGATTGAAGTTATTATAAATGAATTAGAAATATTAAATACAAGTATTGATTTACCTTTTAATTTGAATGATACTACAGCTTTAGAAGATACAAGATTAAAATATCGTTATCTAGACCTAAGAAGAACTGAAATAAAAGAAAAATTAGAAGTAAGACATAGAATTACTTTTGCTATAAGAGAATATTTAAATAAATTAAATTTTTTAGAAATTGAAACTCCAATTTTATGTAAAAGTACGCCTGAAGGAGCAAGAGACTATTTAGTTCCATCTCGTATATTTAATGGCAGATTTTATGCTTTACCTCAATCACCTCAAATATTTAAACAATTATTAATGGTAGGTGGTATGGAAAGATATTTTCAAATTGCTAAATGTTTTAGAGATGAAGATTTAAGAGCAGATAGACAGCCAGAATTTACGCAAGTTGATATGGAAATGAGCTTTGTATCTGAAGATGATGTTATGAATTTAACAGAAGGATTAATTGCTTATATTTTTAAGCAAGTAAAAAATATTGATATCAAATTACCTTTAAAAAGAATGAAATATGATGATGCTATTGAATATTATGGTTCTGATAAACCGGATTTAAGATTTGATATGAAAATTAATGATATAACTGATATCTTTAAAAATACAGAATTCACTATTTTTAAAGATGTATTGGATAATAATGGTATTATTAATTGTTTAGTTGTTAAAAATAGTGCGTCTGTTTTTTCAAGAAAAGATATTGATAAATTAACTGATTTTGTTAAAACATATAAAGCTAAGGGATTGGCTTATTTAAAGATAGATAATGAAGTAACAGGAAGTATTGCTAAAGTTATAACTAATGAAGAATTAAACAATTTAAAAGAAAAATTAAATTTAGAAAGTAATGATTTAGTTTTAATAATATCTGATAAAAAACAAATTGTAAAACAAGCATTAGGTGCTTTAAGATTACATTTAGGTAAAAAACTAAATTTAATAAGTGATAATTATGAATTATTATGGGTTGTTGATTTTCCGTCTTTTGAATATAGTGAAGAAGAAGGTAGATATATGGCTTGCCATCATCCATTTACTGCTCCAAAAGATAGTGACATTGATAAGTTATTAACTGATAAGGCTAATTGCTATTCTAAAGCTTATGATATCGTAATTAATGGCTATGAAGCAGGTGGGGGTAGTATTAGAATTCATGATCAAGAAGTTCAGAAGAAAATGTT
Organism: Candidatus Faecisoma merdavium; assembly: GCA_018716405.1. Taxonomy (GTDB): domain Bacteria; phylum Bacillota_I; class Bacilli_A; order RF39; family UBA660; genus Faecisoma; species Faecisoma merdavium. The sequence continues at coordinate 4,676 of DVJX01000097.1, read as the reverse complement.
TGAAGCATTAGAATTAACTGATGAACAAATTAAAGAAAAATTTGGTTTCTTTGTAGATGCGTTGAAATATGGAACACCACCACATGGTGGATTAGCATTAGGATTAGATAGATTAACAATGCTTCTTACAAATACAGAAAATATAAGAGATGTTATAGCTTTTCCTAAAACTGCTAGTGCATCTGATTTAATGAGTGAATGTCCAAACTTGGTAGATGAAAAGCAATTAAATGAGTTGGGAATAAAAATTGGAAAGTAAAATGAAAATTTTACTTTTTTAATAATTAAAAATGTAGCATTAATATTATAGATTTAAACAATAAATTATATTGTTTAATATATAAAATTTTTAACATTAGATATTAAATAAAAAAATATTATTAAGATATATTTAAGAAAAATAAATAATGTATTAGTGACTTTTAATTAGAAATTTGGTACAATAGAATAAAGTAAAAGGAGTTTTATATGATAAAGAAAATTTTTTATATTTGTGTTGCAATTTTAATTTTATTGATCTCATTTTTTATAATTAGAAAATATTTAATAGAAAAGAAATTAAAAGATGAAATTAATGAAATATATAATTTAATTTATATGGAAGAATATGATTATGAAAAGATTTATACAAAAATAAATAGTATCATATCTAATGATGATTATGCTATAGTTGAGGAATGCGCAAAAGATTATTTATCTGATTTATTTAAGCAAATATTAGAAATTAGTAATATTATCAATGATGATAAAATTAGTGATGTTTTAACTATTTCTAATTTTAATGATGATGGTCCTGATTTTAAAAATACTAAAGATTATTTAAAAACAACTAAACAAAAAATTTTAAATTTAGAAGCAGATATCTTGTTCTACTTAGAGGAAAAAACTATTATGGCATATATAATTGATGAAAATCTAGAAGATTCTTATATAAATTTATATAAAAGTTTGAAATTTGCAAAAAATAAAGAAGTTTTAGAGAAAAAAGAATATATTGAAAATTTAGTAGATCAATTTGTAAATAAGATAGAACAAGAAGAAAAAGTTATTGAATTTTTAATCGAAAACAAAAATAATTGGAATATATCTGATAATACTATTAATTTTAACTCTTCTCAATTATCAGATGAATATAATAAAATGATAGCAGAAATAAACAAATGAAAAAGCCAATAATTAAAATAATAGACGAAATTGATATCATAAGTTCTCTTAGTAAAGAAATATTTAATAATGTAAAAATAATTAATTTAGAAGGAATTGTTAATTGTAATGATGCAATATTTGATAGTTGTGAAATAGAAAAAGTAGATTTTACTAAATATAAGATAAAAAAATTAGAATTTATTGATTGTAGATTAATAAATTGCGATTTATCAAATTTAGAATTTTTTGAAATATCAATTACTAGATGTGAGTTTATAAATTGTAAAATGATGGGAACCAATTTTATATCTTCTTCGTTATTTGATTGCTTGTTTGAAAATTGTCTATGTAGGTATATTAATTTTTCTAATGTTAAGTTTAAAAATTGTATGTTTAAAAACACTAGTTTTATAGAATCAAATTTTTTAGAAATTTTAAGCAATGATTTAACTGTTGATAATTGTGATTTTAATAATAGCCAATTTTATAATAATGATTTTAAAAATATAGATTTTTCAACATCTTCAATAACTAATATAACTACTGATTTAAAAAGTATAAAAAAAATAACTGTTAATAGTAATCAGGCTGTTGATTTAGTTGTTCTTTTGGATGTAAATGTTAAACTGTAATAATTTTTTACAGTTTTTTAATATAATTTATTGATTTTATTTTTTGTGAAAAATTTTAATTATTATAATAAAATAGTTAATAAAGTTTATAATATGATATAATTAATATGGTGAATATATGAAAACTATTTTTAGTATTGTTTTATTTGTTATTTTTTTATTAGGGGTTTATTTTAATGAATACTTAATTTGGATAGATGATTTTAGTTATTCAATAGTTTCATTATTTATTTCTGATACTATGACTACTATAATGAAATTTATTACTTTTTTTGCTGATCCTATTTGGTGTATTTTATTTAGTGTTTTAGTTATTATATTTTGGAAAAAAATAAGAAAAGCTTTTTTAATTAATTTAATATTGGTTTTTATGTTAAATTATATTTTGAAGTTAATTTTTTCAAGAACAAGACCTATTGATATAAATATAATTACTGAAACAGGTTATAGTTTTCCTAGTGGGCATGCAATGATAAGCTTGGCCATCTATGGATTTTTAGCTTATTTGTTATGGGAAAGTGATTATAAATATAAAAAAATTGGTGTTTCATTATTAGTCTTATTAATAGTTTTAATAGGTATTAGCAGAATATATTTAGGAGTTCATTATACATCAGATGTTATTGCTGGATTTATTGTTTCACTTGGTTATTTATTACTATTTATAGATTTTATTTATCCAAAAATAAAAGATAAGTAGTTCTTTTTTATATTATAGCAGTATTGATTGAAATTTCGTATTTACAACATCAGTTCCTATCATAAAGGTCATATTGTAAGATTGACTAAAGTCAAAATCTGCAGGAATGCTTAATACATTATCTACAAATGTTATATCTTTTAGTAAAATAGATGTTGAAGTTACAGTTACTTTTGGATTAGTTTCAAAAATAATATCAGTATCTAATTTTGTACTTGTAAATAAATATGTATTATTTTCTTCCTCAACAATTTTTTCTGCTTCTGGATTAGATAAAGTTAAATTTAAAGTAGAAGTAACACAAGGACATGTATCACATATACAATTATTGAATAGTTCAATTTTTCCTTGTAAAACTGTTTCTAGACGAGTGATTGAATTGGCCATTGATTTTACGGAATCATTAACTTTTAATAATTCATTGGTTGTTTTAGAAGTTTTTAAGGCTGTTTGAATTTTTCACCTTCAGCATTTAAAATATGTGATAGGCCAGTTTGTTGAAGTGCTACAGATTCAATTATATCTGTTAATGATTCACATCTTTTAATACTCACTTGGTTTAATTATCGGAATTAACATATTTTTACCTCCTTTTCAATTTATGATATGTTAAAAATATTTTTTTGAAAGTGCATTTATAACAAAGTACATTTAATCACATATAATAATTAATAGGTGGATAAAATGTTTAAATTAATTAAAAAAATACCTTTAGAATATGATGGCATTTGTTATTATAAAGAAAATTATTTGTTATTGAAAAATAATATAATTGATCTTTATGATAATGATTTTAATAAAATAAAAGAAATAAAATTAGATAATAAATTTAATTATATAACATGTAATAATGAATATATATTTTTAGCTAACAAGAAAGAAATATACAAATATGATTTTGATAATTTAATTAAATTAGATATAAATTTAGATATTATAAATATAAATTATATTGATAATCTAATTATTATAACCAATGATAAAGTATATTCATATAGTGACAAATTAAACGAATATTTAAATATTAAATGTACAAATATGTTTAATATAAATGATAAAAAATATTTTATTAAAGAAAATGAATTGTATGAAAAAAATAAAATACAATGTTTTGATTTTAGAATAAAAGATTGTTGTTATAATAATTGTTTAATTTTGTTATCTGATTGTATATACATATATAATATTGATTGTTATGATAAAATATCAAAATTATTAAAATGTTTATGTAAAAATGAAAGTATTCCTAGTTCAATGGCTTGTATTGAAAAAGCTTTAGCTAACATTTTAAATGAAGAAGCTAATAAAATAAAAAAAGCGATTTGTTTATCTAATAATATTTATGATTTAATAAAAATTAATGAATCGGTTAATCAAACAATCAAAAATATTATTTTATTAGAACAAGTTTTATGTACAAAACTAGATATATATAATAGCAAAAAATAATATAGAAGAAAATCTATATTTTTTTTAAAATAAATGATATAATTTAAATAGGTGGAGTATGAAAATAGATAGAAACATATTAATTGCATTTATATTAAATTTAAGTTTTTCGTTATTAGAAATAATAGGAGGTTTTATAACTAATAGTATTTCTATTTTATCGGGTGCAGTTCATGATTTGGCGGATGCTGCAAGTATTGGTATATCTTATTATTTAGAAAAGAAAAGTAAACATAAGCCTAATTATAAATATACTTATGGGTATGTTAGATATTCTACTTTAGCTGCTTTTATAACTACTATAATTTTACTAAGTGGTTCGTTATTTGTTATCTATAATGCTATAAATAGATTATTTAATCCGATTGATATTAATTATGATGGCATGATAATAATCGCACTTATTGGCATTTTATTTAATATTATAGCTGTATATAAAACAAAAGGTGGACATTCTTTAAATCAAGAAGCAGTAAACTTACACTTATTACAAGATGCTTTAAGTTGGATAATTGTTTTAATTGGATCAATATTGATTAAATTTACTAAAATAAATTATATTGATTCTATTATGAGTCTTGTTATTTCAATTTATATAATAATTCATTCTTTAAAACATTTAAAGATAATCTTAGATTTATTTTTAGAAAAAACACCTAATAATGTAAATATTAGAAAAATAAAAAAAGAATTATTGGAAAATAAAAATATAATTAGTATAGATCATATTCATGTATGGAGTTTAGATG
>DVJX01000096.1 GCA_018716405.1 Candidatus Faecisoma merdavium | reverse complement strand
GCATTTTAATTAATTTTTGAATGTCTGTATCTGTCATATTAGTTTGGAAAGTATCTTTTAAAGAATTTAATATTTTAACATAGCCTGTTATAATTGCAGGACTGGTAGCTTTTCTAATTATTCCATCTATTACAGCTTGCTGATTTTCACCCCTAGATCTATCACCACCAGGTAAAGCTTTTCTTTCTCGAGAAAAAGATAATGCTTGTTGCCCATTCATATGGTTATATCCTTTAGAAAAGTAATATGTTGCTCCCGTTGCTTGTGAACTTGTAAATGAATATTTAGAATATACATCTACACCACCTAAAGCATCAACAATTTTTTCTAAAGATGTAAAATTAACTCTTGCATAATAATTAATTTCAGTATCTAATAAATCTTCTAAAGTTCCCATTGAAGTTTCAACCCCATAAACTCCAGCATGTGTTAATTTATCTTTATATCCGGTTGTTCCCCTTAATTGAACATAATAATCTCTTGGAACCGAAACCAACAATACTTGTTTAGTATTAGGATTAATTGTTGCAATCATATTAACATCACTTCTAGATACTGTTGCAATACTTCCATAAGAATCTATTCCGCTTATATAAATACTAAAAGGAGAATTAGTTACATCAACTTCAGATTTTATTTCTATTTCTGTTTTAATGTTTATAGTATGTATAGTCTTAAACATACCACTATATTCTTCATTTTGTTCATATATTAATGACATAGATGATTCCTCAATCATAACAGAATCAACATTTTTATTTATTAAATCTTCAAACATTAAAGATGAATTATCATATTTAATATTTTCAATATCAGTTTCATTATTTAATTTTTCCAAAGCTTTATCTATATTTGATAATTCATTAGTTGTATAACCAATATTAGTTAAATCGCTAATTGAATCAAATTCGCTTTCTTCTAGTACTAAAATTAAATAGTTTTCTTCTTTATATTTATTATTTCCAAATCCTTTAAAAAAGCCCATTGTTATACTTAGATAGTAAAATAATACGCCCATTAATACTATAATTAATCCACCTAAGACATATCCAATAATATTTTTCTTTTTATTTTTCTTAAATAACAAGAAAAATAAACCAATATCATATAAAACAAAAAATACTAATAATAAAATTAAATATTTTAATGGCACAATATTTGTTCCAAATATGAATATTAAAAACAATAAAATTAAAAAAGTAAATATTACATATAAAGTTTTATTAATACTAAATTTCATTCAAATCACCACATAAAATATTATAGCACATTTTTAGATTGTTTTTGCGTTATATTATAAATTTTACAAAAATTGGACATCATTAAAAATTATTATTAACTATAATTTTAATTATTATTGATTAATGAAATAAAACTTTCTATTTTTTCTTCTACTTTTGATAAAGATTCTTCATCGTTAACAGATAAATTCAAATAAGGCTTATCAGTTTTATCTATCATTAATTCATTTATTAAATTATCTAAAACGCAAGGAATTTTATCAAAAAAAACTATACCATCTACATTTTTTTTGTATTCATTAACATTTAACAAATCTATTTTATTATTTTTAAAATATTTCTTTTTTGAACAATTTTCATTTAACAGATCTTCATATATTGTCTTTATGTTATGTTTATCAAATAATTTAATCATCGCACTAATATATTTATCTGAATCATTATAATAATTACTAACTAATAATATTTTTTTATGATTGCTAGTTAAATTATTAATATTATCTATCCTTAATTTTTTTAATTGTTTATTATACTTAATAGAAGATTTTAAATAAGCTTTTTTAATTTCACTTCTTTTAAAACCTAATTTATCTCCTATTTTTATAAAATATTTTAATTTATCAATATTATCAAACATTATTATATTACCATTTGATAAATTATTACATAAATCATATAAATTTCTAAAATTTGTACACTTTTGATATTTTAAATTAGGAATTAAAATATAATCACACTTGTCTTTTAAATATTCTGTATGCCTCTCAAAAAATTTAAAAGATAAACACATTTCATTATCACATCTTTTATCTTTAAGTTCTATTCTTTTTTTATTTGTATCATAATAGACAACTTCAATACCTAACTCTTCAAAAAAATAAATCCATTTTTTTAAACAATAATAATTTAAAACTTTTGGTATTCCTATTTTCATTTATTTCACCTAAGAAAATATATTATCTAAAGTTAAATTATATGACTTTTAATAAACAATATGGTATAATTTTATTGGTGAATATTATGGAATTTAGAGAATTAACTAATCAAGAATTTACAAACTTTATAACAAATTGCCCACTAAAATCAATTTATCAAACTCCGGAATATGCATTTGTTATGCATAATCAAAATTATGATTCTGTTTTTTTAGGACTATTACAAGATAATATAATTAAAGCTGCAAGCTTAATTTTAATACAAAAAGAAAATGGATTTAAATACGCTTACGCACCTAGAGGTTATATTTTAAACTATGAAGACAACAACATATTAAGAGAGTTTAGTAATAAAATTAAACTATATTTAAATAAAAAAGGAGTTATGGGATTAAAAATAAACCCATTAATCATAAGATCAATTTATAATATCAAAAAACAAGAAAGAATTGAAAATCCAAAGTATAACGAAATATTTAGTACCTTAAAACAAAATAACTATTATCATTTAGGATATAATAACTTTTTTGAAGCTTTAAAGCCAAGATTTGAAGCTATTATTGACTTAAATAAACCAATTGATGATTTATTCAATAATATTAATAAAAAATATAAAACAAAAATAAGAAGCGCTATTAGAAATGGAATAAAAGTATATAAAGGAGATATTGATCAAATTGATGTATTATATAAATTTATAAATAAAACTTATAATAGAAATTTAACTTACTTTAAAGATTGTTATAACTTTTATTCTAAAAGAAACATGATTGACTTATTTTATACAAAATTAGATACTAAAAAATATTTAGAAACAGTACAAAAAAAATTAAATTATTATGAACAAAGAAGTTTTTACTTTAATCAATTAATAGTTAAAAACATAAATAAGAACAATAAAAAATTGATCAATAAAAAAATAAACACTGATAAATATTTAGACTATTATAAAAAGAAATTAATAAAAGCAACTAATCTATTAAGAAATTATCAAGATGGAATTATAACATCAGTTATAGTATTAATTAAACAAGAAAAAGAAATAACTATACTATTTGATGGATATGATAAAAACTTTAAATCTTTTAATTCAAAACATTTACTGATATGGCAAATAATTGATATTTATAAAAAATTAGGTTATACCAAATTTAATTTAGGCGGAATGTCAAACATAACTATAGATGATAAAAAATATACAGGATTAGATGAATTTAAATTAGGATTTGGATCTTATATGTATGAATATGCTGGTGATTTTGAATTAGTAACTCATAAAAGAAATTATAATTTATATAGAAACTATGTGCCATTAAAGAACTTAATAAAAAGCAAGTTAATAAAATAACTTGCTTTTATCCTATTCTAAATGCAGGGGCAACACCATAAGTGCGACTAGCATTTTCAGAAATCCAAGGTCCATCAAAAATACCATTTGAAGTTACATTATAGAAAACATTTGTATAACGTGAATCAGATGAACGTAACCACCAATTACTAGCACTATCTTGATATTTTTTTATTGCTCCTGAATAATTATCCGTCGTTACTCCTTTATTTTTATAATAATCTAATTGCCTTGTTTCTGCTTCAGCACTATCATAATTTACATTATTATTTTTGCCTTCTTTACCCCAAACTTCTTTAGTAGAAAATAAATATAACTTGTCTTTTGATAAAAAATTAGCTGAATCGTCGTTCCCATGGCCTGAGACAGAACTTGTGTCAATTATAGCTGATTTTAAATCAATTGATAATGCATTATATATATTATTGTTCACAAAACTGCTCATATCGCTTGCTGGCCATCCACCAATATTAGTACTAGTAGAATTCATATTATACATAGTAATAATATCAACAAATTCTACTACAAATCCACATGCTGTTTGAGAAAATCCTTTAGTACCACATTCTTCTGGTGTCGACATATTAGATATTCTTACTGTATAATTTCCTGCATAGGCACCGGTCAAAGCAACTTCTTTTTCATCTCCAACATTATAGTGGTCTTTAGCTTTTCCAGATTTTACTATTGCAGATATAGTTTCCCATGAATCTTCTGCAAATGATTTTGATTCAATTGGCAATTCTGGTTTAGTTAAATCACCTTCTACCATTTTATTATCTTTTAAAGAATAAATATTGCCATTACTTTTTATTTTTAGCCAGGTTAACTTAGTTGTATACTCTATTTCTAATATTTCCGCACTTCCTAAATTAACCATATTAGATACATCATCTTTATCTAACTCTGATGTACAAATTTTTTTATAATTATTATTCAATTGAGCTTCCATTTCTTCATTTAAGCAATAGTTTACAATTCCGTTGTAAACTATATTAGCCTCTGACTTACCTACAGATAATTTAGAATCTTCAATTACATCTAATACAATAGGTGTTGCAATTAAAGCAACAACAGCTAAAATTATTATTACTGCTAATAATTCTATTAATGTAAATGCTTTATTTGATATCACTTTCATTTTTTACCTACTTTCAGATATAATTATACATTAATTATATTTAAATGTAAATACTTTTATTAAAATATTGTTATTGTATATCACTTTAAACTTTACAAAAAAATAGTTAGATATATCTAACTATTTAATAATTTCTGAAACGTTACCTGCACCAACAGTGTGTCCACCTTCACGGATAGAGAATTTAGTTCCGTTTTCGATAGCAATTGGAGCAATTAATTCAACAGTGATTTCAACATTATCACCTGGCATAACCATTTCAGTTCCAGCTGGTAATTCAATAACACCAGTTACATCTGTAGTTCTAAAATAGAATTGTGGACGATAATTTGTAAAGAATGGTTTGTGACGTCCTCCTTCTTCTTTAGTTAAGATATAAACTTGAGCTTTGAATTTAGTATGAGGAGTAACTGTACCTGGTTTAGCTAATACTTGACCTCTTTCAACTTCATCACGAGAAATACCACGTAATAATACACCAGCATTATCTCCTGCTTCAGCATAATCTAATTGTTTTCTAAACATTTCAATTCCTGTAACAACAGTTTTCTTAGTTTCTTTTAAACCAACGATTTCAACTTCGTCATTTAATTTTAATTGACCTCTTTCAACACGTCCTGTAACAACAGTTCCACGACCAGTGATTGTAAATACATCTTCAATTGGCATTAAGAATGGTTTATCAGTATCACGTGCTGGAGTTTCGATCCATGTATCAACAGCATCCATAAGTTCTTGGATTTTTTCTTGGTAAGCTGGATCTCCTTCTAATGCTTTTAATGCAGAACCTCTGATGATTGGAGTATTATCTCCATCGAAACCATATTCGCTTAATAATTCACGAATTTCCATTTCAACTAAATCTAATAATTCTTCATCATCAACCATATCACATTTGTTCATGAATACTACCATACGAGGTACTCCAACTTGACGTGATAATAAGATGTGTTCACGAGTTTGAGCCATAGGTCCATCTGTAGCAGCAATAACTAAGATAGCACCATCCATTTGAGCAGCACCTGTAATCATGTTTTTAACATAATCAGCATGTCCTGGGCAATCTACGTGAGCATAGTGTCTTTTATCTGTTTGATATTCAACGTGTGAAGTATTAATTGTAATACCTCTTTCTCTTTCTTCTGGTGCTTTATCGATATTTGCATAATCAACAAAGTCAGCTTGACCTTTACCAGCTAAATATTTAGTAATAGCAGCTGTTAAAGTAGTTTTACCATGATCTACGTGTCCAATTGTACCAATGTTAACATGTGGTTTTGAACGATCAAATTTTTGTTTTGCCATATTAATTTTCCTCCTTATTTAATTTCATTATTAATTTTATACTAATTAACATAAAAATTCAATACTTTTATATTAATTTGTACCATTTTTTTTGATAATTTCTTCAGCAATATTTCTTGGAACTTCTTCATAATGATCAAATACCATTGTAAATGTTCCTCTACCTTGAGTATTACTTCTTAAGCTTGTTGCATACCCAAACATTTCAGCTAAAGGTACCATTGCGTCAATAGCTAATGCATTTCCTCTTGATTCTTGACCAAGTGGACGTCCTCTTCTTGATGTAAGTTCACCCATAACAGCACCTAAATATTCATCAGGAACTACTACTTGAACTTTCATAATTGGTTCTAGTAAAACTGGTTTACATTTATTGCGAGCTTCTTTTAATGCCATAGAAGCAGCAATTTTATAAGCCATTTCAGATGAGTCAACATCATGGTATGAACCATCAAATAATGTTGCTTTAACATCAATCATTGGATATCCTGCTAAAACACCAGTTTTCATAGCATCTTGTAATCCTTTATCAGTAACAGGGATATATTCTCTTGGAACTACACCACCTACTACCGCATCAACGAATTCATAACCTTTATCAGGATTTGGTTCGAATTTAATCCATACGTGACCGTATTGTCCACGACCACCTGATTGTTTAATATATTTACCTTCACATTCACCAGCTTGAGTCAATGTTTCACGATAAGATACTTGTGGTTTACCAATATTAGCTTCAACACCAAATTCTCTTCTCATTCTATCAACGATGATATCTAAGTGTAATTCACCCATACCAGCAATGATAGTTTGACCAGTTTCATGATTTGTACTAGCTCTAAAAGTTGGGTCTTCTTCAGCTAATTTTTGTAACGCTAATCCCATTTTATCTTGATCAGCTTTTGATTTTGGTTCAACAGCTAATTCAATAACTGGTTCTGGGAATTCCATTGATTCCAAAATACAAGGTTTCTTTTCATCACATAATGTGTCACCTGTAGTTGTATCTTTTAATCCAACTGCTGCAGCAATATCTCCTGCAAATACTTCAGATATTTCAGTTCTATTATTAGCATGCATTTGTAAGATACGACCAATTCTTTCTTTTTTGTCTTTAGTAGCATTTAATACATAAGAGCCACTACTTAATTTTCCTGAATAAACTCTAAAGAAAGTTAATTTACCAACGAATGGATCTGTCATGACTTTAAATGCTAAAGCTGCAAATGGTTCAGAGTCAGATGGATGTCTTTCAATTTCTTTACCATCTAAATCTACACCTTTAATAGCTTCAATATCTACTGGACTTGGTAGATAATCGATTACTGCATCTAGTAATAATTTAACACCTTTATTACCTAAAGCAGTACCACACATTACTGGGAAGAATTCAACAGCTAAAGTTCCTTTCCTAATTGCTTTCTTAATTAAGTCAACAGAAATTTCTTCACCTTCTAAGTATTTGTTCATTAATTCGTCATCAAATTCAGCTACTGCTTCAATTAATTCATTTCTTTTTTCTTCAACTAAATCAACCATATCAGCAGGAATATCGATAACTTTTGCATTTTCATGTTGTTCACCATCATATTGATAAGCTGTTCTTGTAACTAAATCAATAATACCATTAAATTCATTTTCTGCACCGATTGGCCATTCAATAGGTTTTGCATTAACACCTAATCTTGAATCAATAGTAGACAAACTATATTCAAAATTAGCTCCCATCTTATCCATCTTATTACAGAAAATCATTCTTGGTACTTTAAATTCAGTTGCTTGACGCCATACTGTTTCTGTTTGTGGTTCAACACCAGCTTGAGCATCTAAAAGTGCTACTGCACCATCTAATACTCTTAAAGAACGAGATACTTCAACTGTAAAGTCTACGTGTCCTGGAGTATCAATAATATTTAATCTATGATTTTTCCAGAATGCTGTAGTAGCTGCTGAAGTAATTGTAATACCTCTTTCTTGTTCTTGTTCCATCCAGTCCATTTGAGATTCACCATCATGAGTTTCTCCAATTTTATGAATCTTACCTGTATGGAATAATACACGTTCTGTACAAGTTGTTTTACCAGCATCAATATGGGCCATGATACCAAAATTACGTGTTTTTTCTAAACTATATTCACGAGCCATATATTAAATCCTTTCTACCATCTATAATGAGCAAATGCTTTATTAGCTTCTGCCATTCTATGTGTATCTTCACGTTTTTTAACAGCTGCACCAACACCATTTGATGCATCAATTATTTCATTAGCTAAATTTTCAGCCATTGAGTGTCCGCCTCTTAATCTAGCGTATTGAACTAACCATCTTAATCCTAAAGCTTGACTTCTATCTGGTCTTACTTCAATTGGAACTTGATAGTTTGCTCCACCAACACGACGTGATTTAACTTCTAAAGCTGGTTTGATATTTTCTAAAGCTTTATTTAAAACGTCCATTGGTTCTTGATTTGTTTTCTCTTTTATTATTTCAAAAGCTTCGTAAAGAATTTTTTGAGCAATTCCTTTTTTACCGTCAACCATTAATCTATTAATTAATTTAGTAACTAATTTAGAATTGTATAATGGATCTGGTAATACGTCTCTTTTAACTGCACGTCTTTTACGCATAACTATCTCCTTTCATTATTTAGTTTTTGGTTTTTTACTTCCATATTTACTACGTCCTTGACGACGTTTTTCGATACCTGCTGTATCCATAGTACCACGAATAACATGATATCTAACACCGATTAAGTCTTTAACACGTCCACCACGAATTAAAACTACTGAGTGTTCTTGTAAATTGTGTCCTTCACCAGGTATATAAGCAGTAACTTCCATACCATTAGATAATCTAACACGACAATATTTACGTAACGCTGAGTTTGGTTTTTTAGGTGCCATTGTTCCTACACGAGTACAAACACCACGTTTTTGAGGTGAATTTTGACTAGTTCTTTTTTTATCTTTGCTGTTATATCCAATTCCTAAAACTGGTGATTTACTTTTTCTAGTTTTATCTTTACGGTTTTTTCTAACTAATTGGTTAATTGTAGGCATGTTTACCCTCCTTTCATTTACACACTTCCAGGTGTTTCATTTTAAAATTTAATTAAAGATTTGTAACACAAATCTAAAACATAGAAATCATATCATTATTTTGAATATTTGTCAATATTATTTTTTGATTTTAATCTTTAAAACCTTTTGTTTTATATTCATTGCCACATCTAATATATGCATTATATATCACTTTATTCTCTTTTCCAATAATATAAGCATATCCATCGCATATATTGTTTTTGTTGTCTTTTAAAATATCAATAAATCCTTCATTCTGTAAACTTTTTAATGACACTTTAATTTCATCACCATCTAATATATTATTATAATACTTTTGTTGATACTTTTTTGTAGCTTGCTCTACTTTTTCTTCAATTTCTATATAATCAGTGGAATTAGTTTCTTCATTTGATATATTATTAAAAACTTTATTAGCAAAAGCGGATATTAAAACTAAACACATCATTAAAACTAATACTGCTATCATCATTGACTGTATTCCAAATCCTCTATTATCTATCTTCATCAAAAAATATTACCTTCTTCTTTGTTATCATTAAATCTATATAGTTTTGCAGGTCTTCCCATATTTCCTTCATTAACATCGCCTGTTGAAACAATATATCCTGAATTTAAAATTCTTTTTCTAAAATTTCTTCTATCAATTTGTATATCGAGAAGTTGTTCATAAACTTTTTGTAATTCCGGTATAGTAAAATCACTTGGAAATAATATTTTTAAAATATTGCTATCAATAATTCTTTTTTTCAAATAATTTATTAATTTTTCAACTATTTTATCATGATCATAACCCATTTTTGGAATAGAATTAATATCAAACCAAGCTAATTCTAAATTTTCTCTTTCTTGTTTTCTTAATATCAATGTTATATTATTTATTAGCCCAATAAAAGTTGTAGCAATAACTCTTTTTTCATGATTTCTATTTAAATTACTAAACGAATGAAATTGTTCAATATACATAGTAGGTAACCCAAGTTTATCACAAACTACATCTGTAATGTTATCTTCTAATGTTTCCTTATCATTCAAAAGTTCACCTGGCAATATCCAATAACCTTTATAAGGTTCATCTTTTTTGTGCATTAATAAAATCTTTACAACTCCCTTATCTACAGTAAAAATACCTATTAATGTTTCAACTAATTGTTCATAATTCATAATTAACTCCTTTTGCGTTTTTAATACGCCAATATTTTAATATAAAAAAAAGTTTTTGTCAAATTAAAAAACTAGAATAATCTAGTTATCTAAATAATCTCTTAATTTACGTGATCTAGAAGGATGTCTTAATTTTCTTAGTGCTTTAGCTTCAATTTGTCTTATTCTTTCTCGTGTTACGCCAAATAATTGACCAACTTCTTCTAGTGTTCTAGCTTTACCATCTTCTAGGCCAAATCTTAATCTAATAACTTTTTCTTCTCTTTCTGTTAATGTTAATAATATATCACTTATTTCATCTTTTAACATTTCATTTGTTGCATATTCTTCTGGACTCATATTATGTTCATCTTTAATAAAATCTCCTAAGTGAGAATCGTCTTCTTCACCGATTGGAGTTTCTAAACTAACTGGTTCTTGGCTTATCTTATAAATTTCTCTTATTTTATCTACAGAGGTATTCATTTTTTTAGCTAATTCTTCTTCTGAAGGTTCACGATTTAATTCAAGTGTTAATTGTCTTTGAACACGAGCTAGTTTATTTATAGTTTCAACCATATGAACAGGAACACGTATTGTTCTTGCTTGATCAGCAATTGCACGAGTTATAGCTTGTCTTATCCACCAAGTAGCATAAGTTGAAAACTTATAACCTTTGGATACATCAAATTTTTCTACAGCTTTCATAAGTCCAATATTTCCTTCTTGAATCAAATCCAAAAATAACATTCCACGTCCTACATATCTTTTAGCAATACTAACTACTAATCTTAAATTTGCTTCAGCCAAAATAGTTTTTGCTTCTTCATCCCCTGCAATTATTCTATCTGCTAAGTCTAATTCCTCTTCATTTGTAAGTAATTTAATTTGACCTATTTCTTTCAAATACATTCTAACTGGATCATTAATATTTAAATCCTTAGTTAGTGTATTATCATCCAATAATATTTTTTCAGATCCACCATCTGATTCTTCTTCTGATACAATTGGTATATTGTTCTCATTAAAAATATTATATAAATCATCTAAAGAATCTGAATCTAAATCCAGTCCTTTTAATGCATTAGCTAAATTATCGTAAGTAATATAGCCTTGTTGTTTTCCTAATTTTACTAACTCATCTTTTCTTTCTGCAAAAGTTTTAATTTCATTCAACATTTTTTTCTCTCCTTACCACTAATTCTAATATTCTTTGACCTAATTTTGCTTTTTTTTCTAAATCAGTTTCTTCATTCATCAATTTTGTTAATCTATCACATTCATCATTTATATTTTTCTCTTCTATAGCATTAAAATAATCTAATATTAAATTATTATTGTATTCATCACTCAAATTTAAACTTTCTATTTTACTAACTATAGCTAACGAATCCTTATCTAAATCATTAATAAATTCTGATTCGTCTATATAATTATTATTTTTATAAAAATAACTTATTTCATGTGCAAGCATTCGATATTCCTTTGTTGGAAAATAAATGGTTCTATTATCAAACATTTTAATAACATCCCCACTTCTTAACATATAAAATAGTAACCCTAATTGTGCCATATCATATTTATTAGTTTGAACAATTTTTGGTTTATCTACTTTAATTATCTCTTTTTTTTCAATTTTACTTCTTAAAAAATCAATATCTAGTTCAGTTTCTTTACTCAATTTTTTTAATGTAATTTCTCTTAAAATTTCATCATCTATTTTATTTAAATGTTCAATTGCTTCTTTAGCATATTTAGCTTTATCGACTGTTTGCGTTAAATCTTTGTTATTTTTTAGATAACTTAATTTAAAGTCCATAACACTTATAGGATTATTAATTTTTTCTAAAAATTTATCCTTCCCATACTTTAATATATATTCATCAGGATCCAAGTCTTCTTCTAATCTTACCACTTTAGGTATAATATTAAATTCAAGAAGTATATCACTACAAGCCATCGTAGCTTTAGCACCAGCTTTGTCACCATCAAAACAAATAATTATATTACTACCTAGTCTTTTAATTATATTTGCATGTTCTTTTGTAAAAGCAGTACCTAATGTTGCTACTACATTTTTAACTCCAATACTATATGCTCTTATGACATCCATAAATCCTTCCATGATAATAACTGTATTTTTCATCCGACATTCATTTTTTGCTTTAGCATAATTATATATAAATTCACCTTTTTTAAATAAAACATGTTCTTTACTATTAATATACTTAGGTGCTTCAATATTAGTGTATATTCTACCACTATAGCCAATGACTTTACTATTCATATCATGTAAAGGAAACATAATCCTATCATAAAAGAAGTCATGAAAACCATTCTCATCTTTAACTATTAATCCACTATCTATTAAATCTTTTTCTTTAAATTCTTTTTTATTTAACAAATTAGACAAGGCTTTACTATTCTTGATAGCTAGTCCAATTTCAAACTCCTTAATTAAATCATCATTTATTTTTCTTTTATATAAGTATTCTTTAGCTTGTCTACCATATGAAGTATTAATATTATTTAAATAAAATTTTTGACCAATATCATATATGTTATATATATCACTGTTATTAATTTTTTTTGTATTTTTTAAATCTATTTTTATATCAATTCCACCCATATCAGCAACCATTTTAACAGCTTCAATGAATGGAATATTTTCATATTCCATTAAAAATTGAAAAACATTACCAACTCTATGACAAGAAAAGCAATTAAACATTTGCCTTGAAGGAGATACAGAAAGTGAAGGTGTTTTATCTTCATGAAAAGGACATGACCCAAAATAATTTTTCCCTGTTTTATTTAACGGAATATATTTTGATACAACATCAACTATATCAACACTATTCTTTATTTCGTTAATTTGTTCTTGTGATAATGTTTTCATATTAATCTTCCCCTACTTATTAATATACGACAAAAAATAACAATTTCCTTTTTTTTTACATAATTTTTTTTGATTTTTACATATTATTTAATGAGGAGATGTTAAAATGAACCTAAAAACAGTTAAAATAATAGGAGTTTTTGCTATTTTTTCTCTGTGTTTTTTATTCCATTTTTTATATGACTGGTTACCTAATTCCTTATTTAGTATATTTTTTCCTGTAAATGAAAGTATTTGGGAACATATGAAATTAATATTTAGTTCTTACGTCTTTTATGGTATTTTTGATTATTTATTGATTAAAAAAAATAATATTAAATATAATAACTTTTTAATTCAATTATTTTTAGTCCCAATAATTGGTATTATTTTATATCTAATTGTTTTTATTCCAATTTATAATAAAATAGGAGAAAATATGATAATTAGTATAGGATTACTATTTATTATAATAATTATAGAACAAATTATAAGTTATTTTATATTACAATCTAAAGAGATAAAATATCAAAATTTTATAGGAATAATTGGTATAATTCTTGTTTATATTATATTTGGTTATTTAACTTATAGGCCAATTGAAAATTATATTTTCTATGACACGGCAAAAGATAAATACGGAATTAATATTTATGTAAAATAAAAAACTAATCAAAATTGATTAGTTTTTTTAGGAATTCCTATCTATATTAAACGCTAATAGCATTAGCGTACACATTGTAACAAGCATATGTTCTTATAGAAATATACTTGTTAGTAGGTGTTATCATAATTAGCACTTTATATTTTTAATATATTCAATAATAAAAATTATATACATTAATTGTTTATATTCACACCCATTAATAATATATTCAATATATATTTATTTGTGTAGACAGTTAAATTAATTTTAAAATATAATATCAAATTAATTCATATTCTTTAGTTATTAATTTTAATTTGGTTTTTTCATCTAATCTTTCATATTCTTTGCTTTTTATTTTTTGCCTTAATTCTCTTATTGATAAATTATAAAATTCAGTAATATTTATATAATATTTTATTTTATTAACATCGTTTATCGGTAATATTTCAACATAGTGACCATATGTTAATTGTTGCGACCTTGTCGCAACTTTTTCTATAAGACAATAAATTTTTTTTCATTCGTGTCAACGAAGTAAATGTATAACCTTTTCCTAATTCATTAGTTAGTTTTATAGAATATTCTTTAATTATTCCTTCGCCATAATGCTTTCCTGCTTCAAAAAGTAATTTACCAACATTATAATATGTATTTAAATCACTTCTATTTTTACTATAATCTTTAACCTTTTTATATACTTCATTGTTTATTAAATTAGTTTTAATTTCATTATAATAATTCATATTTACTCCTTTCTATGATACGCATGTTTTAATTTCTAATTTATTTTTAATTTTAAATTTGATGCTTCCATTTATGTCAGTTCTATAAACATCAGTATCTTTCAATATTTCTAAAACTTCTTCATTTGGATGACCATACCAATTATTTTTACCAACTGATATAATGGAATATATTGGATTAATTTTACTAATGAAACTTTCACTACTACTTGTTTTACTACCATGATGACCAACTTTTAATACATCTATATTACTTAAATTGTATTTGTTTAATATCTCTTTTTCAACATTAACACCTGCATCACCCATTAGTAATATTTTTGTTCCATTTATTTCAGTATAAATCACACTTGAATTATCGTTTTCATTATCATATAATTCTTTGTTTAAAAAATATATTACATTGTTATTTATATTTAGTTGTTTTAATCCTTTATAATATTTTATATTTTTATCATCTAATACTTTGATTAAATCTAATACTAATTCATTATAACCATCATGATTAAATATAACATTATCTACTTTAAAATTATTAATTAAATTAATACTTTCTCCCATGTGATCATAATCACCATGTGGTAATTGTCAAAAAGTAAGTCGAATTTAAAACAAAAAAAGAACTATCATAATTGATAATTCTTATTAAATTAAACTATTTTCATCAATTAATGGAACAATATCTATTGCTGGTTCTTCATATGGATGAACTTTTCTAAGTTCAGCGATTACATGTTTTGCCTTTTGTATATCACATATAACTTCTAGTTTATCTTCTTCAACATATTCTAATTTATTATTTTCACCAATATAAGGTTTAGCGTTATCATTTGGTATAAATGTTCCTAATGACTTAACACAAGTAGAACAATAACTATATTCACCAATTATTCCTGCACCAGCATTACAAACAGCATTTCTTACTTCTTGAGTATTTTCTGTAGGTACCGTAACAAAAATTTTAACTTTATTAACTTCAATATTCATAGTATTCATCTCCTATAAATATTATATCACAACTTATTGTTAGTTAATTGATTTCTGCTATCTTTTTCTAATTCTTTTAAACTTTTCTCAGGTGTTAATAAATCTTCTGGCATAGTACCACCTAATCTTTTAATGCTATTTCTTACTTCCTTACCTACTTCATAATGAACAGAATTTGCAGTATATTCATTATCTACGTTATCTCTTTTTAATTTAGCGTCTGTTTGAGCTATTCTAAATATATTATCTGCAAGTTCTTCACTACCCATATTATCTAATATATCTTCTCTATATCTTAATTTTTTCCTTTTAAATATATCATCAGCAGTTTCACCATTATATAATCCTTTATATCCCGCATTATGAAATCTAGCTAAATCTTTTACTCCACTATTAACAGCTGTTTTATTTAAATTAAAATTACCTTTTCTTGCTTGATTCCTTCTATATAATCTTTTCTCATCTTCAGATAGTTCGTTATACTCTTTTTCACTTAATTCTTGTTTCCTTGTTTGTATAGCAAAGTAAGTCTGAGCTAGTGCTATTACTTCTTTTCTAGAATCACCATTTTGTGCAATTAGGTAACAAGCATATCTTGAAAGTTTATAATCAATTATTTTTTTCATCGCATTATTAGGCATTTCTAACGTTTTCCTGACATCAGGAAAATGTTCTTTATAATTAATACTACTGTTTTGACAAGCGACAATTGCCTTTTCTATTACTTTATTAAAATTTTCCCATTTACTATATCCAAGTACTGACATCAATTCTCTTGCATACCAGTATTCATTACCAATCTCATCAATATGTTTAATATCTTCAAATACCTTTTCAGTATATTCTTTTATTTCATTCATTTTATCATCTTCCTTTCTATGGACTACAAGTCTCAATTTTTAATTTATTATTATTGATTTTAAACATGATACTACCATTTTGATCTGTTCTATATATTTTTGATTCCTCTAATGCATCTAACACTTCTTTATTTGGATGTCCATACCTATTATTCTTACCTACACTAATAATGGAATACTCTGGATTTATCTCATTTATAAATTCAATACTTGAACTTGTCCTACTTCCATGATGTCCTACTTTTAATACATCAATGTCAGGAAGATTGTATTTATCTATTATTTCTTTTTCAGTTGTACTTGATGCATCACCCATAAACATAAAATTATAACCACTAAGTTCAGTATAAATAACATTTGAATTATCGTTTTCATTATCATATTCTTTAGTTTGTAAAAAATATAATTTGTTATTATCTATATTTAATTCTTTAATACACGAATAATATGGTATTTTCTTTTCACCCAATACTTTAATTAAATCAGTCTCTAGTTCATTAAATTCACCACAATTAAATATTACTTTCTCTACTTTGAAATTTTCTACTATGTATTTTGCATTTCCTATATGATTATAATCTCCATGTGCTGATTGTCAAAAAGTAAGTCGAGTAAAACACTTTATTTCCAAAGAAAAAACTACATTTATGTAGTTCTGCTTTAACCATTTTGATTTTTACTATATTTTTTTCTTGATAATATAATGTCCTAAGTTTATCTAATCCTAAATCCGTATATTTAAAATCAAATCCATAACTATTTAATTCATCAATTAATTTATTTCTTTGTTCCTCTAAAGGTAATTCATAATAGTTTGAATTATCTAAATATACAAGTAACCCTATATCGTCAATTTCCTGTAATTGTACTTTAGTGTTCATTCCTTCTTTGTAATAATGATGATCTTTCTTTTTAGTATCGAAAACTTTTAAATATCCATTTTCTTTTAATTTGTTTTCAAAATCAAGAAGTTCATTTTCATTAACAAAATCAATATTCAATGAATCTAACAATTTATTTTCTACTTTATATCCTTCTTTAAAATTTACATTTCTTAAGCGAATACACTTTTGTTTCATTTCATTTTCTGTTAATTCATTTAAATTATCTTTTGTATAATATATATCATGTGTTTCACAATTAAAATCATTTTCTAATCCATGCATTTTTAAAATTTTATCATAGTATTCTAAAGTCTTATCTAATTTAAACCCAACTTCAACTATTAACATAATTTATCACATCCTATATATAC
The DNA here is from genome assembly GCA_018716405.1 of Candidatus Faecisoma merdavium. Lineage (GTDB taxonomy): Bacteria > Bacillota_I > Bacilli_A > RF39 > UBA660 > Faecisoma > Faecisoma merdavium. The sequence goes on along the minus strand of DVJX01000096.1, from coordinate 15,396 downwards.
ATTATATCATACATTTTTTACATTTAATGTTTTGTTCTCTTTTTCCAACTCTTTCAAACTTTTATCTGGAGTTGGCAAATCTTCCGGCATTGTTCCACCAAGTTTCTTAATTGTATTTCTGATTTCCTTTCCAACTTCAAAATGAGTTTCATTTGCTTTACTTTCTAAATTTATATTTTCATTCTTTAATTTTTGTTCTGTTTGAGAGATTCTAAATAAATTTGCAATTAATTCATCACTGCCCATGTTATCCAAAATATCTTCTCTATATCTAAGTTTCTTTCTTCTTGCAATATCATTTGCTGTTTCTCCATTGTATAATCCTTTATAACCTGAATTATGAAATTTATCGAAGTTCTTTACTCCAGCATTTCTAGCAGCAATATTCAAAGAATAATTTCCTTTTCTAGTTAAATCTCTTTGATAAAATCTTTTCTCATCTTCAGTAAGCTTACTATATTCTTTTTCATTTAACTCTTGTTTTCTAGTTTGAATCGCAAAATAAGTTTGACCTAAAGCTATTGCTTCTTTTCTTGAATCACCATTTTGTACTATTAAATAACATGCATATCTTGATAGTTTATAATCTTTCAATTTTCTGTTTGTTTTTGAACCTATTTGAACCAATTTCCCAACCTCGGGAAAATGGTCACTAACATTATAACCACTTTTTATACAAGATGTTTTTGCATATTCTATTGCATTAGAAAATCTCTCCCATTTGTTGTACTCAAGTAATGGCATTAATTCTCTAGCCAACCAATACTCATTGCCATTTTCATCTATATGTTTTATATTTTCAAATAATTTTTCTGTATATTCTTTTATTTCATTCATTTTTTTGTTCTCCTTTCTATGGTGCACATGTTTTAATTTTTAATTTATCATTATCAATTTTAAACATAATACTTCCATCTTCATCTGTTCTATAAATTTTACTATCTTCTAAATTTTCTAATACACTATCATTTGGATGACCATATCTATTGTTCTTTCCAACACTAATTACTGAATATTTTGGATTTATCTCACCTATGAATTCTTCACTTGAACTTGTTTTACTTCCATGATGTCCTACTTTTAATACATCTATATTTTGTAAATTATATTTTTCTATTAAATCATCTTCTACTTCTACACCAGCATCTCCCATAAATAGAAATTTATGTTTATTGAGTTCTGTATAAATTACACTTGAATTATCATTTTCATTACCATAATCTTTATTATTTAAAAAGTATAATTTATTATCATCTATATTTAATTCTTTGATACAACTGTAATATGGTATTTTCTTTTTATGTAATACTTTAATTAATTCTTGTTCTAAATCATTATGTGGCCCACAATTGAATATTACTTTCTCTACTTTAAAGTTATTTACTAAATTAATACTTTCACCCATATGATCATAATCACCATGTGTTAAAATTAAGTAATTTATTTTTTTTATACCTAATGATTTAAAATAAGGTATTAATTTATTTTTAGCTATATTATAATCACTAAACATATTACCTCCAGTATCAATTAAAATATTTTTATCTTTAATTTCTAGCAAAATAGAATCACCTTGTCCAACATCAAGAATTGTTAAATAACTATTTTTATTAAAATATTTTATATTATTATGGATAATCAAAATAAAAATTAAAGCATAAAAATACTTTGGCTTAATAAATATTAATGTAATAATTAAATAATAAATTATAAAAATATATATATTCATCTTTGCCATTGTTAAATTAATGTTAAAATTATTAAAAAATAAAGTTAATGATTCCATAATATTTAATAAAAAGAATAATATATTATCTAAGATTGGAAATACCAGAGTTATTAATGACAGAGGAAAAATAATCAAGGAAATAAAAGGAACAAACATAATATTAATTAAAGGGCTTGTTATATTTATATAATAAAAATTATTAATCATAATAGGAATACTTGCTATAAAGCAAATTGTTGATGTCATAAATAATTTAATGAAATAATTATTAAATTTGTTAGTTAAATTGCCAAAATAAATCAAATAAAAACTTATTATGAAACTAAATAAAAATCCAACATTATAAATATAATATGGGTTGTAAAATAACATCAAACTAGCAATTAATAAAATTAAATTTTTTTTATCTATTTTATTAAAAATATAAAGCAATACTGCTCTTAAAACAGAAGGAGTAAAATTGGTTAAAAATGCATAAAAAATTAAAAATATACTTATTATAAAATAACTATATTTAAATTTTTTTAATATTTTAGATAAAATTACAACTAATAAAGAAATATGCATACCTGATATAGCAAGTAAATGACTTACACCATTTTGTTGATAACTATTTAGTATTTCATCATTTAAATCTTGTTTATCACCTAATATAAATGTTTTTACATAATTTTTGCTTTTTAATTTATCTATTTTTTCATATATACTATTTTTTATTTTATAAAATATATTATCATTATCTTTATATTTATCAATTTTATCAGCTTTTAAAATAAAATATATTTTATCACTTAATAAATAATTTCTATAATCAAACAAATTAAAAATAGTACTATTATAAGGTTTTGTTAATGTTCCTTTAATTTTAACATAATCACCTAATTGATAATTAACACTACCATAATAAGTTACTTTTATTTTTTCCTTTGCTTTTATTATCAAATCAACATTATTTTCTTTTTTAGTTATATTAATTATTTTACCAATTAAAGTTATTTCACCTTCTTTATAATTAGTATGGTATATTAAATTTTTAGTAATATAAAAAGTATAAAAACAGGTAACAATTAAAATTATTTTACAAAGTAAGTCTATCTTTAATTTTTTCATAAGTTGTACTGCCTATTCCATCTACTTCCATTATTTCTTCAATAGATTTAAATCCATTTTTATTACGATAATCAATAATTGCTTGAGCTTTTTTCTCTCCTATTCCATCAAGAGTCATTAATTCATCTAAACTAGCTTTATTTAATGATACTTTATTATTTGAAGAACTAGAATCGTTATTTAAATTATTATTAGGAACATTTTCAATCTTGTCTTCAATACAAGCATCATTTTCTAGTTTTGGACAAATACATTCTTTTTCAATATATTTAATGGATGTATCACCTTTTAACATTTCTGCAATTTCATCTTTTGTATAAATAATTATTACCATCTCATCAAATATTATTTTACTTAAATTAATAGTACTCGTATCAGCATCTTTAGTTAAGCCACCACTTATATTTATCGCATCACTAACGCGACTATTTTCTAAAACTTCATAAACACCTGGATTATTCACTGCTCCTTTAATATCAACTTTTATTTTTTTATTTTCTTCTTGAATTATAGGTTCTTCTACTTCTTTTTCTTTTAATTGTTCTTCTAATACAACTTCTTCGTTTGAACTATTTGCAATAAACAAAAATAATAAAACGAAAATTACTAAAATTACCCATATGTATTTTTTTATATAATGCATAAATTTACCTCCTATTAGTTATATTAGCCAATACTAGTAAGATTTCCTGCATTAATTTAAAAAATAGGTGTTTTTAATGAACATATAACACAATTTTTAATAAACTATATTAGCTAGAAGGAGGTAATAATATGTATTACTACGGAGGATATAGTGGTTATGGTTACAATCAACCATATGGTTATGGTACTGGATACGGAGCAGCAATTGTTTTAGTTTTATTCATTTTATTAGTAATAATCATAGGTGCAAGAGCATTCGAAAATAACTGTGGTTGCCACAATCAAACACCTTGTCAAGGAAGATAAACTTCCTTTTTATTTTGATTTTTTTATAAAATGTGATAAAATACTTGTGTTATTGGAGTTGGTTATCATGTTTAAAAAATTAAATATATTAGATGAAAAAGACAAAAGGCTAAGAAAAAAAAGTGTTGATGCATCTTTTCCTTTATCAAATGAAGATAAAGAATTAATTAAAAGAGCAATCGATGAATTAACATATAGTCAAATTGAAGAATATGCAGATAAATATAATTTAAGACCTGGTATGGGACTTGCATTTCCACAATTAGGTTTAAATAAAAGAATAATTATAATTGTACACGAAGTTGAAGATGGTATCTTTGATGAATATGTGTTTGTTAATCCTAAAATTGTTTCTTATTCTAATGAAATGATAGCAGCTGATGTTGGAGAAGGTTGCTTATCAGTTAATCGTGATGTTGAAGGTCACGTTCCAAGATATGCTAGAGTCACAGTAGAAGGATATGACATTGATGGCAACAAAATAAAAGTAAGAGCAAGAGAAGAATTATCAATTGCATTTCAACATGAAATAGATCATTTAAATGGAATATTATTTTATGATCGAATTAATAAAGACAAACCTTTCTTTAATGAAAATGAAATTAGATTAATTTAAAAAAGCGTTTTAAACGCTTTTTTCTATACTACTTTTTATAAATCCATCAAATAAAGGATGAGGTCTTGTTGGCCTTGATTTAAATTCTGGATGAAATTGACAAGCCACAAAAAATGGGTGATTTTTATATTCAATTATCTCCACTAAATTTGATTTTTCATTAATACCAGAAAAAATTAATCCATTTTTTTCTAATATTTTTCTGTAAGTATTATTAAATTCATAACGATGCCTATGTCTTTCTTTAATAAACTCTTGATTATATAGTTTATATGCTAAAGAATCTTTTTTTATTTTACAATCATAATTTCCTAATCTCAAAGTTCCACCCATATTAATTATTTGCTTTTGATCACTCATTAAATCAATAATAGGTTCATTAGTCATTTCATCAAATTCAGTTGAGTTAGCATTTTCAATTTTACATACATTTCTTGCAAATTCAATGCAAGCTAACTGCATTCCTAAACAAATGCCCAAAAAAGGTATATTGTTTTCTCTAGCATACTTTATAGCTTTTATTTTTCCTTCTACTCCTCTACTACCAAAACCACCGGGAACAATTATTCCACTACTATCTTTTAATTTAATTTCTAAATCATCTATTTTTTCAGAATCTATCCAATTAATTTTTATTTTAGTATTATATTTATATCCTGCATGTTTTAAACTTTCTACAACTGATATATATGCATCATGTAATTCAACATATTTGCCAACTAAAGCTATTTCAATTTCGTCTTTTAAGTTATCAACTCTATTAACTAATTCTTGCCAATATTCTATATTTGAATTATTTATAGTTAAATTAAATTGTTTTAAAATAACTTCGTCTAATTTTTGATTATAAAAATTTAATGGTATTTGATATATATTTTTAGTATCAACTGCATCAATTATATTATTTATATCAACACTACAATATAAACTTAGTTTACGTTTAATATCAAAATCCAACTTGTAAGGTGTCCTACAAACTATTATATCCGGTTGTATCCCTAGTCCTCTTAATTCAATCACAGAGTGTTGTGTAGGCTTGGTTTTTAATTCATTTGAACCATAAATAAATGGTATTAATGTAGTATGAACAAATAATGTTTTTTCTTTGCCTAAATCATTTCTTAATTGTCTTAATGATTCTAAATAAACTTGGGATTCAATATCACCAATTGTGCCTCCAATTTCTGTTATTACAAAATCAGCATTACTAGTAGAACTGGCTTCAAAAACTCTATTTTTAATTTCATTAGTTATATGAGGAACAAATTGAACTGTTGCTCCTAAATAATCTCCTCTTCTTTCTTTTTCAATAACTGATGAAAAAATTTTACCAGTAGTACAATTAGATGAATAATTTAATTCTTCATCTATAAATCTTTCATAATGACCTAAATCTAAATCAGTTTCAGCTCCATCATAAGTCACAAAGACTTCTCCATGTTGATAAGGAGACATTGTCCCCGGATCAACATTAATATAGGGATCAAATTTTTGCATAAAAACCTTATATCCTCTTGATTTTAATAATAAAGCAATACTAGATGCAGTTATTCCTTTACCAAGTCCTGATACAACTCCACCTGTTACAAAAATAAATCTTGCCATAAAAAAACCTCCAAACTACGAGAGTTTCTAGGCTCTTTTTAATTATATCATAAATTTTTATAAAAATAAACAATCATCATTTTAAAATATAACTTCCTTTGCTTGTTACTTTAACATATTGTTGTTCAATCATATATTTTTTTAATATTTCTAGCAATTCTTTTACATCTATATCTACAATTTTACTAACTTCCGATATTGCCTTATTTTCATCATAGCCAGTTTTTAAATATTTTTTTAATAATTTTAAACAAGAATTTGCTAATAAATCATTGTTCGAATCCATTCTTTTATTTTGAGATAGATTTACATCATTTTCAGTATTAATCGATGTATCAATACCTCTATTAGAAAGATTTATTTCTTCTTCACTATCATTTGCCCCAAGTAATGAATTATTTTTTCTATTCTTTTTACAATATTCCCATAAACATGACTTTATTATATATCCACTAATTGAATAAAATATCAATGTTTTTATTTGTTCATCATTTATACAATTTTTTTCTATACTTCCACATTTTTCAATTATAAATATTATAGAATTACTTATAACATCATCCTTTATAGTTAAATTTCTATATTTTGTACAATAATATTTTTTTATTTTTTTTGTTGATTCAATCATATATTGTTTATATTTTGTAGCAAAAATTTTACTACATTTTATATTTCCTATCCATAGATATCCTTTAATTTCTAAGCAACTTTCCAAAATCCTTAAATTGTTGTTATTTTTCAAATTAAAAAGTCCCTTCAAAATTTCAGATAAATCTATTTCATATTTTTTTGATAAATTTTCCAATTCTTGTTTTTCATAATATCTTGATTCTTTTAATAAATATTTTATTCTATTAATCTTAATTTCTTTTTTATAATCTTTTATTATTGCTTTTGTTCCTTGATTTCGAATACTTTGGTAATTAGGATAAGTTATTCCTAAAAGAAGAGCAAAGTCAATTTCACTTATTTTTTCTTTATAAGGTTTATATAGTTCTAAAAATTCTATATATGTTATTGATTGTCCTATTTTTACTTGTTTTAATACTTCTTTTACTATTTTTTCTTCTTCTTTTTCTGTTAATTTTGAATTGATTTTTTTAAATATTTTGGTTTTTGATCCTTTATATTGCATATTTCTATAACTACTATAACTTATTCCTAAAAGATGAGCAAAATCAATCTCACTCATTTTTTCATCATATGGTTTATATAATTCCAAAAATTCTGTATATGTTATTAATTGTCCCACTTTTACTTTCTCTAATATCTCTTGTTTTATTTTTTCTTTTTCTTCTTCGGTTAATTTTGGATAATTTTTCTTGAATATCTTTGTTCTTGTTCCTTGTGCTCGAAAAAGTTGATAATTAACACTATTTATTCCTAAAAGATTAGCAAAGTCAATCTCGCTTATTCTTTTCTTATATAGTTTATATAATTCTAAAAACTCTATATATGTTATTAATTGTCCTTCTTTTACTTGCTTTAATATTTCCTGCTTTATTTCTTCTTTTTCTTTGTCTGCTAATTCTGAATTATTTTTATTAAATATTTTAGCTCTTGTTCCTTGATTTTTAATATTATAATAACTCATATTACCTATCCCTAAAAGATGAGCAAAGTCAATCTCACTTATTTGTTTCTCATACGGTTTATATAGTTCTAAAAACTCTGAATATGTTATCAATTGTCCTTCTTTTACTTGCTTTAACACTTCTTTTTTGATTTTTTCAGCTATCACCTGTGAGTACATTTTATTAAAAACTTTTGCTTTTGTTCCTTGATTTCGAATTTTTTGATAACTTATATAGCTTATTCCTAAAAGATTAGCAAAATCAATCTCACTCATTTTTCCATCATATGGTTTATATAATTCTAAAAACTCTATATATGTTATTAGTTGACCTACTTTTACTTTCTCTAATATTTCTTGTTTTATTTTATCTTTTTCTTCTTCTGTTAATTTAGAATAAGTTTTTTTGAATATTTTTGTTCTTGTTCCTTGTGTTCGCATCTTTTGATAATTTCTATAATTTATCCCTAAAATATTCGCAAAATCAATCTCACTCATTCTTTTACCATAAGGTTTATATAATTCTAAAAACTCTATATATGTTATTAATTGACCTACTTTTACTTGTTTTAATACTTCTTTTTTGATTTCTTCTTGTTCTTTAGTAATCCAATCCATTTCATCACCAACATTCATTAAAAAACGCATTTATTATATATTTTTTTATTTTTGATGTCAATTTTTATATATATGAAAACTGAATAAACTATAATTTATTCAGTTTCTAACAGCTTTTTAATTACATCATTAATTTTAATATTTTAAAATATAGCTTCCTTTGCTCGTTACTTTAACATATTGCTGTTTAATCATATATTTTTTCAATATTTTAACCAATGGTTTCACAGCTATCTTTACAATCTTACTAACTTCTAAAATTGCTTTGTTTTCATCATAACCAATTTCTAAATATTTTTTTAATAATCTTAAACAAGAATCTTCTAATAAATCATTTTTCAAATCTATTTCTTTAGCTTGTGACATATTTTCAATGACTTCGTTCTCAACATTAATCGATGCATCTACAATTCCCTTATCAAATGGATTAATTTCTTCACCATTAATGTTTATTTCAAAATATGAATATATTTTACTGCATTTTCTACTCTTTTCCCATAAAAATGAATCCATTATATATCTACTAATAGAATGAAAAATTGCCGTTTTTATTTGTTCTTCAGTTATACAATTTTTTTCTATATGTCCACGTTTTTCAATTATAAATATTATAGAATTGCTTATAACATCATCTTTTACTGATTCACATTTGTACTTTCTACAATAATTATTTCCTATTTTCATTGCTGTTTCTATCATAAATTGCGCATATTTTTCTGCAAAGATTTTACTACATTTTATATTTCCTATCCATAATTGTCCTTTAATTTCTAGACAATCCTCTATATTTTTTAAATTTTTATTATTTTGCAGGTTAAAAAATTTCTTCAAAATTTCAGATAAATCTATTTCATATTTTTTTGATAAATTTTCCAATTCTTGTTTTGAATAATATCTTGACTCTTGTAGCAAATATCTTATTCCATTAATCTTTATTTCTTTTTTATAATCTTTTATTTTTGCTTTTGTTCCTCTATTTCGAACACTCTTATAATTGCTATAATTTATTCCCAAAAGTTTGGCAAAATCAATTTCACTTATTCTTTCCTTATATGGTTTATATAATTCTAAAAGTTCTGAATATTTTATCAATTGTCCTTCTTTTACTTGTTTTAATATTTCTTGTCTTATCTCCTCTTGTTCTTCTTCTGTTAATTTTAAATTAGTTTTCTTAAATATTTTTACTTTTGTACTTGGATAACGAAACCTTTGAAAGTTGTTATAACTTATTCCCAAAAGTTTGGCAAAATCAATTTCACTTATTCTTTTCTCATATGGTTTATATAATTCTAAAAATTCTATATATGTTATTAATTGACCTATTCTTACATTTTTTAATATTTCTTTTTTGATTTCTTCTTGTTCTTCTGTTAATTTTGAATTAGTTTTCTTGAATATTTTTGTTCTTGTTCCTCGATATCGAATTTTTTGATAATTAAATTCGCTTATGCCTAAAAGGTTAGCAAAATCAATTTCACTTATTCTTTCCTCATATGTTTTATATAATGTTAAAAATTCTATATATGTTATTAATTGTCCTTCTTCTACATGTTTTAATATTTCTTTTTTGATTTCTTCTTGTTCTTCTTGTGTTAATTTTGAATAAATTTTTTTGAATATTTTCGTTCTCGTTCCTCGACCCTGAAAAATTTGATAATTAAAATTACTTATTCCTAAAAGATTGGCAAAGGCAATCTCACTAATTCTTTCCTTATATGGTTTATATAATTCTAAAAATTCTATATATGTTATTAATTGCCCTTCTTCTACATGTTTTAATATTTCTTTTTTGATTTCTTCTTGTTCTTTGGTAATCCAATCCATTATTTCACCAACATTCATTATAAAAATAATGAATTTATTATATATTTTTTTATTTTTAATGTCAATTTTAATATACATAAAAACTGAATAAACTATAGTCTATTCAGTCTTAATTAAGTATTTATTTTATTGTTTCATAATTATTAATATTTATATTAAAGTTCAACCATTACTTGTAAGTATTTTCACTAAATTAATGTATCAGTTGTATCATATAAACACAATATTTCAAAAATTATTTTATATTTAATAAAAAACTGATATTCCCAACGAATTAACTAATAAGCACAAATCATAAAAAATTTGTAATTTAATAAGAAAATTTTATGAAATATCAAAATAATTAATTAAAATTTTTAAAATATTAAAAATATCAAATTTGTTATACATTTTTAGATATTTTGTGATATAATAACGTACGAATCTTAAAAAAAGAGAAATTTATATAAATATTAAGTTAAAATTATAAATGTATTTAAGGGGGGATTTTTTTGCTTAATGATATATTAGTAGCATATGTAGGAAAAGAACTATCATCAAAAGAAATCAGAAATTTGTTGGGTATTAAAGCAGTAGAGCTTACAAAAGATTCGGATGATGATACTTATAAGGAAAAAATTGTAACAAGTGATGATGCAATTTTTGGTCAAACCAATTGGATTAATCTAGATGATGATTACAAATTTCCATATATATTCGATGAAAAATTATTATACGTTGTTGATGCAGAGGATTTTTGGAAAGTTGCAGAAAAGTACGAAAACACATATGGTTTTGAATATGATACATATCATGAACTTTTACCATTTTTAATTAAAGACTATGATAATGATGCTTATAAAATTTTGCAAATGTTAAATGCAAATTGTAATTATGTTTTATATGATATGAAAACAAAAGAACTAACTGCAATAAAAATTGGAACGACCTGTGATTTATATTTTGGATATACTAAACAATTTGGGGAAATAATTTTTTCTAATAAAGAGGATATTATACAAAAATTGTGTGGCAAAGTTTATGAATTTCCAGATAATACTTATTATAAAAACGGAGAGTTTCATAACTTTTTAGAAGAAGAAAAAGAAGAAATAATCTATGAAAATGCAGATGTTTTTTCCAAACAAGAAAATCAAAAAAATAAACCTTTATTTGACGATCTTATGAGTGCCAAAAATTTATTAAATTGTTTAAATGAAATATTATCTAATATAACAGATACAAGTGTAAGAGCTAGAATTGAAAAATCATTTAATGATTATTTTGATTCACTTGAGCCTAAAAAAAGAGTGTCAGAATATGTAGATAGTGCAATTTCGATAGAAGTTCAAAAACACTTATTAGAAATAATAAAAGCAGAAGTTGAAAAATTTTCTATATCAAATAATGTTATTAAAGAAATATATGCTAAATACAGAGATTTAATTGATAAAATTGTTACTAGTCAAGCTGTTCCAAAAATTAATATTATAAAATTAAATGATGTTGAAATAGGAAGAACTGACATTGAATTATTTCATGAAAAATATGAAGAAATAGCATCATCAGTTCAATTAGATGAACCAGTAATGTTAATCGGCCCTGCAGGTTCTGGTAAAAACCATGTGATAGCTCAAATTGCAAAAGCATTTGGGCAAAAAATGTATTACACAAATAATGTATCTAATGAATTTAAATTAACTGGTTTTATTGATGCTGGAGGTAACTATAGAGATACAGAATTTTATAAGGCATTTAAATATGGTGGTATTTTCTTCTTAGATGAAATAGACAATTCTGATCCATCTGCTTTAATTATTATAAATTCAGCTTTGGCAAACGGATATATGGCTTTTCCACATGAAACCATTGAAAAACATCCAAATTTTAGAATGATAGCTGCTGCTAATACTTGGGGTAAAGGTGCTGACTTACAATATATAGGTAGAACTGCTTTAGATGGAGCAACATTAGACAGATTTGATAATATTTTCTTTGATTATGATAGAAAACTAGAAAGGGCATTATATCCAAACCGTCAAGTATTAGAATTTATGTGGTCTTTTAGAGATAGTGTTGAAAAATCTAAAATACCACATATAATTTCAACTCGTGGAATCGGAAAAGTTTACAAAAAAGAAATTAATGGTATTCCAGTTGAAACTATTTTAAGAAATAATGTTATCAAAAATTTAGATCAAGATGATTTAAATACAATTATTGGAAATATGGATTATATTGATGAAAATAATAAATACTATTCTGTTACTAAATCTTTAAGATTGATAAAAGAACCTCAACGACATGATGATGAGTTACATTTTTAACGGAGTAATTTATGTATAAATATTATAAAAAAAATAATTATAATGTAATGTATTATTATTTTGATTCAATTACTGAATATTTAGAGCATTTAGAAAATGCTAAAATAAGTAATGCTTTTCGTGAAACAGCTAAAAGTGAATATACTAACAATTACAATTGGTATAAAACAATAAATTTAGCTGAAGCAAAAAATATGGCTAAATATGGGAATCATGAAAATTTTGATAAATTTTTGGATTTAAAATTAAAATTAGAAAAATATATAAAATTAAATAGTAAGAAATATAAACAATATAATTTTTACGTTGGCTATGTTCCAGATGTAAAAGCATATTTAGAGGGCAACCCCTTATCAATGTTAAATAAACAAAAATCGCAAAAAAAACAAATTAATATTTATTATAATTCCGCTTATGATTGGCGTGATAATTCTAATCAAATATTTAATCGTGGTGCAATTACTTTAAGTTTAGTAGAAATTTTAGAACAGCTTGGATTTAGTGTTAGTTTAAATTTTTTTGTTTTGTTAGATGAGGGTAAACAAGTTCATTATTCAGTTTTCAAATTAAAAAATATAAACGAACGGATAAATATTCAAAAGTTATTTTTTCCAATGTGTCATCCGTCTTGGTTTAGAAGATTATATTTTAAATTGATGGAAACAACACCAGATATTAATTTTGCTTGGTGTGATAGGTATGGTGTTCCTAGTGGAGAAAATATGATAAGAAAAATTATTGATTTAGAGCCTAATGATATAGTCATATGTGAACCAAGAATAATGAACATTTATGGTAATGATATTATAGAAGATGCTAATAATATGTTTGATTATATCAATGACGGTTATAAAACAAAAGATTTTGAATTACCTAGTTTTGAAAAAACTCGAAAAATATAGATGAAAATAATTAATAATTTAAATATTTAAGAAGTAATAAGAATGATTAAACCTAAACCAATATATTATCTTTAAAGTATAGGTAATTATAATTTTTGAATAAAAGGCATTCTCTGAGAGAATTTGCCTTTTTTTATACAATTCTAAAAATTCTATATATGTAATTAATTATCCCACTTTTACTTGTTTTAATATTTCTTTTTTATTTTTAATGTCAATTTAATATATATAAAAAGCTGAATAAACTATAGTCTATTCAGTATTAATTAAATATTTATTTTATTTCTTCTAATTTTACACTTACTAATTTACTTACACCAGACTCTTGCATAGTGATACCGTATAAAGTATCAACATATTCCATTGTTTTTTTCTTATGAGTAATAATTATAAATTGTGTCTTATCTTTCAAATTACATACATATTTACCAAACGAATCAACATTTACATCATCTAAAGCTGCTTCCACTTCATCTAGTATACAAAATGGAACTGGTTTTGATTTTAATATAGCAAATAATAAGCTTATTGCTGTAAATGTTTTTTCGCCACCTGATAATAAAGAAATAGTAGTTAATTTTTTACCTGGTGGAGATGCTACTATCTCAATACCAGTTTCTAAAATGTTATTTGGATCAGTTAATTTTAAATCAGCTGTTCCACCTTTGAATAATTCCCTAAATGTAATATTAAAGTTTTCTTTAATAACTTTAAATGTTTTAACAAATTCTTTTTCCATTACTTTATCCATTTCAGATATTATTTCTAATAAAGTATTTTCAGCTTTAGTTAGATCATCTCTTTGATTATTCAAGAATTCATACCTTTCATTAACTGATTCAAATTCTTCGATAGATCCTAAATTAACAACACCAATCTCTTTTATTTGTTTTTTCAAACTATTTACTTTATTTCTAGCAACATCAATATCAATATCTAATTTATATCTAGATATTGCTGTATCATAAGTAATTGAATAATTTTCTGAAAGAATATTTAATAAATTATCAATCTTAACATCTAGTCTATTAACAGTTATTTCTAGCCTATTTAATTCTTCTTTTTTCTCATTATATAAGCTATTTTCTTTTTTGATAGTTAATTCATAATCAGATAATTCACTATTTAACTCTTCTTTTTTCTTTAATAAATTATTTAGATATAAATTAACTTTGTTTTTATTTTCTAATGTTTCATAATATTCTTTTAACACTTGTTGTTCTTCTTCTAACAATTTATTGTCTAATATATTATTATTGCCTGTTATTTCATAAGTTGTTTCTTTTAAAATTTCTTCCTTAGAAATTATTTCTTTCTTATAATTATCTAATAAAACTTCTTTATTTAATTTTTCTTTATTAATTAAATAAATTTTATCTTCAATTTCTTTATAATTGTTATCTACTTCATTTATTTTTTCTTCTATTTTACTTATATTATCAGAAATTATTTTAGCTTCTTTTATTTTATTTTCTAATTCATATTTTTCTAAAATAATATTTTTAGTTTTTATAGTATTACCACCAGTTAATGAGCCACCAACATGTAACAACTCTCCATTTAGTGTAACTATTCTATATCTATAATTTATATATTTTGCAATAATATTAGCATTATCAATATTATCAACTACTAATACATTTCCTAATTGATTTAGTATTATATTAGAGTATTTTGGATTATATTTAATCAAATTACTAGCAACATCAATAAATCCAGGCAAATTAATTACAGTATCAATATTTTTAGGTTTAATTATATTTAAAGGAAAAAAAGTAGCTCTTCCTAATTTGTTTTCTTTTAAATAATTAATTGCCTCTTTAGCACAATTTTCATTATCAACTACAATATTAGTAGAAGAAATGCCTAAGGCTGTAGAAATAGCCAAAGAATATTCTTCAGAAACATCAAATAAATTTCCAATTATATCATGAATTCCTCTTAACTTTGGATTATCTAATACTTTTTTTACAGAAGTTGGTAAACTGCTGTTGTTTTCAATATTATATTTTAAAGATTCAATTTGTAAATTCAAATTGTTATAAATTTTTAAATTATTTTGTAAATCAACGTTTAATTTATTTTTATTATTTTTAATATTATTCAATTGATAATTTAAATCATCAATCTTTTTACTTAATCCAATTAGTTCATTTTCTATT
>DVJX01000095.1 GCA_018716405.1 Candidatus Faecisoma merdavium | reverse complement strand
TTTATATCAGCATTTATAATATTTATTTGATTTTCTAAATTATTTATTTTAACTGATTTAACCGCTAAATCATAAACATCTTTTTGGATTTCTACACCTGTAATTAAAGCATTTGTTTTAATGGATAAAATTAAAGGTATTGGTGCATTACCACAGCCAATATCTAATATGTTTTTAATATTTTTATTTAAAGTTACAAAATTAGGTAATAAGACAGAATCTAAAGAAAAATTAAACATTTGTGTATTTTGGACAATATATTTATCTTTATATCCTAATAAATAATTAGTTACTTCCATCTATCTCAACAATCCCCACATCTTTAATATCTACACTATATTTTTTATTTAAAATATCAATGCTAACAACTTTACCTCTTCCTTTTACAGTATCCACAATACTTCCTACTTTAGGTAAATCTTTTTTATATTCTTTATAGGTTTCATCTTCATATTTTAAACAACATAAAAGTCTTCCACAAACACCATTAATTTTATTTGGATTTAAAGATATATTTTGATTTTTAGCCATATTAATTGATACTGAAGACATATCATAATTGAATCTTGCACAACAAAGTTGTCTTCCACATAATCCACAACCACCTATTTCTTTAGCTTTATCTCTAACACCAACTTGCCTTAATTCAATTCTTGTTTTATAAATAGTAGCTAATTCTTTTGCTAATTGTCTAAAATCTACTCTATTATCCGATAAAAATCTAAACAATAGTTGTGATCTATCAAAAGTAAAATTTGCATCCATTACTTGCATATTTAAATTTAATCTTTCTATTAAATTTTTACATTTAACTAAAGCTATTTCTGCATCTTTTAAATTTTTCTTATATTCCAAATAATCTTTTTTTGTTGATATTCTAATTACATTTTTCAAAACTGAATTGTTTTTAAATTCCTCTAGTTCAAAAGGTGGTAAAATAACTTTCCCAAATTGTAATCCTCTTTCTGTTTCAACTATCACAGTCACATTTCTTTTTAAATCAAATGACTTGGGATTGAAATAATATATTTGTTTATTATTTTCAAAAGATATTCCTACTACTTTCATCGTACACCACTTTCTAATTCAATTATAATTTTATCCATTAATAAATTTAAATTTGCATTGTATTCTAAATATGTTCTATGTTCATTTATAATAGTTATTTTATTAACTAAGTTATCCACAGTATTTTTATTAGCTATATTTTCTATCAAGTCTAGATAATCATTAAATATTTCAATATTACAATTTATTTTATAATTTAAAACATCTTTATAAAAATAAATCATTATTAATATATATTTACTCATTTCTTGTTTATCATTAAAATAATTAAACCAATAATCATTCATATATAATAATATTTTTTTATGATTATTTTCATAATATTTAATAAATTTTAATAATGCTTCTAATTTTTCTTTATTGCTTTCATCATTAATAAAATTATTATAATCTTCATTATTATCAGTTAATAATTGAGCTATTTTATTAAATGTATTTTTATTTTCTAAATCAACTTGTCCATTTAAAGAAATAATTTGACACCTTGAAATAATAGTATCTAATAATTGATAAATATTGTTAGTTATCAAAATAGCTATTATTCCTTCTTGTGGTTCCTCTAAAAACTTTAAAATTGTATTTGCTGAATTAACATTTAACTTTTCTGCTTTATTTATAATATAAACTTTTTTATTTCCCACAATTGATTTTTTATTGAATTCTTCTTGTAATTCAGTTAGTTGTTCTTTTTTAATACCATTACCATCTGGATTAATTATTTTTAATTCAGGAAAATTATTATCATCAATCATCTTACATTGCATACAATTGATACATTCTTCATAAGGACATAATAATAATTTAGCAAATGTTAAAGCAAAATCAAAACATGCACCATATCCATTTGTTTCAATCAAATAAGCATGAGCAAAATGTTTTTTATTTAAAGTATTTTTTATTATTTGATAAGCAATTGGTTGATTATTTTGATATTGTTCTAACATACTAACACCTTCCTAAAAAACGACAATTAATATAATAATTAATGAAAATAAAGCTGGTAGGCCAAAAATTGTTAATAAAGTTACTGTAATTATATTAATTGGTATTATTAAATTTATTGGTGTAACTAATAAATTATATCCATATAATATAAAAGCACTAATAACAATTCTTTTGATTAAATTAAATAATTTTTTTAACATATTCTTCACCAATAAAAATTATGTATTAATATTATTCAGTATGACTAGTTATATTTTTTCTTTCTTGTAACGCTAATTCTAAAGTTAATGCATCAACATAATCCATATCAGCTCCTATAGGTACACCATGAGCTATTTTAGATATTGTTACATTTTTATCCTCTAATATCTTTGAAATATATAATGCAGTTGTTTCACCTTCAACACTAGGTTTAACAGCTATTATTACTTCTTCAATATTATCATTTTTAATTCTATCTAATAAACTATCTAAGTTTATATCTTCTGGATTAACATCCTCCAATGGAGAAATTAAACCATCTAATACATGATACAATCCATTGTACGAACCTATTTTTTCAAATTGAAAAACATTTTTTGGTTCTTCAACAACACATATAATCTTTTTATCTCTTGTATCACTATTACAAATAGGACAAATATCTGTTTCTGATAAATTATTGCATTTTTTACATCTTCTAATATTTTTTTTAGAATCTTTTAAAGATTGCGCAAAAAGATCAATTATTTCTTGATCTAGTTCTAAAGTACATAATGCCATTCGTTCAGCAGATTTCTCGCCAACGCCTGGAAATTTTTTGTAACACTCAATTAAATTATTAATTGTTTCAGGATATAACATTAGAATAACCCCGGCATTCCTTGAGTGTATTTACCCATCTTCTTTTCAGTTTCTTTATCTATTTTATCCATTAATTCATTAACTGCAACTAACATTAAATCTTCAACCATTTCTACTTCATCTTTAGAAATACTTTCCATATCTATTTTGATAGATTTAATTTTTTTATTTCCCATAGCTTTAACTGTTATAAATGATTTAGTACATTCAAATTCTGTTTCATCTATCTCCTTTTTAGCATTCATCATATCCTTTTGTAATTTTTGTGCTTGTTTCATCATAGCTTGTATATTCATATTTATTCCTCCTTAATTATACTCTACTATATCTCCAAACAATGATTTCATATCATCTTCTGGTTCATTATTTAATTTACTTAATATTTCTTCAATTGAATATATTTCATCTTGATATTCAAATTTTTGTTTTTTACTATTAAAATTGTCTTTAATAATATTCCATTTATCAATATCAACAGCAACCACTTTATATGATTTATTAAAAACTTCTTTAATTAAATTTTCAATATTAATTATATTTTCATTAAATAAATTTGATAAATGTTCAGTTTTATAAGTGAATATAGCATATTCATCACTTACGGCTTTTAACTGTCCATCTAACACCATTGTAGCATAGACATTATATTTTTCATCCATCACATAATCCATAACCTTATTTAAAGCATTTTTTAACTCAATAGTATCCTTTTTAGAAAATTTTGAAAGTGTATTATTTACTCTTATTTCAACAAATTTATTAAATTTTTCTAACAATTCATTATCAACAGCTTTTTTAGTTATTTCCCCGGAAATATTTTTATTATCCACAGTATTACTAGTTTTAACTTCTGCTTTTATTTTCTTGGTAATTTTTTCTGGTTGTTTTATTTCTTGGGTAATAATATTTGATTCGATATTAGGTTTCTCAATTATTGTTTTTTCAACAACTTTTTCTGTTGATATTTGTTTATAAGAATTATTCATTATTCTTATAAAAGCAAGTTCTAAAATCATTTTAGGATTAGAAAACTTTTTCATATCCAATAGTGATTCATTTAGAATACTAATATAATTTAACATATTATCTGTACTAAAATGATTATTTATTTCCTGGTAAATATTTTTATCTTCCAAAGTAGTTGTATTAGCTAAAATAGCATTTCTTAAAAACAAAATTATTTCTTCGGTTATTTTAATTATACTTTTACCTTTATTACTATAATCAGTTATTGTATTAATAACCTCAGTTAAATTATTATCAACTACATTTTTCATTAAATTAAACACATTTTCCTGGGAAATAGTACCATTTACTTCATGAACATCATTTAAAGTAACAGTATCAACAGCATATGATACTACTTGATCTAAAATACCAATAGCATCTCTTAATCCTCCATCACCTAATCTAGCTATTTCCCAAATAGCATCGTCTTCTATTTTTATATTTTCATTATCGCAAATATATTTTAACCGATTATAAATATTTTCCACAGGTATTTTTTTTAAATCAAATCTTTGGCATCTTGATAATATTGTTATTGGAACTTTATGAGGATCAGTTGTAGCTAAAATAAATATAACATGTGATGGTGGTTCTTCTAATGTTTTTAATAATGCATTAAAAGCGCCAATTGTTAACATATGAACTTCGTCGATAATATATATCTTATATTTTCCTAATGATGGTACTAAATTAACCTTATTATTTATTTCCCTTATTTCGTCAACTCCATTATTAGATGCAGCATCCATTTCAATAACATCCATGTTTTGTTCGTTATTTTGTGTACAACAAACACATTTATTACATGGTATTCCTTCTACACTATCTTTACAATTTACTAGTTTAGCAAATATTTTAGCTATAGAAGTTTTACCACAACCACGAGGACCAGCAAACAAATAAGCATGACTTATTTTATCATTTATAACAGCATTTTTAAGTGTTCTAATAATAACTTCTTGTCCTGCTACATCATCAAATGTTTTAGGTCGATATTTTCTATATAAAGCTTGATACATATTACTCACCTCGACTTTATAATTATATCATTTTTATTAATAATATTAAATACTTATCTTCTTTTTTTAAAGAATTCTTTTAATATATACGAACATTTGTTTTGTAGAATATTATTTTCAACTTCAATATTATATTTTTTTAATGTATTATCTATGCTTTCCACAGCGCCATAATATTCATTAGGGGTTCCATATACGACTTTTTTTATTCTAGATTGTATAATAGCTCCACAACACATTAAACATGGTTCAACAGTAACGTATAATGTACAGTCTAATAATCTCCAATTATTTAATTTTTTACATGCTTTATTGATAGCTAGTATTTCAGCATGTGAAGTTGCTAAATTACTTGATTCTTTTTTATTAAAAGCTCTTGAAATTATTTTATTATCTTTAACTATTATAGCTCCTATAGGTACTTCACCAAGTTTAAATGCTTTATTAGCTTCTTTTAAAGCTTCTAACATATATTTTTCCATTATAATCACCTACAAAAAAAGCACACACATTTAGAGGATCTTATGGCTGCTGTCTTCCGACTCTGACCAGATTCAAACATAAATGTTGTGCATATATAATATACAATAATATTATTTTAAAATCAATATATTTAACGAAATATTTTATATTTATTGTTTATTCATCTAAATATTTAAATTTATTATTTATATGTTTCACGTGGAACATTGCTTTATTTTATTATTTATATGTTTCACGTGGAACATTGCTTTATTTTATTATTTATATGTTTCACGTGGAACATTGTTTTGTTTTATTATTTATTGTTTCACGTGGAACATTGCTTTATTT
>DVJX01000094.1 GCA_018716405.1 Candidatus Faecisoma merdavium | reverse complement strand
ATCAAACTCTCCAAAAAAAAATATTTTTTTGTTAATTTGTTTTTTTCCTGACTAATTTATGAATTGACATTTTGCTCAGTTTTCAAAGATCATTCTCGCTTCCTTTCGGATGCGCATTAATAATATATCAAATATATTTTATTAAGTCAATCTTTTTTTGTAAAATTTTGTTTTTTTTACATTTTATTATTTAATATATTATTTTTTTGCTCTCTCTTTCGAAAGCCACTATAATATATCAAATCATTTTTCTTTTGTCAATACTATTTCTATATTTTTATTGTATTCATCTTTTTAAAATAAATTACTGTTTTTCGCTTCTTCCAATAATTTAAAATATAGCTTACAATATTCCAAATTTCTTTTTGAATCGAACATTATATTATGGTCTTTATAACTTTTAATCAATTCATCTAATCCTAACTTTATAACTTTATCTAATTCATTGCTATATCTCATTAGTTTTTTATGATATTCATATTCAAGCTTATCTAAAATTTTAAATTCACCAGTTGGGAAAATTCTTAAATCTAGATCATAATCTATATATTTTATTGTTCCTTCTTCAATAATAAATGGTGAAGCTATATTACAATAATAGTATATTCCGTCTTTTTTTATTTGTGAAATAATATTAAACCATTTATTTTTAAAAAAATACATTATTGCTGGTTCTTTTGTTTTCCACCACGTTCCTTGAGCCTCTGTTACTTTAGTTTTATTGTTTCCAAATACAATATAATCCTTTTTTATATCCAAAACGACAGCTTCATCCCAAGAACGATGAATTTTACCATTATGTTTATAACATTGAATTTGAAATTTATCTCCAATACATATTTGTTTCACGTTTTGCCTCCTTGCACTTATATATATTATAACATTGTTTGAAATAAAAACAATTTTTATTTCAAAAAAAAAGAGTTAATCTCTATTTTTTAAGTAATTTAATGCTTCTATATATTGATTATCATTATTAAGCGAAGGATCTTTTTTATAATCTTCACTTAACGATATTTCCAAATCTGGTACAATTCCTGTTTCGTTTATCCAAATTCCGTTTGAAGTTAGCCATTTCTTTGTTGTTATTTTATAATTACCAATATCTGGTATTGTTTGCATACTTTGAATTGTCCCTTTACCATAACTTACATTACCAATTATATAAGCACTCAATTGTTCTCTTAACGCACTAGCCATTATCTCACTTGCTGAGGCACTAGCTTTATTTTGTAAAATAACAATTGGATAAGTTTTGTCATCATTTCCTGTTGAATATACTTTTTCTACTGTCTCTTTATCTTGTGTCTGATAAATCACATGCGTTTCATTTAAGAATAAACTTAATATATTTTCTACTGCTAATAAATGTCCACCGCCATTATCTCTTAAGTCTATTATTAACCCTTTCATATTATTGTTTTCAAGATCTTTTAGTGCTTTTTTAAATTGTTCATATGTATTATTAGCAAATAGGTCTACTTTTATATATCCAATATTTTCTTCTTTCATTTCCCAATGAACTGAATCTAGTACTACTATCTCTTTTTTTAATTCAAATGATAATTCTTCATTGTTTCTTAAAATAGTTAATTTTATATTTTCTAAATTAGATATTCTATCTACTAAATCAGTAGTAGTCAAATTTTGAGTAGATTCATCATTAATTTTTATTATAATATCATTTTGTTTTAATCCTACTTTTTCTGCAGGACTATTAGGATAAATTTGTGAAATAAATATCTCATTATCATTTGATGAAACACTAATACCTAATCCTTCATATTCACCCTCTAATACAATTGAAAAATTGTCATCAACAAATTCTGAATAATCGTCTAAAGATGTCAACATACCATCAATAGCACTTGAAATTAGTTCCTCTTCATCAATATCATCATAATAGTTCGATAATATGTAATTGTATTCTTCAATAAATTTTTGTAGTTCTTTAGAAGCAGTAGAGTAACTTTCGTTAGCAAAATTTGCTTTTTTCCCTATGAAATATCCAAATAAAGAAAAAACTAAAGCAACAATAACAATTAATAAAATTTTTTCAAATAATGTATAATTATTTTTATCATATTCACTTTCACAATTTGATATTTTATTGTTTTCTATACCATCAGTTATCTTTAAATCTACATCTTCAATATTTATATTTTTTTTAGGTTTTAAATTTCCTTTTTTCATATTATCATTCCTCTTACAATAACTATAATCTATCAAAAAAAACAAAATAAATTTTGTTTATATCTAATTGGTAGTCTGTATGGGATTCGAACCCATGAATGCAAGGATGAGAACCTTGAGTGTTAACCCCTTCACCAACAGACCATTTAAAGAAGAATTATTCTTCCTCTGTTTTTGAAATATCTTCTAAATGTTGCTTTAATTTGTCACCAACATAAACAGATTCTATTTTTTTATCTTTTATTTTTAATAGTACTGATGTTGATACTTTTAAATCACTAATATCTTCAATTTCAAAGTTTGATTCATCTGATACAAATGAAGAATTTAAAGGATTAGTTAAATCCGCAGTATAGTATCTTATTGCATCTTCTTTGTCTTCATACATAGATAAATACATTTCATAAACTTTTGAATTGTAGTCATTATCGTCATAAATCATAACATAGTACTCATCATTTGGCTGAGTTAATATGTTACCTATCAAAATATTATCATATTGAATTTCAGTTTTTACAGGTGTGTCTGTTGTATCTTTTTCCTTATTAACAAAATATGTAATGCCATAGAATAATAAAACAATAATTGTAACAATTATTACCAACTTAATTAATTTGCCTAGTTCATCTCCAGTACTATAACTAACTGATTTCATTTTTGTTGTATTTTTTTTTGCCATATTTATTCACCCACACAAATTATAACATATAAATTAAAAAAAAGAAACATTTTTATTGTTATTTCACCAATGTTTCATTTTATTATTTTCCAATCGGTAATGTATTTATTGAATTAGCAACCTCTAACATCTCTTCACTATCTAATTTATCTGATACAACATAAAATTCAACTCCGTTACTAATCCAACTTATAGAATCTTCTGAAACTGCTCCTACTGTATCCGTTATTATTTGTGGCTCTCCATACATCGGTATAGTTAATAATTCACTTGTTGGGTTAACTGTTTCCTGTACTATTGTAAATGGGTTTTCACCACTAAATGTTAGTATTATTCTTTCTCCATTTTCTGTTTTTAACTTTTCCTGTCCAGATAATTGTGTATTATTTGGAACATACATTGGATATATTATAGAATCTAAAGTTTGACTAGTCTCATCTATAGTATTACTAACATTACTGCTTACCATGAAATATGTATCATCATATGTTGCTTTATAATCTATTGTGTTAAAAGTCATCTTCATTTTTATCTCATCATTAGAATTTAACACAACAACAGATTTCAAATTTAAATCTTTATCTAATGTTATTTGTTGTTTTACTAGTTCGCTATTATTTGAATAATTTACCTTTGTTGTAAAAATATAACTGTCATCTTTTTCTTCAAATGTTTTCTCAGTATCACTTTCTAAATCTTTCAAAATAGTTTGTAATATATAGCTTTGAGAATTATTGTATGGCCATTCGCTTTGAAATTTAAAACTTTTATTTAAAGACGGAGTTAAAACATAAACACCATCACTATTTTTTAATATTACTTGTTCATGATTGTTTGTTTTATTTTTTAAAACAACTTTAAAATTATTTTCTTTTTGATAAGCAACTTCAACGTCATATAAATAACTATCTTCATTATTTACAATTTCTAATTCGCCATTTATATAATATCCATTAGTATCATTTATTTTTTTGCTAAAATCTTTAACTATATCTTTTTCGCCATAACTACCACATCCAACCAAACATAAACTTATAATAGTTAAAAATATTAAATATTTTTTCATTTTCTCACTCCTTAATAGATTATATTGATATTTTTTTAAAAAAATGTATAATTTTTTTTAAAATATATAAAATACTTAATGAATATAGAAAGGAATGATTATTTTGGAAACTCTACAAAAAATTTGTTTAGTTTTTACAATTATCGGTGCGATAGTATGGGGATTAATTGGTCTTTTTGATTTTAACTTAGTTGCTTACTTATTTGGTGATGGATCAATGCTTTCAAGAATAGTATATACCGTTGTTGGAATAACTGGACTAATTAATATTGGACTATTATTTAATCATATTGAAAGCTAAAAAAACTTCAATTATTTTTGAAGTTTTTTTAATTGCTCTTCATATTTATTTTGTAAAACATAAATATCTTTACTACTCATAAATATCATAACTGCATTTTTATGTTTTAATAATTTATCAACCATATCTAAATTAATATATTCACCATTATTTAGTTTATCCAAAATAACTTCATAAGTGACATCGTCATATCCATCTTCTTCTCTGTCTACACCAATATCCATTATATATGATTTATCCGCTAAATTTAATGCATCAGCAAATTCTTGTGCCATTTCTTTTGTTCGTGATAATGTATGCGTTTTTAAAATAGCTACTATTTCTTTATCTGGATATTTTTGTCTAGCTCCTTTAATTGTAACCTTAACCTCTGTTGGGTGATGAGCATAGTCATCAATAGTTACTATATCACCAATTATATTTTCTTTAAATCTTCTTTTAGCGCCTTCAAAAGTTTTTAAGTATTTAGCAACATCTTTTGCTTCTAAACGTTCATAATAACAAACACCTATAACAGCAAGCGAATTTAACAACATATGTTTTCCGTACAAAGGTAAATCAAAATGACCATAATAATTATCTTCTATAAATACATCGAAGCTGGTTCCTTCGTTTGTATATACAACGTCCTTAGCTATAATATCATTATCATCATTTAATCCATAATAAAATATCGGAACATTTACTTCTAATGTATGAGTGTAAGGATCATCTCCACAGGCAATAACCATCTTTTCGGCTAATTTAGCATATTCTTGATATGCAGAAATAACATCATCAATATCTTTATAATAATCAATATGATCTAATTCAATATTAGTAATTATTGCATAATATGGTGTATAACTTAAAAAATGTCTTTTATATTCACATGCTTCTAATGCGAAATACTTATTTTCTTTACTAGCATCTCCAGTTCCATCTCCTATCAAGTAATTACATCCCGTTATGTTTTTTAAAACATGACTTAACATAGATGTTGTTGTTGTTTTCCCGTGACATCCAGCAATAGTAATAGTTTCAAACATTTTAGTTAATTTACTGACCATATCTTGATAAGAATATATTTTTAAATTTAATTCTTTTGCTCTTACAATTTCTTCATGTGTATCTTTAAAAGCATTACCTTGCACAATAATCATATCTTCTTTAATATTATCTTTATTAAATTCATAAATTTTTATATTTTTTTCTATTAATGCTTCTTCCGTAAAAAAATGATCTTTTTTGTCGCTACCTTCAACTTCATACCCAAGTCCTTTTAGAACCTGAGCTAACGCGCTCATTCCTGTACCTTTTATTCCAACAAAAAAGTATTTCATCTAATCATCTCCTAATTATATTTTACACATTAATATTTAAAAAGTCCATATTTTTGACAAAAAAAGCACATTATGTGCTATTCTTTATACTCAAATTCAAAATCCAATATTTTAATTGTGTCTCCTTCTTGTGCTCCTAATTTTCTAAGTTCATCATCAACACCATATTTTCTTAACTTGTTAGCAAACCTATTAGCAGATTCATCTGTATTAAACTTTGTCATTTTTAACAATTTTTCTATTTTATCACCTTTAATCATCCAAGTATTACCATCTTTTGAAATAATAAACGGTTTTTCTTCTTTAAATTTATATAAAACATGACTTTCAAATTTTTCTTCTTCATATAAAGGTTGTTTTTTTATGTTAGCTAACATATTAGACAACGCCTCTATTACTTCTTTTAACCCTTCATTAGTTATTGCTTTAACAGGATAAATAGGCACATTTACTTTCTTTTTAAATTCTTCTAAATTATTTAAAGCATCAGGCATATCCATTTTATTTGCAATAATAATTTGTGGTTTATCTAGCATTTTAGGATTAAATTGCTTTAATTCATTATTAATAATTACATAGTCATCATAAGGATTTCTACCCTCAGTTGCTCCCATATCAATAACATGAGCTATTATTCTAGTTCTTTCAATATGTTTTAAGAACTGATCTCCTAAGCCGTCTCCCTTAGATGCCCCTTCAATAAGACCTGGCAAGTCTGCAACAACAAATGAAGAATTATTAGATTTTACAACACCTAAATTAGGTTTCAAAGTTGTAAAATGATAAGCAGCTATTTTAGGTTTTGCCTTAGATATTTGAGATATAATTGTTGATTTACCAACACTAGGCATACCAACCAAACCAACATCTGCTAATAATTTTAATTCTACCTTAACATTTCTAACTTCTCCAGGTTCACCATTTTCAGCATAATGAGGAGCAGGATTAGATTTAGTAGCAAAAGCAATATTTCCTCTTCCACCACGTCCTCCAGCAGCTACTATTACTTCATCATTTTTTTTTGTTAAATCAGCAATTATTAAATTAGTATCTAAATCAGTTATAATAGTTCCTAATGGTACTTTAACAATAATGTCTTCTGCTTTAGCTCCATGCATTCCTTTACCTTGCCCATTTTCGCCTTTTTTTCCTTTAATTTGTTTTTGATATCTTAAATCAATTAAAGTATTTAACCCTTCATCTACTTTAAAAATAATATCAGAACCTTTTCCACCATTGCCACCAAAAGGTCCACCCATTTCAACAAATTTTTCTCTTCTAAAAGCCATGCAGCCGTCTCCACCGGTACCAGCTATAAGTTCTAATTTTACTTCATCAATAAACATAGTAAACCACCCATTACATTATACATTAAAAAAAAATAGTAGTAAATACTATTTTCTTAAAATCATTTTTTGTAGTGATACAATTGATGTGAAACAATTTATATATAAAAATAGTGATTCAAGTAGTATAATTGAGTTGAAAACAAAAAATTACATGAAAGGACTTGAATCACTATGAATATTATACACGAAAACAA
>DVJX01000093.1 GCA_018716405.1 Candidatus Faecisoma merdavium | reverse complement strand
ATATAATAAATTTGAAACCGAATCTTTTGATGTAATAACTTGTAATCCACCATTTTTTAAAGTAAGTGAACAATCTAATTTAAATAAATCTGATTATAAAACTATTGCTCGTCATGAAGTTAAATTAAATTTAGATGATATATTTAAAATATCTAAAAAATTACTTAAAAATAATGGTTATGTTGCTATTGTTCATCGTCCAGAAAGATTATTAGATATATTAGAAAGTATGAAAAAATATAATATTGAACCTAAAAAAATTCAATTTATTTATCCTAAAACAAATATGGAAGCCAATATATTATTAGTTGAAGGAAAGAAAAATGGTAATAAAGGATTAAAAATATTACCGCCTATTTATACCCATTTAGAAAATGGAGAATATACAGAACAAATAAAAAAATATTTTGAAGAAAAATAATGTTTTTATTTAATTATAATTTAAAACTCTTAAAATTGAAGGGATTGATGTCTAAAATGTCAAAAGATTTTATTATAAGAAGTAGTGCTGAAGAATTTATAACATTTAAACTTAAAGAAAAAGATAAAGGTATCCAAGTTAGATATGAGAATGAGACTCTATGGATGACACAAAAAGCTATGGCGGAATTATTTGATGTTGAACAACCTGCTATAGCTAAACATCTTATAAATATATATAACGAACAAGAATTAGACAAAAATTCAACTTATTCCAAAATGGAATTAGTTCAAAAAGAGGGAAATAGAAATGTTAAAAGAAGTATTGAATTTTATAATTTAGATGCAATAATTTCTGTTGGATATAGAGTAAATTCAATAAGAGCGACACAATTTAGAAGATGGGCGACTAATATTTTAAAAACATTTACTATTCAAGGTTATGTTTTAGATAAAGAACGAATGAAAAATGGTTCATTTATTGACAAAGATTATTTTGAAAAATTATTAGAAGAAATTAGAGAAATAAGATTATCAGAAAGAAGATTTTATCAAAAATTAACTGATATTTATGCTACAAGCATAGATTATGATTCAAAATCTCCAATATCAATTAATTTTTTTAAAAAAGTACAAAATAAAATTCATTTTGCTGTATCTCATCAAACTGCTGCGGAAATTATTTATGATCGAGCAAATTCAGGAAAGAAACATATGGGACTTACAAATTGGAAAAATTTTCCTAATGGTAAAATAATTGAATCTGATGTATTAATTGCAAAAAATTATTTATCTAAAGATGAATTAGAACAATTAGAACGAATTGTATCTGCTTTTTTAGATTTAGCCGAAGCGAGAGCTAAAAGACATATACCAATGACAATGGAAGATTGGTCAAATAGAATTGATAAATTTTTATTAGCTGATGATAGAGATATATTAAAAGATGCAGGAAAAATATCTCATGAAATTGCTTGTGATAAAGCATTGACTGAATTTGAAAAATATAGAATAAAACAAGATAAATTATATAAATCTGATTTTGATTTATTATTAGAGGAAGATTTGAATAGAGGTGATTAAAATGTCGCAAAAAAGTTATGATAATAAACCAACTTTATATTTAATAGCAACCCCCATTGGTAATATGGAAGATATTACTTATAGAGCTATTAATGTATTAAAGAGTGTATCAGTTATATTTTCAGAAGATACAAGAGTAACTAATCAATTATTAAGTTATTATAATATTAAAAATAAATTAATATCTTCTCATCAATATAATGAAAAAGATAATATAGATAAATTATTAAAATATTTAAATGATGGACAAGATGTAGGACTAGTAACAGATAGAGGAACACCTATTATAAGTGATCCGGGGTATTATTTAGCAAAAGCAGCTATTAATAATAATTATAATGTGGTATCAATACCAGGAGCTACTGCTTTTGTATCAGCTTTAATAACTTCTAATATTGATGCACAACCTTTTACTTTTTTTGGTTTTTTAAATAGTAAATCTAGTAAAAGAAGAAAAGAATTAGAAGAATTAAAAAATAATAAATATACCTTAATATTTTATGAGTCACCTCATCGTTTAATAGATACTTTAAATGATATGTTAAAAATATTGGGAAATAGAAATATTTCAATTTCCCGGGAAATAACAAAGAAATTTGAAGAAATATATAGAGGTACCATAAGTGACGTAATTAATGAATTAGACGTGTTAAAAGGTGAATTTGTAATAGTTGTTGAAGGCAATAAAGATGTAAATGATTTTAGTAATCTGTCAATCTTAGATCATGTTAATTTATATATAGAAAATGGATTAGATTCAAAAGAAGCAATAAAAAAAGTTGCTCATGAACGAAAACTAAATAAAAATGAAGTGTATAGTGAATATCATAAGTAGGTGATTAAAAATGAAATTAATAGTAGGTTTGGGAAATAAAGGGAATGAATATAATAATACTCGTCACAATGTTGGATTTATGGTAGTTGATAATTATATTAATAAAAATAATTTAACATTAAAATCTAAATTAGATGGTTTATATGCAGAAACTATAATTAATGGTGAAAAAGTAATTTTTTTAAAACCTCAAAATTATATTAATTTATCAGGAGATGTAATTAATAAATATATAAAGTACTTTAAAATTGATATTAAAGATATATTAGTTATTCATGATGATATGGATTTAGAAATAGGTACTTTTAAAATAAGATATAAAGGTGGATCAGCTGGTCATAATGGGTTAAAGAATATTGAATCTAATTTAAAAACTAATGAATATAAAAGAATAAAAATAGGTATATCTAAAAATAATATTGATAAAGTTGATTATGTTTTAGGTAAATTTAGTTCAACAGAATTAAGTAAATTAAATAAAGTTATAGATATTACTTATAATATAATTGAAGATTTTGTCTCTTTATCATTCGAAAATTTAATGAATAAATATAACGGATACAATTAAGTATCCTTTTTGGAGGTTATTATGGTATTTAATAAACTATTTGATGATTATAGTAATAACAATATTGGTGGATTAACAGATGAATTAAAATGTATTTATATTGCTAATAACTTTAAAGAAAATACTTTAGTTGTTTGTAATAGTTTATATGAAGCCAATAAATTTTATCAAACTTTAAAAAACTATGTAGACAATGTCTACTTTTTTCCAATGGATGATTTTATGACTAGTCAAGTACTAGCTATTTCTCCTGATTTTAAAATGACCAGATTAGAAACACTAAATAATATCGATGAAAAATGTATTGTTGTAACTAATTTAATGGGATATTTAAGATTTTTACCCCCAAAAGATGTATTTAAAAAAAGTTTTATTAAATTAAAAGTAAATGATGATATTAAAGATTTAGCCACTAAACTATATGATATTGGATATGAAAAAGATATTGTAATTAATAAATCTGGTGATATGGCAATTAGAGGTTATGTAATTGATGTATTTCCTATTAATTATGATAATCCAATTAGAATAGAATTTTGGGGTGATACTATTGAATCGATTAGAAAATTTGATATCAATACTCAATTAACCATTGAAACAATTAATGAAGTAGAAATAATACCTAATACTGAAAATTTATCTAATGAATATGTTGATATCTATAGTTATTTAAATGGTAAAGTTTATTATAATGAATTTGAAGATATTAAAACAGGTTATGAACAATTAATGAATGAAGTATTAGAGTATGATGCTAGTAAAAAATATTTCTTTGATTTTAAAGAATATGATTCTATTAAACTATCAAATAATTATGGCGAATTTAATTATAATTCTTTTAAAATAGAAGATAGATTTGCTAATATTAAAGATATCTTAAAATATAAAGATAAAACAATAGTTATATGTGTTTCTAATCGATATCAAGCTAATAAAATAATTGATGAAATAGATTGTGTATTTACTAATATAAATCAAATATTTGATAAAAAAATAAATGTTGTAATATTTAATATTAATGAAGGATTTATTTTTAATAATTATGTATTTATATCTGAAAATGAAATATTTAATAAAAAAAATAATATTCCTTATAAAACTAACTTTAAATATGGTACTAAAATAAAAGATATATCAAAACTTGAAATAGGAGATTATATCGTTCATAATGTTCATGGTATAGGTAGATATTTAGGCCTTAAAACAATGAATAAAAATGGCTTAATCAAAGATTATTTACAACTAGAATATAAAGATGGCGATAAATTATATATTCCTGTGGAAAAGATAGATTTAATTAGTAAATATTCTTCTAAAGATGGTTATGTACCTAAAATAAATAAACTAGGTTCATCTGAATGGTCTAAAGTTAAAATGAGGGCTCGCGCTAAAGCTCATGATATAGCTTTAGAATTACTTAAAACCTTTGCATTAAGAGAAGTAAATAAAGGATTTAAATTTAAAGAGGATGATGAAACACAAATACTATTTGAAAAACAATTTCCATATCAAGAAACACCTGATCAATTAAAAGTATTAGATGAAATAAAAAAAGATATGGAAAGTATTCATCCTATGGATCGATTATTATGTGGCGATGTTGGATATGGTAAAACCGAAATAGCTTTTAGA
This sequence comes from Candidatus Faecisoma merdavium, assembly GCA_018716405.1. GTDB lineage: Bacteria > Bacillota_I > Bacilli_A > RF39 > UBA660 > Faecisoma > Faecisoma merdavium. The sequence continues at coordinate 4,043 of DVJX01000093.1, read as the reverse complement.
GCAGCATTTAAAGCAATATTATCAGGTAAACAAGTAGCCTTATTGTGTCCTACTACAATATTATCTAATCAGCACTTTCTTAATGCTTTAGATAGATTTAAAGAATTTCCTGTTAATATTAGATTATTAAATAGATTTACTACACCTAAAGTATATAAAGATACTTTATTAAAACTTCAAGAAGGTTCGATAGATTTTGTAATTGGTACACATAGATTATTAAATGATGAAATTAAGTATAAAGACTTAGGATTATTAATAATAGATGAGGAACAACGCTTTGGAGTAACACATAAAGAAAAGATAAAAAAATTAAAAACTAATATTGATGTTTTAACCTTATCAGCTACACCTATCCCTCGTACCTTACAGATGTCTTTATCAGGAATTAAAGGATTATCAATTATTGAAACACCACCTTCTAATAGATATCCTGTTCAAACTTATGTCTTAAATTATAATACTAAAATAATTAAAGATGCTATTTATAAAGAATTATCTAGATCAGGTCAATGTTTTATTTTATATAATCATGTTGATAGTATTGCTTCTAAGACTAAAGAAATTCAAGATTTAGTAAAAGATGCAAAAGTAGTTTATGCTCATGGAAGGATGAATAAAACAGATATAGAAGATATAATGCTTAAATTTATAAATAAAGAATATGATGTTTTAGTTTGTACAACTATTATAGAAACTGGAATTGATATACCTAATGTTAATACATTAATTGTATTAGAAGCGGACTTATTAGGCTTATCTCAACTATATCAATTAAGAGGAAGAGTTGGTAGAACAAATAAAATAGCTTATTGTTATTTGATGTATAGTAAAATATTATCTGAAATAGCTACTAAAAGATTAGATGCTATAAAAGAATTTACCGAATTAGGTAGTGGTTTATCAATAGCTAGAAGAGATTTATCACTAAGAGGAGCAGGAGACTTTTTAGGAGATGAGCAATCAGGATTTATTGATTCAATAGGTATAGAATTATTTACAGAGTTACTAAAACAAGAAATAGATAAATTAAAAGGTGTATATGTAAAAGAAGAAGAAGATACTCAACCATTAATTGAAGTAGATACTTATATTTCAGATTCATACGTTAAAGAAATGGATTTGAAAATAGAAATTCATAAAAAAATAAATGAAATAGATTCTTATGATAAATTAATTTCAGTTCAAAAAGAATTAGAAGATAGATTCGGTAAATTAGATGATAAATTAATTATTTATATGTATCAAGAATGGTTTGAATCATTAGCTTCTAAATTAAATATATTAAGTATTAAACAAAATTCAAAAGAAATAGAATTAACAATTGATTCTAACATTGACGGTGAAAAATTATTCTTAGAGACATTTAAAATAAGTAATAACTTTAGATTTGGAACTAGAGGTAAAAATTTAATTATAACTTTAAAATTACAAGGATTAGAAAAACATTTTATATATTATTTAATTGATTTATTATTTGTAATTGAGAAAGCAATTATTAAATAATTATTAAGTATATTATTTATTATATTGTTTAAACTAACTTTGAGGTGAATAATGAAAACTGGAGTTATAAGAAGAATCGACGAGTTAGGAAGAATAGTTATACCTAAAGAAATAAGAAAAAGTTTAAGAATAAAAGAAGGGGAAAATTTAGAAATATTAGTAGATAATGAAAATATTATTTTAAAAAAATATTCTTTAATGAAAAATTTCAATGAATTTGCTCAAAATATAACAGATTCAATAAAGTCTTTTATTGATAATAGCGTATTAATATGTGATAGAGATAGTATAATTGCTGTATCAGGAGAATTAAAAAAACAACTATTAAATAAAAAAATAGGTAGTGATTTAGAAATTAAATTAAATAGAAGAGAAGAAATGTTAGAAAAACATAAAAAATCAATACAAATAAGTGATGAAATGGAATGTTGCTATGCTGTAAGCCCAATTATTGTTAATAGTGATGTTATAGGCTTAGTTATGATTTTAGGTGATGAAGTAGATGAAATTGATCTAAAATTAGTTCAAATTGCATCAAAATTTTTAACTAATCATTTAGAAGAAGTGTAAAAATTGCGTAAAATGTCGTTTTTTGAATATTGAAAACATTGTTATTTTATAAATTTCTATGCTATTATTATTAACATAGAAGGGAAATTATTATGGAAAAAAAATTAACTGATTTAACGCCGTTAGTTTTGTTATTTATACCTGTAGTAATAGCTTTAATTGGAGTAATAGTTAGTTTTAATATAATTGATTTTGTTTATTTGACATTAGTAGGAGTTTTATTTTTAAAATATTTAATTATGACAAAAAAACAAAAGTAATTTTTGTTTTTTATTTGGAGGTTTTTATGGTAGATACACATTGTCACATAACAAGTGAATATTATGATAATATTTTAGAAGTTATAAGTAAAATGAAAGATAATATAATTATAGTAAGTGGTACTAATAAAGAAGATATTAAAGAAGTAATTAGTTTATGTAATTATAAAAATATTTATGGTACCATTGGTATATATCCAACTGAAGAATTAGATTTAAAAATAATTGAAGATAATATTAATAATAAAAAGATAGTAGGTATTGGTGAAATAGGTTTAGATTATCACTTAGAACATAATAAAGAAGAACAAAAAAATAAATTCATTAAACAATTAGATTTAGCAAGAAAATATAACAAAACAGTTGTAATTCATACTAGGGATGCGATTCAAGATACTTATGATATATTAAAAAATTATAAAGATTTAAAAAAAGTTATTCATTGTTACAGTGGCAGTTTAGAAATGGCAAAAGAATTTATTAAAATAGGTTGTAGACTAGGTATTGGTGGAGTATTAACTTTTAAAAATAGTAAATTAAAAGATGTTGTAAAAGAAATTGATTTAAAATATTTATTATTAGAAACAGATAGTCCTTTTTTAGCTCCTGAACCTTTAAGAGGAACTAAGAATGAACCTTATAATGTAATATATGTAGCTAAAAAAATTGCAGAAATTAAAAATATTTCTTTAGAAGAGGTATTAGATATAACTACTTTAAATGCTAAAGATCAATTTGACTTAGAATAAAATTTATGATATATTTAGTCTATAGTAGACAAAATTGAGGTGAGACAATGAATTTTTATTTACTAAGTTTATTTGGTAAATGGGTGAGTTTGGGGTTACTTTCAATTGTATCTTTATTTGGTTTAGAAGTTAATGAGACTAAAAAAGAAGTAAATAATGATAATATAAATAAAAATGTAAATGTTGTTTCTAAAGTTATTGAATATGAAACGATTAAGACTTATGATAGTTCTATTCCTAACAATATTACTAATGTTTTAGTAGAGGGTAAAAATGGGTTAGTGTTTGTTGATTCTAATAATGAAGAAATAATTTTAGAAGAAGTTGTTAATGAAGAAGTAGTTATAGGTATTGGAAAATATGGAAAGTACAAAGGAGTTATGACTGGATATGGTCCAGATTGTAGTACTTGTTCTGGAGTTGGAAATGTTTCTTGTAAAACTGAAGATAAACAAAAATTTAATTTAATTAATGATGGTGTTTATTATAATGACGATGAATTTGGTGAAGTAAGGGTACTTGCTGCAGCATTATCAGAATTTCCTTGTGGAACTATTATAGAAGTTAAAAGTTCTAATTTAGGTGATTTTATGGGCATTGTAATGGATACTGGTTATACAATGAGAGAACAATTAAAAAATGGTGTATATCATTTTGATGTTGCTTATCAAACAGAAAAAGATGAAAATATTAGATTTGCAACTAATATGAGTGGAAATGTAGAATTTAATGTTCAAAGATGGGGATGGTAAACCATCTTTTTATATTTGTAAATTTAATTAATTATATAAAAATTTAACAAAAAAATATAAAATGATGTTATAATAATAAGTAAATTTAAAAGGTGTTGAATTCGATACGTTTAAAAATGATATAATTAGTAAAGGAGGTTTATATTTGGAAAAAATCAATATTAAATGGAGTTATACTAATAGTATTGTTAATAATTTAATAAGGA
>DVJX01000092.1 GCA_018716405.1 Candidatus Faecisoma merdavium | reverse complement strand
GAAAAGAAAGATAAAACAAGAGATACTTTTTACTCTGAAATACTTGATCTAATTGCTTCTTACGAAAGTGGTCTTGCAGAAGTAATTGAGAATAAGAGTGTGGAATTAGGCAGAAAATTAACACCAGAAGAAACCGATAATGTTTTTTCTGATTTTGAAAAACAATCTCTTTATATTCCGTTAATTAATAAGGCACGAGTTAAAATGGCAAGCAGAGATTTAGCATTTAGAGATGCTCTTCATGTAAAATTAACTGACTATATTTCACCATTACAAGCGACAGAATATGAAAGATTTTTGGGTGAAAAAAGTGAAGATTTAAAAGAAAGATTAGAAGAAGCAAAAGATGTTTTTGAACGCTTGAAGGAGAGAGAATAATGTACTATATTACTAGCGAACAAGCCAAGAGCATTCATAAAATAACTGTTGAGATTAGTGGTGGTGGAATAACTGATGCTATTCATTTTGGTCAGTTAGAATCAGTTTTACAAAATATTCAAAATGATGAATATTATCCAACTTTTATAGATAAATTGACACATCTATTTTATTGTACTTGTCAATTTCATTGTTTTGCTGATGGAAACAAAAGATTAGCATTATCATTAAGTACACAATTTCTTTTACTAAATGGATATTTAAAGATTGCATCAAGATTTATCGTAGACATGGAAAACATAAGTTATCATGTCGCAGCAGGAAAAATTAGTAAAGAATTTTTGCATGAAATATTTGAATCTTACTTTAATGGAACATTTGAATCTGAAGAGATGAAATTAAAAATTTATGAAGCAATTTCAGAAAATAGTTTAGTAGAGGTATAGAATCGCACATTTTATAAAATGTCAGAATATGTTATACTTATTTCAGTGAACGGATGTGGACAGTGTCCACAATTTGTCCACAGTAGATAAAATATTTATAGTAAAGATAATACCAATAATACTAATAATACGGATGTTACCTTGTACCAGTATTAAAGAAAATACTGATAATACTATAAATACTAATAATATTGATAATATAGGGAAGTCCACTACATGCGGCAGTGGTAAGAAATATAAACAATGTTGTGGAAAGTAGTAAAAGCCCAGTAATTACGGGCTTTTTTCGTGCTCCGAATACTTCAAAATATACTTTAGATACCTTTTTGGATACCTTCAAGTGAGTATCTAAAAGGTATCTAGATACCCTTTTTAGTGGTAAAATCGCAATTTTTTAGTAAGAATTTAAAATGCAATATTTCCTTTATTTATAAGGAATTATAAGCATTTTTGCTTAAAAAGAATATAAAAATATGTCCATTGTCAAAGTGGTATAGAACATAAAATAATACTTTTTAATATTTAGTTTTTTTTTCAAACATTTGCAATTTAATAAAAATAATGTTATAATCTAATTACTATGAAAGGGAGAGATTTTTATGTTAAACAACCAAATAAAAAAATCTATAAAGAAGAACAAGAAATCAATAGTATATATTGGTTGTTTTAGCGTATCTTCAATGTAGGTTTAGATAATCGTATTTAAATTAGTAAGATAAAGTGGCTTGAAACAATCAATATGTTTTGAGTCACTTTTTTAATGAAAGGAATGAGGAAAATGAATTGGGCAAAAGAAGTTGCTATGAGAATTATTGAAGAAAGACCAAATGAAGAAGTATACACTGTTGCAAGTGGAGTTAGTCCTAGTGGTTTTGTACATATAGGAAATTTTAGAGAAATTGCTACACCTTATTTAGTAGCAAAAGAGTTAAGAAAACTAGGTAAAAAAGTTAGATATATTTTATCTTTTGATGAATTTGATAGATTTAGAAAAGTACCAGGTAATATTGATCCAAGTTATGAAAAATATATAGGTATGCCTTATGTTGATATACCAAGTCCATTTACTGAAAATGAATCATATGCTTTTTTTATGGAAAATAGATTTTTAAATGAATTAAAAGCTATGGATGTAGAAGTTGAATGTATTTATCAAGCAAAAGAATATAGATCAGGAAGATACAATAAATATATAAAAGTTGCGATGGATAACAGAGATAAAATCTTTAGTATTATTGATGATTTTAGAACTCAAGATTCAACAGAAGAAGAAAGAGAAAACTATTATCCAATAAGTATATATTGTTCAAAATGCAAAAAAGATACAACTAAAATATCTAATTATAATTTAGAAACAGGAGAAGTAACTTATTCATGTTCATGTGGACATAATGATGCACTAAATATTAATAATGCTGATAATATTAAATTACAATGGAAAGTCGATTGGCCAATGAGATGGATGGTAGAAAATGTTACTTTTGAAACTGGTGGAATTGATCACTCTGCATCTAACGGAAGTAAGGCAGTATCTGAAAGGGTGGCTAGGGAAATATATAACTATGAACCACCCGTATATATTCCATATAATTTTATTGGAATTAAGGGTGGAGGAGCTAAAATGTCTTCTTCAACAGGTAATGTCTTAACTATAACAGATTTATTAAAAGTATATGATAAAAATATTATTTGGTGGTTTTATGCAAGATTTGATAATATGCATGCATTTGATATAGCGTTAGATAATGATGTTATAAGATACTATAGTGAATTTGATAGATGGATAAAATTATATTTTAATGGAAATATTGATGATAAAAATAGAAGTATTTTAGATTTAACTAATGTAAAAGAAGATTATTTAAAATATCCTAATTTTAGTTATTTAGCAACATTTCTTCCTATAGTAAATTTTGATATTGAATTATTAAAAGAATTATTAAGTAAAGAAAGCATAGATGTTAATACAAAAGAGTTTGATGAGAGATTAGAATTAGCTAAAAATTGGGTAAAAGAATATGGTGCTGATTATCAAGTAAATCTACTTAATGAAAGAAACAATGAATTTTACGAAACACTTAGTGATTTAGAAAAAGAGTGGTTAAGTAAAACTATTGCTTTATTAAATGAAGAATTTAAAACAACAGATGAATTACAAACAGCATTATATAGTGTAGTCAAAGATGGTGTATTAGTCGATAAAGAATTAAAACAAACACAAAAAAGATATTTTCAAATTTTATATAATATGCTATTAGGTAAAGATCAAGGACCTAAATTAGGATTGTTTTTAATGGCGATAGATAAGGAAAAAATAAAATCGCTTTTATAAAAAATATCAGATTTTAAGAACTTGCTAAAAAATTACGAAAAAGTATTAAAAAAGTATTCTAGATACCTTTTTAGATACCTTCTGCTAGGTTTCTCAAGTGCTGTTGGAAGCTCTCAAGTGCATTCAATAGCCGAAAAGAGCCACAAAATGCTCTCAAAAGCTACTAAAATACCTACTATAAAAAGCCATGTGGCTCAGGTAAAAAATATAAACAATGTTGTGGTAAATAAACTCGGAAACCCAAGTAAATAAAGGGAAAAACCGAGTTTTTTCTATTACATAAAAATGGTATTTTTTAGTAAAAATTTAACTTTAGATAAGTTTTAGATAAGCTTTTTATGATTTTATCGTATTTTTAAAATATAAAAATTAAAAAAATACTATGGTTATTTCGTAATATATAGAAAAAATATGATGGATTTTATGATATAATTAATGTAGGAGTTGATAGTTATGAGTCCTATACAGTTAGAAAGAACACTAGATAATTTATCAAAAATTATACCAGTAGACGAAGAAAAGAAAAAAGAACTTTTTTCCAAATTTTCCGGTATGAATGATGCTGAAGTAATAAAAGAACTATCACAAATAGCTTATAGAATATTAGGAACAAATCAAGAATTATATGATTATTCTTTAACTGTTATTAGAAATATTAATCCTGAAATTTGTCCGCCTGTTGAAGAAATGAAGTCTATATTAACTAAAATGTTTTCAAACGAAGTTGAAGGGAATATGTCTCTGGAAGAAAATCATAAATTAGTAAATGAATGTTTAGTAAGATTTACTACGTTATTTAATCAATATGGCGTTGATTATTATATTGTAGGAGCATTACCTTGTTTTCTAAAAACAGGACAACAGTTATTTAGATATCATGATGATATAGATATAATGGTTAACGAAGAAGATATTCCAAAAATTGCTGAGATAATTGAATTAAGTGGTTATAAATTTCAAGACGATCGTTTTCCAAGTCTAGAAAGATTTCACGAGATGGAAAGCAATAAACCTCCTCATACTGTTTTAGCACAAAATCCAAATAATGAATTTCATTTAGGTTTTTTCACATTTAGAAGAGAACAAGACAATTCTATTACAATGAGAGAATATTCACATAGACTAGAAAATGGAAAAGTAGTAGTTGATGTTTTAGAAAGACAATCTGATCCGCTAGGTACATCATTAAGATATGATGAAGTGCCTACTTCATATTTAGGGGCAACATTTAAAACAAGTACCGTAGAAAGCGTGTATAATTTAAAAGGTTATACTAAAAGACCTAAAGATATTACAGATTTGCAAAAATTAGAACCATATATAGATAAGGAAAAATTAGCCCAACTAAGTGCTCATCCTAATCATAATGTAGAAACATCAAATATAGGTAATTTGGATGAGTCACATAAAAAGAGATAGTATTTCTCAATTAATATTTATAAAATTTTAGATAAGTTAATAGGTAAGTTGTAAGAATTTAATTGAAATTTATTACAATTATTAAGGAATATAATGCAAAATAAAAGCAATTTGTTACATAAAAATTGCAATATCTTACCATGTGAGAGCGGCAAGAAGTTCAAGCAGTGCTGTGGAAAATAAACTTGTAAACCCGCATAAAATAAGGGAAAAATCAATATTAGAAAAGGTAATAAATTTATTGCTTGTCAACCAATTATGAAAAAAGTGTACAAAATTTATTGAAAATAAAGGTTGTTAACAAAAATAAATTTGTTGACATTTTTTAAAATTTAAATAGAAAGGAAAGATAAATATTGAAAAAAGATTCAGTAGCAACAGAAATAGTAGTAAAAGAAAATAAAATAGGTATATTAAGAGTAGGAAATGTTAATTATATTTCTTTAACGGATTTAGCAAAACAAGCAAATCCTGAGGATCCATCTGGAGTAATTAGAAATTGGATGTCAAATAAAAATTCATTTGATTATTATAGTTTATGGGAAGAACTAAATAATGAAAATTTTAATTCCGTGGAATCACACAGAATTAAAATTGATGAAGTTGGATACAATCGTTTCACTATGACACCTAATCGTTGGAAAAGAGATTTTAATGCTATTGGTATTATCCCAAGTAGTGGAAAATATAGTAAAGGAACATTTGCTCATCCAGATATTGCATTTGAATTTGCAAGTTGGTTATCTCCTGAATTTAAGTTGTATTTAATAAAAGAGTTTGAAAGATTAAAAACAAATGAAGCATATCAATATAAAATAGAATGGAGCGCAACAAGACTTTTATCTAAAGTTAATTATGTTGTTCATACTGATGCAATAAAAGAATGCATAATTCCGAATTTAACAGAAAGTCAAAAACAACACGTTTATTCAGATGAAGCAGATATTTTAAATGTAGCGTTATTTGGTATGACAGCAAAACAGTGGAGAGATAAAAATCCAGAATTAGCTAAAAATGGGAATATTAGAGATTATACGGATTTATTACATTTAGTCATTTTAAATAATTTACAGAATACAAGTGCAGAATTAATTGAAGATGGTTTATCGCAAAGAGAGAGATTAATAAAACTAAATGAATCTGCAAAAAGGCAAATGAAATCATTGCAAAATAGTAAAAGTATGAAAGATTTAGAGTTACTTCAAAAGCAAGTAAAAGAAGAAAATAATTTATTAACGAATAAATAGAGTATCAATATTAATTGTTGATACTTTTTTGTTGTAAAATAATATTGATCAAAATAAAGGAAGATGATAATAATGATCAATATAAGAAAAAGAGGGAATACTTATCAGTGTTGTTTTGAGGCAGGAAAGGTTAATGGTAAAAGGAAACAAATAACAAAATGTGGTTTTAGAACTAAGAATGAAGCATTTATTGCCGGACAAAAAGCATATAACGAGTTTATAAATGGAGGAATAAAACAAGAATCTGAAATGTTTTACTCTGATTATTTAGATTATTGGATGAAAGAGTATTTTGAGATTAATTATAAATATTCAACTGCAAGAAGATATAAAGAAACATTTGGGACAATAAAGCAAGAAATAGGTATGTATAAATTAAATACAATAACGTCTTATTTATTAAATAAAACATTGCTAAAACTATATCAAAAAACTAGTACAAAGGAAGCACTTAGAAATTATCAAAAAGTGATTAAGAGTTCTTTGAGAGATGCTGCATATTACTTTGGATTTATTGAAAATAACCCAGCAAGTGATTTACAAATACCTAGAGCGATATCTTTTGAGGTAAAAAAAACGACATAACTCATATATATAGTGAAGAAGAAATAGAAAGAATATTAAATAGATTTAAGAAAAATAAAACATTTATATATTCTTTTCTAACGTCCTGTTATACAGGGATGAGAACAGGAGAAGTATTTGCTCTTACTTGGGATGATGTGGATTTTGAAAAAAGAACAATAAGAGTTAACAAAACTGTTTATTGTAAAATTAAAGATAATAAAGGTAGATGGTTTTTAGGGACAACTAAAACAGAGGGTAGTTCAAGAATAATATATATGAGTGATACTTTATATAGATATCTATCAAAGTTTAAAGGATATCAGAATATAAATAGAAAATTGTATAAAAGCAAATATAAATATTATTATTTAGAACAAGTAAAAAATAAATATGGAAAACTTATTGAATATAAAATTATTGAAGGAAAAAATAAAAATAACAAGGTAGAAATGATATTTGTTAAAAAAGACGGAACATATGTAGGTACTGATATTACAAAATATCCATATAGAATAATTCATAATGAACTAAAAATTAGCTGTAGGTTTTATGATTTAAGAGGAAGTTTTGCAACTAAAGTGCTAAGAAGTGGTATAGAAATAAAAGACGTATCAACAGTACTAGGTCATAGTAAGATTGAAACGACAGAAAACTACTATATAACTAGTACAGAAGATACTCTAAAAAAAGTGAGTGAATCCTTTGAAAAAGAAATGGATTCAAAAATTATAAATAAATATCTTTGACAGCAATTGTTAATTATGCTAATAAATGATATAATTTTATTAGCACATTGACTTTATTAATATTAGATATTAAAGAAAGGAGAAGCTAATGGATAATTTAGTCATAAGAAAGGCTTCAATGGACGATCTAAATATTATTCAAAAACTGAATAATCAGTTATTTGAGTTAGAAAAAGAGAATTTTGCTTCAACGTTAGTAAAAGATTGGCCTTTAACTTTAGAAGGAAAAAATTATTTTCAAAGTTTAATTAATAATAATTATGTGATATTAGCTATACTAGATGAAGAAATTGTTGGATATTTAGCAGGAAGCATTAATGAACAAGGATCATATGAAAAAATTAAGTATGGTGAAATAAATAATATGTTTATAAAAGATACTTGTAGAGGATTTGGTATTGGTAAAAAACTTATAAGTTGTTTTAAAGAATATTGTAGGCAAAATAATATTTATAATTTAAAAGTAACAGCAAGTTTTAAAAATAAAAATGCTATAGAATTCTATCGAAAAAATGGTTTTTTAGAATTTGATTTAATATTAACTACCAATATTGATAAGGAGGATAAAAATGACTTTTAATATAAATAGAGTTAAAATTTTTGTAACTATACCTATTAATAGTGTAGAAAAAGTTAGAAAAGCAGTTTGTGATGCAGGTGCTGGGATAATAGGAGAATATTCTTATTGTACTTCATCAACAAGGGTAATAGGAACATTTATACCTAATGAAAATGCTAATCCATATATTGGGGAATTAAACAAATTAGAATATGTTGATGAAGAAAAATTGGAATTTGTCTGTGAAGTTGATAAAGTAAAAAAAGTAATAGAACAATTAAGGGCAAATCATCCTTATGAAGAACCAGCAATAGATATAATTCCTCTAATAGATGAAAAAGAATTTTATTAAATTTTACTGACCTAATTTATAGGTTTAATAATCGCACATTGTTAAGATTTTTTAGAAATGTTACATTTTTAATTATTTAGTAGATAACAAACAAAGGTGAACTTTGTTTGAATAAAAATTGTAATTTATGAAATCTAAAAAGCAAGGGTCAAGATGAACTCAACTTCATT
>DVJX01000091.1 GCA_018716405.1 Candidatus Faecisoma merdavium | reverse complement strand
AAATATTTTCTAATAACTCCTTCTGATGCTCCTCTAAATAAAACACCATGTGGAAGTACTACTGCCATAGTTCCATTATCTGCTAATTGATAAATCATATGTTGTATAAATGCAAAATCCGCTTTTGACTTAGGAGCTAATTTACCATAAGCACTAAATCTTTCATCTTCCATAAATTTAGGATCTGCACTCCAATTTTGCGAATATGGAGGATTTGCAACTATTGCATCAAATCTCAAATCAATATGTTTAGGATTCTCTAGTGTATCAGCATTTTTTATATCGAAATGTTTAAATGAAACGCCATGTAATAACATATTCATTCTTGCTAAGTTGTAAGTTGTCGAATTAAATTCTTGTCCATAATAAGAGCTAACTTTAGTTTCTTTTCCTACTCTTAAAAGTAAAGAGCCAGAACCACATGTTGGATCATATACTTTTTGCAATTTATTTTTATTGATCGTAACCAATTTTGCTAGAATTCTTGAAACTTGTTGTGGTGTATAAAATTCTCCTGCTTTTTTTCCTGCTGATGCGGCAAAATTGGATATAAGGTATTCATAAGCATCTCCTAAAACATCAATTTCTGCATCATCATGATGAAAATCAATGTCATTAATTTTTAACATAATTGTTGAAATTAATTTTGTTCTTTCTGCTTCCCCTCTACCTAGTTTTGAGTTGTTTAAATCCATATCTTCAAATAAATTTTCAAAGTCATCTTCTGATTCATTACCTAATGTAGAATCCGAAATTGAATTAATAGCTTTTGACAACATGGAAATATCAAATTTACCAGTTTGAATTTTACTTATTAATACACTCCATAAATTATCTGCCTCAATAAAATATCCAATATTTGAATCTTCAATTAAATATTTTTTTAATTCAGTTCTATACTCTTCTTTTCTCCATGCTTGTTCATAAGTAAGATTATCTTCTTTTAATAAAGTTTTTTCTACATAATTTACTAAATTTTCTGATAAATACCTATAGAAAATTAAACCCAATATGTAATTTTTAAAATCATTAGCATCCATATTGCCTCTTAAACTATTTGCAATACTCCATAGTTGCTTTTGAAGTTCTGCTTGTTGGATTTGTTGTTTTTCCTCTCTTGACATCTTCTATATACCTCCTACATATACTTTCTTAGTAAATTTTTTATAAATATTTTTACATTATCAATTAACTTAATTTTTTTAATAAATGGAGCATTAATTGCATTTCCAATTAATTCATTAGGGAATATACCACTATACTCTACTTCATCAATTACTTCTTGTAAAACATCTAAATTTATTTCATTTTCATTAGCAAACTTAATTATCTCTTGTTCTCTTTCTTTATTCATATGATTATTTAAAGCATCATCAATAGAATCTTCTGGATTTAATTCAGGTAAAACATTACTTAAAAATCTCTTAATTAAGTCTAATTTCAAGAACAACTCATCATCAGTTATATTTACTAATTTACTTTCAATATCTGCTATATCCTTTTTCTTTTGCTCTTCATTAGATAAATCAACATTTCTAATTAAATTAAATATATATGATACATTAATTTTATCAGTTTGGATAAGTTCCAAAGAAAAGCTAATATCATTTAAAATTGATGCTTTCTCTTTATTAGAAGTGATTTTTCTATAAATTTCATAATACTTACTTTTATAATCTTCATATATTTGTGCATTTATTGGTAATTCAACATTATCCATATCAAATTCATTAAATGTTTTTAAACTAACTAAAATTTTTGCAACATCTCTAAATGATATTATAAACTCTTTTAAATTATTTTCATTACCATCTTCTTCTAATTCTTGAACTTTATCAACATTAGGAGCTATTTCTAATAATTTGCTTACTGCGTTAATGTATTTATTTAAATATACTTCGTAAGGCTCCATTATTACTTGATCTATATTATCCGTTAAAGAAAATAATTTAACTGCCTCATCTACAGTATATTTATTTGGAATATCATAACAAATAATATTTCCATGAGGTTTAGTTTCAGACTCAACTCTATTAGTTCTTGAAAACGCTTGAATTAAACTATGATATTTCAATGGTTTATCTACATATAATGTATTTAATCTCTTTGCATCAAATCCTGTTAATAACATATCTACAACAATTACTATGTCAATTTCAGTATTTTTTATTTTTTTGCATATATCTCTAAAATAAGAATCAAAATTATGCGTTGTAAAATTAGTTCCAAACATTTTATTGTAATCTTGGATATATCTTTCTAATGTATCTCTTGAATGTTCTTGTTTTTTATCTAAGTTTTCATTAGCACCATAAGTAAATATTGTTCCTATTTTTAAATTATGATTAAGACTTTTAAATTTATCATAATATTTAATTAGAATTGGGATTGATGATACTGCAAATAATGCATTATATTTTCTATCTCTAGTTTTAATATTATGATGATCTATGATGTGTTGAGCAATTAAAGAAATTCTTTGATCGTCTAAAAAAACTTCATCAGTATCAATTCCTTCAACCATTTCGTCATCATATTCTTTTGTATTTGAGTTTATAGTTTTAATGTAATCAACAGAAAATCCTAAAACATTGCCATCTTTTATAGCATCTTTAATTAGATAAGTATGCAAACATTTTTCAAAAATATCTGCAGTACTTCTACCGTCTTGACTTTTATTTTCTTTAAATCTAGGCGTTCCTGTAAAGCCAAAATATTGTGCATTTGTAAATGTATTGGCAATTTGCTTATGCATATCTCCAAATTGACTTCTATGACATTCATCAATTATGAATATAGTCTTTTTATCTTTATATTTTTCCATTACACTTGCATATCTAGGATTTGAACAAGCATTAGCCATTTTTTGTATCGTAGTTATAATTAATGGTTTACTACTATCTTTTATTTGTTGAACTAATTTAAAAGTTTCATTAGTCATATCAACACACCCAGGATCAAACTTATTAAATTCATCTAAGGTTTGCTTATCTAAGTCTTTTCTATCTACCAAAAAGAAAACTTGATTAATGCTTGGTTCTAAAGATAATATTTGACTTGTTTTAAATGAAGTAATTGTTTTACCACTACCAGTTGTATGCCATATATAACCGTTATTATTAGTATTAATTGCTCTATCAACTATATTTTCTACTGCATAAACTTGATACGGACGCATTACTAATAATAATTTATCAGTTTCATTTATTATCATATATCTAGCAATCATTTTAGCTACATGACATCTTTCTAAAAAGAAAGTACAAAATTGTTCTAAATTTGTTATTCTATCGTTATTAACATCAGTCCAGTAAAAAGTAAATCCGTAATTTAATTCTTGATCTCCATTAGCAAAATATTTTGTATCAATTCCATTGCTAATTATAAATAATTGAATATATCTATATAGACCTGTAAAAGAATGATTTTTATATCTTTTGATTTGATCAAAAGCTTCTTTCATGTCTATACCTCTTCTCTTTAATTCAATTTGAACAAGAGGTAAACCATTTATTAAAATCGTTACATCATATCTATTAGTATATTTTCCCTCTACAGTTGTCTGATGAGTTATTTGAAATATATTTTTACACCATTCTTTTGTATTGAACAATTCAACATATACAACAGTTCCATCATCTCGAACAATGTCTTGCTTTTGTCTTAATTCTTTTGCACTTTGAAAAATACTTTTACCTGATATTTTTATCATTAATTTTTCAAATTCTTTATCAGATAAATCCTTACCTTTTAATTCTACTTTGTTATGCTTATTAATTTGATTTCTAAAATTTTTTTCTAAAGCGACAACATCATTTATTTCTACATATTCATAACCTTGTTTTTTTAATTGCTCAATCATTCTTAATTCTAACTTAGCTTCACTTTCATAAACTGCCATTAACACTCACCTCAAAATAATAAATAATTATATATGTTAATTATATCATAAAAATTATTTATTTTTTTTAAAATTAACAATATAGAAAATGTAAAATTTATATTCCCTTTTCTTTAATAATATTTTTATATAATAGAAAAACTTTTAATTTTAAAAATTTAATATATATTTTTATTTTATCACCCATTTTGTCATAATAGGTGCTTTTGTTCATAAATTAGTGCCAATTCAACCATTATTTTTATCACTCGTTATTGTTTAGCCCTTTATTTATATTACTTTTATAGATAATTATTAAATATTTTACGAGAGCCATAATAAGTGCCATGATAGAAATTACTTTATATCATTTTATAGTAGTTTGTAATTCCTTTTTAAATATAAAAAAAATCCTTGAAACCATTTATTTTCAATGATTTTATTAACAATCTGGCGTCCTCGATTGGAATCGAACCAACGACCTACAGCTTAGGAGGCTATCGCTCTATCCTACTGAGCTACGAGGACATAACTATATTATAATATATTTTCTTATTTAAAACAATTAAAAAAGATAGAAATCTATCTATTTTATAAAATTAAACAACAATAATATAGTCAAATTAGAGGCATATCTTAACTTATAACCTAATTTAGAACTAAATTCTAATAAGGCAACTTTCTTATCATACATACTTACAATCCAACTTTCCTTATATTTAGGAACAACCAAATTTAAAGGAAACATATGGCTTCTAATAATATCAGCTTCTTTAGTATTAACATTAAATTTTTCTAAAGCATTAGCCTCTGCTTTTAAAGGATGATTAAAAGTTGAAATGAACTTTTCTTTTAAACTAACATTAGAAGAATGAAAAAAATCATGTAACAATCCTCCAATAGCAACTGTTTTATAATCTAAATTATGTTTTTTAGCAAATTTATAAGCTTGATAAGAAACTTTTAAAGAATGATCAAATCTTGTTATTCCATGATGTTCATAATTTTTTAATTTTAAAAATTCTTCATTGTTTAATATATGTTTAACTATATCTATATAATCATCATCAAGTATCATCTTTTCACCCCGAACTATAATATTATATCATAGTTAAATAAAAAAAAGAATAACTTTTGACTAAAAATTATTCAATTTCTAAAGTTTTATTTTTTGGTTGAATTTGGATATAAGTAATTCCATCATTAACAGTTATTTCATTACCATCTAAAAATTTATATACTGTTTGGCTAGATGGACTTTTTTTCTCCCAAGTAATTGGTACCGCATATCCATTTGAAATAAAATATCCTTCGCCACTTCCAATATTATCTAATTCTTGTCTACCATAACTATCCATACTATAATTATTTACTTGATATGTAATAATATTTTTTGCCTTAAATGCTTCGCCAGTAACATAATCTTTTCTTAAGGTATCACCACTATATTTGTTATAGACTTTATTAACAGAATCGTATTTAAATGTATTTTCCTGATAACTTGAGTATTCAATAAACACATTATCTGCTTTAATAGCGCCTTCCATTGTAGATAAGTCTATTTCATCAACGCTATAATTTAATAATGTATCTTTAGTTGAAGTTGTTTCATACCCTCTGTTATCTGTTACTTCTAAAATATTTTCTATACTAGTATAAGCAGTATGTTCAAGTGGAACTCCATTGTTTCTTAATTCTTGATCTCGCCAAAATCCACTATCAACTAATCCATTTACATTATCAATATTTAAATCATTTATATCTTGCTTAGCTTTTTCACTCCAACCAAAATGAGTATACATAGCATCATTTTCTTGTGCATAATCTAAAAAATAATGTCTAGAACTTCTTACTGTTCCAATTGTTGCAGTATCTTTATCCTTAAATACTGCCATCATTCTAGTAATTCCACCTTCAACAACAATTTCATAAACTAAATAAGCATCATTTAATCCTGTTTGATAAGGTTGAGCAATTTTATGATTATTTATCATAACAGCAATTGGTCTACTATCAGATTCTAAATCTAAAATTTGTAATTTTTTTTCTATTACTGGTTCCTGTTTATCTGTTTCTTCAATTTGTTTTTCTTCTTTTTTATTAAAAAATATAAAATAAATTCCTACTCCTATTAACAAAATAAAAACTAAAAATATAGATATAATTCTACCCCATCTTAATCTCATAATCATACTCCTTTATAATGGTGCTGGAAATAGGACTCGAACCTACGACCTACGCGTTACGAATGCGTTGCTCTACCAACTAAGCTATTCCAGCAACTACAATAATTATATCATAAGAATAATTTAAAAAGACATAAAATTTTATATGTCTTTTTATTTGATAGTAATGTTGTCAACAGTTTGTCTATTTCCATATATTTTAAAGTATAAATCATCTACTTTATTATAATTAACAAATTTATTATTTTTTAGATTGTTTATACAATCATTGTACCAATTAGAAAATCCTTTGTCAGTTGATGAAATTACTATTCTATTTTTTGATTGTTGTTCATTTATTGTTGCAAAATCATCATTGAAATATACTTCAATAACTAATTCGTTATCTATCATATCTTCATCATAAATGATATCATAATTGCCTTCTAAATATAAATTAGTTTTATTTTCTATAACATAACTATATTGTAAAACATCATTATTATCATATTCTATATATTCTACATCTTTTAATGTATTAAATGTTAAAACTATTCCAATTCCTAGTAAAATAATAAATACTAAAAATGGATAAAATTTAAACTCTATTTTTTTACTAAATAAATTAGATAGTTGATTTGAAATATAACCAAAAAACACTAATAAACCTAATAAAATAAATAATATACCTAATAAGTCAATTCCAATTATTAAATAATAAATAGAAAAACATATTGCTATTACAATACCTAAATTAACAAAAATTAAAGGTAATATAATAAATATAAAAATAAATATTTTAGCTATTTCTTTTAATATATTTACTACTTCATATTTTTTCTCTTTATTATCTTTTATATTTTTTTCTTTTATGTTCTCTTCTTTCTTTTTCTCATTAATTTGTGTTTTTTTATTTCCTTTTCCCACTTTTATATTTTTATCTACATTATCTTTAAACATTTTAATACTAATAAAAACACAAACAACAAAGTACAAAATCCATATTAACATTCCCCATAAAATATTTAATAAGATATTTAGTGGAAAAAAGGCAATTGTAAAAATAGCGTATCCAAGTTTGGATAAAATCAAAAAAGGTAAACCAATAATAGCAAAAATAACTAATAAAATAATTGATTTAAGAATAACTTCAAAAACAAAATCTAAAGTAATACCATCATGCTTTTTTATATCATCTACTAAATTTTTTGTAAAATTAGATAATTTAGTAGAAGTATTCTTAATAAAATTTTCAAAATCAAATTTAACATCATCATCAGTATATTTAGGATTTATTTTATAAGCTTTTAAAATTTCTTTACATAGTTCATTTACATCACCAAAATCTTTAATAGCTTCTTCTTCTGTTTTACCTTTTTTTATCTTTTCATCAATTATTTCACTATATTCATCAACAATATCTTTAACTTCATTTTCATCTAATATTTTTAAATTATTCTTTAATTTATTAATAAAACTACTTTTGTTCATTTTTAATACTCTCCTTTATAAATTTATTAACACTATTAGCAAAAACTTTCCATATACTTTTTAATTCTTCTAATCTTTGTTTTCCTAACAATGTAATTTTATAATATTTTCTTGCTGGACCTTCATTAGAATCAACTAAATATGTTTCAAAATATCTTTCATTAGTTAATCTTTTTAATAATGGATAAATTGTTCCATCGTTAACATCAACAACTTTTGATACTTCCATAACTAATTCATAACCATAGATATCCTTTTTATTGACGGCTAATAAGACAATTAATTCTAAAACGCCTTTTTTAAATTGTGTGTTCATGCCTCACCTCTTGTATAATTATATATTAACTATCTTGCATTGTCAAGTACTATATATTTAAAAATAGTATCAATAATACTATTAAAATATTTGGTGCACAGAAAGGGACTCGAACCCTCACGAATTACTTCACAAGCACCTCAAGCCTGCGTGTCTACCTATTCCACCATCTGTGCAAATAAAACTAGAAATTATCTAGTTTTTAAGTGCTTTAAACATTTTACGCCATAATTTATCAGAAGAATAATTTAATATTCCTACTTTATATATTTTTAATCCATATTTAATTAATAAGAATATAACTACTATCATTAATCCAATAGAAATTAATACATCAATTACAGTAAATTCACCCATAACTAATAAAGATGGACTTAAGATAGCTGATATAAATGGAACATATCCTAATATATTAATTATTAATGATCCTTTAAAACCACCTGCTATAATAGCTAAATAATAACCTAACAAACTAATTAACATAATAGGTGTTTGTAATTGTTGGAAATCTTCAGTATTAGTAGTCATACTAGCTAATATACCAGCTAATAAAGAATAACCAATAAAAGTTAATATCATAAGTATTAATACTAATGGTATTATATATCTTAATGACTCAATAAATGAAGGTGTGAATAAATTGTTCATCATACCGGTTACTTGATTAAATACATCACCAATTCCCGATACGTCACCAAAGAAACTTCTTGATATAAAGCCTAACATACCAAATAACAATAATAAACCACCTTGAATTAATATAAATAAATTACCTGCTATACATTTACTAAAGAAATGAACTTGTGGCGATACATTACCAATTATTATTTCCATACCACGAGTTGTTTTTTCATCATTAACTTCAGCACCAATCATTTGAACTAAAAATATTACTAACATGAAAAAAGGTAATATAATGACTGGAAAAACAGCGTTCATTATCATTTCCATATTTTCTTCAGTTGAATCTTTTTCTTCATCTAAAACAGTTCTTTCAATAGTAACAGGTGTATTTAAAGCTAATAATTCTTCTTCACTTATTTCAAATTTTTCAACTGCTAAATAAGTTTTAACAGAATTAACTGCACTATTAATTAAACTCATATTTAAAGTATCAACAAAATCATTAGTAATCATTTCTACTTTAACAATATTTTCTTCATCATAATTAAAAACTAATGCTATAGAATCTTTTTCTTCTTCATTATTTTTAATTTCTTCAATTATTATTTCTTTAGAATTATCATATTTAATAATTTCATATTTACTATCTTCCGTTAATTTAAATCCTGCATCAATACTAGCTTTAAATATATCATAAGTATTAGTGTTATCAATTACATAAATCTTAGTGGCTTTATCAAAATCACCACCAAAGAAAGTAATAATGTGATCGATATTTGCTACACCAATAATTAAGATAGCTAAAAAGATATTAGCTAAAACAAACCACTTTGTTTTAATTTTTCTTTTTAAACTCATACCAATTAAAAATTTTAATTTATTTTTCATAAGATTCACCTACTTTAGCTACAAATATTTCATTCAAAGATGGCTCTTCAACAGAAAATTTTACTACATTATCACATTTGCTAACATATTTAAATACATCTTTAACTATATCTTGATTTTCAATTTTAACTTCATACTCATCAGATTTCTTAGTAACTGAAACCACACCATTTATTTTTTCTAGTTCTTTAGTATTAATATCACCTTTAATTAAAATATTTTTCTTACGATATTGTTGTTTTATTTTTTTAAGTTCACCTTCTAATACAGATTTACCCTTCATTAAAACAACTAGTTTTTTACAAAATAGTTCAACATGTTCCATTCTGTGAGAAGAAAATATAATCATACTTCCTTTTTTAGACATTTCCACTATTTCTTTTTTAAACATTTCAACATTAAATGGATCTAATCCACTAAAAGGTTCATCTAATATTAATAATTCCGGTTCATTTAAAATAGCTGTTATAAATTGAACTTTTTGTTGATTACCTTTTGATAATTCTTTTATTTTTTTATCTAAATATTCTGGTATTTCAAATTTTTCTAATAATTCTTTTGTTCTTTTTAATATATCTTCTTCTTTCATTCCTTTTAAAACACCATAGAAGATACATTGTTCTTTAACTGTTAATTTAGTTAATAAACTTCTTTCTTCTGTTAAGAAGCCAATTTTATCAGTAACATCATAATCTATTTTTTTACCATTTAAAGTAATATTACCACTAGTTGGTTCAAGCAATCCCATAATCATTCTAAAAGTTGTTGTTTTACCTGCACCATTGACACCTAATAATCCAAATATTTCTCCAGGTTTTACTTCAAAAGATAAATTATCAACCGCTTTAAAATCACCATAATACTTTGTAACTCCATCTACTTTTAACACTATAACCACCTCGTATTTTTTACTTTTTTAAGTTTATCCATTTCAAATTGCTTATATATTTTAATTAATTTTCTTATAACTTTATCATAATTATCATATATATCTTCTTGTAATCTTTCTTGAACATAATCATAAAAATCTTCTTTTTCAGTATATATACACATAATCTTATCAACTCTAATTTTACTTTTCTCAGATTTTATATTAAAAACATACTCCTGATAATACTCTATTAATAACTTGGATATGATATCATTTTCTAAATATAAAAAGTTTACTACTTTATCATAATGCTTACAACAAGTAATTAAAATCAATTTATAAAAAATCGAATGATATCATTATAAGTTATTACAACCATTAAGATCATAAGCAAAACAAGACCTACTCCATGAATTGTATTTTCAATTTCAGGTTTAATAGGTTTTCTTCTAATTTTTTCTATTACTAAAAATAATATTCTGCCACCATCAAAGGCTGGAATTGGAAGTAAATTAATAAAGCCAACATTAATACTTAAATATCCAGTCAAATAAATTAAATTAATTAATCCTGCTTTTGCAGATTCACCTACTATATTATAAATTCCAACTGGTCCTGATAAATTAGACAAACTAAGTTTTCCTGTTATTAAATAAGTTATTACTAAAAACATTTGTTCAATCAAACTAAAAAATTTACTAAAACCATATTTTATACCTTCAAAAAAACCATACTTAACACTTGAATCCAATGAAAAACCATATGAATATCCATCTTCTGTTTCATACGGAGTAATAGTTACTTTCTTTATTTCTCCGTTTCTTAAAATTTCTAATTCTAAAGTCTTGCCATAATTTATTTGATATTCAATTAATAATTTATCAATAGTATCTATTTTTGTACCATTTAACGATTTAATCAAATCACCAGACATCAATCCAGCTTCATAACTAGGACTATCAACAGGTACTTGTGATATGATTGGTTTATTATTAGGATTACCATTTAAAAATCCTATTATAATTAATATAATTAACGCAAATATAAAATTAAACATAACACCAGCAACAATTGTTAAAAATCTTTGCAGCCATGTTTTAGATTGTAAATTTTTATCCTTAGGAATATTTTTATCTACTTCAACACCTTCACCAGCCATTGAACAAAATCCGCCTATTGGAAACAATCTAATACCATATTCTGTCTCATCATTTTTTCTTTTAAATTTAAATATTCTAGGCCCCATACCTATACAAAATTCATATACATAAATTCCTGCTTTTTTAGCAAATATAAAATGCCCAAGTTCGTGAACAAAAATCGTAATACTTAATATTATAATAAAATATATAAGTGTCATAAATCATCTCCTATAAAAAATTAATAAAATAAATAAAAGCTAAGGCAACAAATATAGCACTATCAAATCTATCTAACAATCCACCGTGTCCAGGCATAATATTAGAAAAATCTTTGATTTTAAAACTACGCTTAACTAATGAGAAAAATAAATCCCCAAGTTGGGCAACAACAGATAAGAACATTGTAAAAAATATTAGTATAAAAATATTTATATCTTGATTAATAAAAATTAAATAAAATAAAGTACTAATTAAAGTTCCAAAAAATAATCCTCCTAAACACCCTTCCCAAGTTTTATTAGGTGAAATTTCATTAACTTTATGCTTTCCAAATAAAATTCCTATAAATTGAGCAAAAATGTCATTCATAGTTGTAATTAAAAAAATATAAATGAAATAAAATAAGCTTATATTTCTCAAAATTATCATTGAAGCAAAGGAACATGCTAATAATATAATGCCACCAATTAAGAAAAAATTTTTTTCAAGATTATATTTTTTGCTTTTATAATTTAGCAATTGTAAAAAACAAAGGATTAATATTACAATACTCAGTACTTTAAAGTCTAAAATATTATTTAAATTATTTTGACCAATATTTGACCCTAACAAGAACAAAAAACAAATATAATATACTAATCTTGTCCAATAATCTTTAGTTACTAAATCTAATAACTCTTTAAACGCTAATAAAGAAATAATCATTGACAAAAAATAAAATGGGATACCGCCAATATATACAAAAGGTAAAGATATAAGCAAAAACACAACTGCACTAATTACTCTTTTTTTCATAATTTATTCCTCCATATCTTCTATCACGTTTACTATAACTATCTAATGCTTTTTCTAACTCAGCTTCATTAAAATCTGGAAATAAAATATCAGTAAAATATAATTCAGCATATGCACATTGCCATAACATGAAATTACTTAATCTAACTTCTCCACCAGTTCTAATTAATAAATCTACATCAGGTAAATTATTATATAAATAATTTTTAAATATATCATCATTTAACTCATCAATAACTAGTTTATTATTAATAATATCCTTATTTATTTTTTTTACTGCATCAATTATTTCTGCATGGGAACCATAATTTAGACAAAAATTTAAAATTCCACTTTTATTATCTTTAGTTTTATAAGTGATATCATCAATAATATCTAATATTTCTTGTCTTAATGGTTCTCTACGACCTGAAAAAACAATCTTTATATCCTTTTTATTAAAAATTTTGAAATCGTTTTTGAATTTTTTTATAAATAAATCCATTAAATAATTAACTTCTTCATCACTTCTTTTAAAATTTTCTGTCGAAAAAACATATAAACTTAATATTTTAACGCCTTTATCAAATATATATTGACATAAACTATCTAAGTTTTTAGAACCGGCCAAATGACCTTCACTTCTTTTTTTACCTTTTTGTGTCGCCCATCTACCATTTCCATCTACTATTATTCCGACATGATTAGGAACTATCATTTTACCACCTATTTAATATTATATTATAAATTATCAATTAATACAATAAAAAAGAAGATAAATCTTCTTAAAATGTGTAGTGATACAATTGATGTGAAACAATTTATATATAAAAATAGTGATTCAAGTAGTATAATTGAGTTGAAAACAAAAAATTACATGAAAGGACTTGAATCACTATGAATATTATACACGAAAACAAAAG
>DVJX01000090.1 GCA_018716405.1 Candidatus Faecisoma merdavium | reverse complement strand
AAGTGACTATTAAATATAATTTAGGTAGAAATAAATATGAAGAATATAAAGTGACTATTAAGGAATTATATGAAAATGTTTTTTTGGTTGAATTAAAAAACAATTCAAAAAGATCATTCACTTATACAGATGTAATAACCAAAACTATTAAAATTGATTATTGATAATTATAAATGAATATAATAATAAATTAATAAAAAACTATACATTTTATTTTGTATAGTTTTTTTGTTAACTTCTATAAGAAAATAATGTTAGATAACACTAATTATAGTAAATATAAAAGCAATTAATAAATTTATTTAATAAAAATAGTGTTAGTTTACTAAACACTATTTTATGTAATTATTTTCTCCCACATAACCAATCTAAAGATACATTAAATTTTTTACAAATATCAATAGCGAATGAAGTAAGAATTAAAGATACATTATTTTCATAATCGCTTATAACTGATTGATCAGCATTAATAATATCAGCTAGTTGTTGTTGTGTTAGATTATTTTTGATTCTTAATAATTTAATATTAGAGCTAATTTTACTTTTATTTAAACTTTCATTATATAGAAATTCTTTATTTTCGTTTGTAAAACCTACGACATAATCCATTGAAACTTTAAAGAAATTGCAAAATTCGTTTAGTTTTGTTAATGGAATTATTTTCTCACGTGTCTCCCATCTTGTATAATTTGGCCTTGAAATATTAAGGATTTTTGCTATATCCCTTTGTTTTAAGTTATTATCTTCTCGTATATCTCTAAGTCTTTTAAACAAAAATTTATAATCCATAAAGATCACCATAAATAAAATTTTAACTAGATAATAAAAAAAATTGAAAAAATGTACACAATTCCCATAAAGTGTGTTATAATGTAGAAGAATAGTAGTGGTTTTAGTATGATGTAAATAATTATTATCAGTTAATTTTAAAAATATATTCCAAATAACTAATAGTATAAAAAAATAATTTGTGTGTTTTAAATTATTGACTTTTAAGTTATCGTCTAATATAACTAACTATTCTTATGTTTAATAAATTTAATTTTAGGGAGGTGTTTTATATTAGTTTTAATGACAAATTTAGATACTAGATTTGATTATTTATTATTAAAAATAATGTTATCAATTATTTCATATGATTTTTATTCTAAATTAACTTCAAATATAGAAATAGATAAAATATGAATAAAATTTTAAAATTAAAAAGGAGTATACTTAAAAATGATAGTTAATAGAGTATTTTGTTATTCAAAAGAAGTAGCAAAGAAAAATGGTATTAGATTGCCGATAATTGAATTGGTATTATTAACTGTTGGGTTTATTATATGGATTATAGTTAATGCCATGATGCTTGAATCAGGAACATTATTTACTATATCAATAATAATTTTTATGACATTATTAATTTATTATTCTTTAATATTAGGTTTAAGAATGAGAAATAGAATGACAGGTTATGCAACAGATACTAATGGGAGAATTTTCAAAGCAATGACTGTTAATAATGGACAAGGGTTATATTTTGGAGGTGTTGCTGCTGGTGGATTAATTGATCAAATTGCAGGCAATGATTCTGGAATAGGAGAAAGTTTAGGCGGTGCAGTTGGTGCAGCTGCTCAATTCTATGCAATGAACCGTTCGGCAAAATATATGAGTCATCCAGAAATAGTTGCAAAAATAGTTGAATCAGCGCCAAATATTACTGGTGCAGAAGTTTTTGAAATATTAAAAGTTCATTCAATAACTGATCAAGGAAAAACAGTAAAAGTAAATTGTGATTATAAAATATTAAGAACAAACAAAATTAAATACGCTAAAAATTTGACGATTGAAAAAGCATTCAATATGTTTGATGATTTAATAAGTGTTCTTAACACACATAGATAGGATGTTTTGGATGAAAAAAATTCGATTAAATGTATGACATTTTAAACTTAATACATTTTGTGATAGAAATATAATTGGAATTTATATACGAAGATTCGCAAAACAATCCTATAAATTTAGGTAATGCAAATTTTAAAAAATTAGGAAATGTTGCATTGAAGATGTTATGTTTTCAAAAATAACTTGTAGAGAGTTATTGTTCTGATGATAAAACAAGATAAAAGAAGGAGTGTTATAAAATGAATTGTTCTAAATGCGGTTATAGTAATACAATTGGAGATCGCTTTTGCAAAAATTGTGGAATTTTGTTAGAAAATAATCAACCACAACAATCAATAAATAATGTAAATAGTCAATTTCAACAACCAATTAATAATATAGGTGAACAACAATTGTATGGCCAACCAGTTAATAATATAAATAGCCAACAAACATATCAACAATATACTAATACAAATGGTAATTTAGATCCTAACTATGTTAATAAAACAGTTAGTCAACAATCAATTAATAACATAGGTGGGCAACAATTGTATGGCCAACCAGTTAATAATATAAATAGCCAACAAACATATCAACAACAAACAAATAATCAACAATATACTAATACAAATGGCAACTTAGATCCTAACTATGTTAATAAAACAGTTAGTCAACAACCAATTAATAACATAGGTGGGCAACAATTGTATGGCCAACCAGTTAATAATATAAATAGCCAACAAACATATCAACAACAAACAAATAATCAACAATATACCAATACAAATGGCAACTTAGATTCTAACTATGTTAATAAAGCAGTTAATCCAAATATGAAAAAATGGGCTATTTTATCCATTGTTGTACCAGTTGTTGGTATTATCTGGTATTGGTTTATTGGATTAAGTTTTTATATAGCAGTATTAATTGCTGCAGCGGGATTTGGATTTGCTCAAAAAGGCGAAATGTCTAATAAAAAATTAGCAACTATTGGTAAAGTTTGTAATGGTATTTTGTTAGGAATGGCAATAATTGTGTTTATTATAAATTTGATATTAGTATTTAATAGTTAGAATGGAGGAAAATATGAAAAAAATATTAATAGTAATGTGTGGAATTTTATTACTAGAAATGTTAACAGGATGTGGGAAAAATTTACCACTTAAAAATGATAATGGTGCTACAGATGATGTTGAAAAAATAAAAGGTAATTGTACTGCTGTAGAATGTATTAAGGAAATTAAACCTGAGGACACAGTAGAACAAATTAATGATATTATTGGTTTTGATGGTGAATTAATTGATGAAGAATATAATATTTATTATTGGGAACTTTCAGAAACTACAGGTGTTAAAGTTGCATATTATTCAAGTGATAAAGGCACTATTAGCATTGATTATGATAAAGAAACTTTATCAAATAGTAAGGTTGACTTTTCAAAATATAGTGAATTACAACCTAAAATAAAAGAAGGAATTACGTATAATGATTTTATATCATATATTGGTGGAGTTGAAGGAACAGTAATTGAAAAAAGTTCTTATTCAACTAAATATGTTTGGGTTTCATCTGATGGTAGTTACTTAAATGGAACTTTCTCAAGTTCTTCAGGAAAATGTACATTCGCTAGTGGTATGATAAAATAACATTGAAGGGAATAGCGAATATTCCCTTTTTTGATGTAAAATATAATTAGAAGGGGATAGCTAATGAAAGAAAAATTAAATAAAGGTTTTAAAATATCCTATATCATAAATAGTTTTATATTTTTGATAGTAATATTTTTACTTGTTAATATGCTCATGACAAATTCGGGAAATTTATTAGAAGATTTAGCAGTAGGATTTGTATATGTAGGATTATATTTATTAAATTTTTTAGTTTCAATAATTTTGTTTGTTATAACGACAATATTAGGGGTTAAAAATTTTAAAAAAGTAAAAAAAGAAGATACAAAGAAAAAAATAACTTTAATGATGAGTTTATTAGGATTAGCTCATTTTGCAATATTGTTATTTACTATAATAACAATTATTTTAGCATAAAAATTTAAAATAGAGGTGGAGATATAATGAATTATGCATTAATTGTAGGGGGAATTATTTTAGTTATTTGCTTAGTGTATTATTTTATTACATATAACAATCTTGTTAGATTAAATAACAAAGTAAAAGAATCATTTGCAACAATGGATGTATATTTAAAGAAAAGATGGGATTTAATTCCAAATATTGTTGAAACAGTAAAAGGTTATGCAAAACATGAAAAAGACACGTTAAAAGATATAGTTACAGTTAGAAATGGAGATTATGACAAGTTATCTCAAGATGAAAAAATTAAAACAAATGAACAAATCAATAGAGG
>DVJX01000089.1 GCA_018716405.1 Candidatus Faecisoma merdavium | reverse complement strand
TGTTTTAATATATTAATTCAATTGTTTTTTCTTTGCTTTGTTCTGTAAAAATTTTGCTATTGAATTTCTTATTTGTAATGTTTCTTTTCCTGAATAATTTTCTATCTAATTAAATTAGAACTCAAATCATATATAATTCCTATAATTCAAATTAAAAATCTTAATTTATTCTTTAATAAGACTTCATTCTCATCATTAAAAGGATGAATATTATCTTTATTGTCTTTCGTCCAAGTAAATAAATTATTATAAGTTGATTCACTCGGTCAACTGGTGGGTAAATAAAAATACATTTATCACCCATCAAATACATCTTAAGATCCTTTTCTAAATTCTCCATTATATCTAAAACTAAACATAACATATCATTAGTTATTCCAAATGATGGTATATAATTAATCATAATTTATAACCGCTTTAATATGTTAATATTATATCATTTTAGACACTTTTTTCAAGATTATCTTACTTAAATCTTGCTTAAATCTTGCTTAATTTTTATAAAGTTAATAATCGATTTTTATTGTTTTAGTTATTATATCAGTATAAGTGAAAGACTTTTTCGCATTATTATTTAATTCAACTAAAAAAACATTTTCATATAATTCTTTAATAGTAACATGATATTTCTCATATTTATTTCTTCCTAAATTATATTTAATTGTTACCTTTTGACCGACATAATCATTTAATTTACTTCTAACTTCCCCAATCATCTTGGATACCCCGTATACATTGTTCCTTTTGTAATAACGCCACCTATACCATTTTTACCATATTTAGTATTTTCGATTATATCTTTTAAATCAATATCTTTTCTAACATCTGACAAACTCATTTTGGTAGCTATTATAGCTGGATCTAGAGCATGAATATTAACTCTTTTAGGAGAAGAAGCAAAATTAGCACCTGCTTTTATTAATTCTTCGTAATCAGATTGACAAGCACCAGCAATTATAATTAATTTATCATGACTTTTTTCAAATTTTCTAGCTTCTTTAATAGCTTTAACAAAATTATTACTATTTTTATAAGCACTTATATTATTTTGATTACCTTTTTTCTTATAATAGGCATCATGACCAGTTATTACAATTATATTTGGATTATATTCTTCTAACCAATCTCTGATATATAATGGTACATTTTCCTCTGTTTCATTTATTCCTTTTGCCCAAATATTGGCTTCTTTATAATAATCTAAACACCTATTTAAGTAATCTAAGTCACTATCAATATGTAATATTTTACCTGGAATATAAAAATAGTCATCCCTATTTAAATCAATATTTGGCTTAATTCTTTCTTCAAATTCTTTATTTTCTTCATCAACACTCTCAAATTTAGTTAAATCATCTTCAAAACTATCTGCACATAATCTTAAGTTTACGCCTTTTAAATAATAAATGTTATCGATTATATCTGTTATTTTAAATACCATATCATGATTGTAGGATTTTCTAGTTACTAAATCACCTATCTCAAAATGCATATAATCACCCATGTAATTATATTACAAACAATTTAAAAATATGAAAAAAGATCATAAAATTATGATCCATATTATCCGATTCTAAAAGCTGGAGAAACGCCTGTACTTTCATTTGCATAAAGAGAATTTATGCCTCCATTATATGTAATATAAAGAAAACTTGATCTATCAAATTTTGCAGCAGACCTTAGCCACCAAGAATAATTATTATTAGCATAGTAAATTGATTTAATTGGTGAAGAATTACTTAATTTATAAAAATCTAATTGACGCGTATAATCATAAGATGAATCATATTCTATAAATTCCTCAAAAATTTCATGGTATGAAAATAAATATATTTTTTCACTACCTATGTAATTACTTGTAGAAGCAGAACCAGACCCAGAAACTGTTTTAGTATTAATTATAACATTTCGTAAGTCTTGTGGTAATTTATTATAAAATTCATTATTTAAATAGTTTTGTAATACACTTTCTGGCCATCCATAATCATTTGTTGGTGTACCATTAAATTGTCTTTCTTCTAATACATTTACAAATTCTACTACAAAACCGCATGCTGTCTGTGAGAAATCTTCTTGCAAACATTCAGAAGGAGTTGTCATATTAGCTATTCTTACAGTAAGCTCACCATATCCTTCGACATTTATTTCTTTCGTATCTCCAACTTTATAATATTCTTCTGCTTTGCCATTTTTAACATTATCTCTTATTGTTTCCCATGAATCAGTTGCAAATGAAGGAACATAAATGATTTCTATTATTCTTCTTTTCGTTGTACAATTATTATTACTATCACAAGCTTTATATTCAACTATTTTATCAGTAGGTAATCTATCAAAACCACGTGTTTCTATATTAATATTTTCCAAACTATTATCAGAAACAGTTACTCCTTCCAATAAATCAAAAGTTTCTAATTGTACAGCAGTTAATTCTGTTTTAGTAGGAACTATTAAATTAGGTGGTGTTGTATCTCTTATTACAATTGTTCTAGCAATTTTAGAAGTATATCCATTACTTGTTGCACTATATATAGCAGTATATGTATTAAACTGGCTTGTATCAATACTACCAACTTCTTTTCCATTTAATTGATAAATAACATCAACTAAAACACTATTACCATTCTTATCATAAGCTAAAGCACCTTTATCTTGATAAGTATCATTAATTTCAACATATTCAATATAATTTCCATTTAAAACTAAAATTGGAGCATTTTCATTAAAATCATTAGTTATATCACTACCACTTTCACCATCAACATTGATTTCATAATTATTGTTTTTATAAGTTATTGTAATTATCATATCATTTGGTAATAGTTCTCCAGTTTTAGGATTTCTAATATCCAATTCTACTAAACCAGCTTTTTTTAATTCTAACAATGTAATTGTTATTGTTCCACCTTCATCAATAGGTAACATATTGACATTAGTATAAGACCATCCTAAAGCAGCTTCTTTTATTTCATTTAATTGAGTATTATATAAACTTTCTTTATTTTCTTTAATAGTATTATCTATAATAGGGTAAGTTATCAAAGCTAATATTCCAATAACTATAATAACTCCTAGTATTTCGACTAGTGTAAAACCTTTCATATAATCACCTATTTAAATTATACATTGTATTTTATTTCCAGTCAATTTTTTCTTATTATAAAGGTTTTATTTTTAGAATGAAAGGCATAAAAAACATCTTTTAACTTAATATTATTTTTGTTTAAAATATCATAAACCCAATTTATATTTTTTTTCATATTTTTTACAGTATCAACATCAATTATGCCATCAATAATTATTGGCATTGGATAAGTATTATCATCATTAAAGACTGATAGCTTACCATTATTTTCTAATATTGCATATTTAACATCTTTTATATTTTTTATTCCTTGTTCCCTTAATTGAGATATTAAATCATCTAAACTATACCTTATCTTTTGCATTGTCTTAAAATCAACTTTACCTTTATTTATAATAATTTGAGGATTCCCATCAATAAGCTTTCTAAATTTAGTACTTTTTAAAGCAATATAACTTAAAAAAATTTGTAACAAAACTAAAACTAATATAGGAAGCATTGAAATATAAATTGGTTTATCTATATTTTCAATACCCATAGCTGCTAATTCAGCAATTAAAATAGAAACTATTAAATCTATAATACCAAGTTGACCAACTTCTTTTTTTCCCATTATTCTATAACAAAACACTATATAAAAATATAAAATTAAAGTATTTAAAATATATATCATATAATCACCTATTTAATTATGTAAAAAGTTCTTTTTTTTTATACAAATTCATAGTAATTATTAGGTGATATAAATGTTATATTTAAAAAAATTAATCAAATCTATAGGAGTAAGTATTATTATTTTGTTATTAGTTACTTTTTTAATAACATTATTAAATTATATAAATATTATTAGTTTAACTATTGTTAATGCATTTTCATATATAACTCCTTTTATAGCTTTTTTCACTGGAGGATTTTTATTAGGTAAAAATAGTTTTAACAAAGGCTATTTGGAGGGTATCAAATTTGGTTTAATAAATATTATATTATTGTTTATATTTAATTACTTAGCTTTTGATCAAGGATTCAATATAGTTAATATTATCTTATATTTATTAACTATAATATCTAGCATATTAGGAAGTGTAATTGGAATAAACTTAAAAAATAGTGACTAATCACTATTTTTATATTGTTCTATAAATTGTTGCTTATATTGTTTAAAATTATTATTTTTTATAGCTTGTCTTATTTCTTCCATTTCTTTAATTAAAAATCTTATATTATGAATAGATAATAATCTACCACCTAACATTTCATTACATGTAATTAAGTGTCTTATATAAGCCTTAGTATAATTTTTACATGTATAACAATCACAATTATCTTCAATTGGAGTAAAATCTTCTTTATATTTCAAATTTTTTAAATTTATTCTACCATTTCTTGTAAAAGCATTGCCATGACGAGCTAGTCTAGTTGGAAGAACACAATCAAACATATCAATTCCTCGCTCAACACCTTCTAACAAATCAATAGGCTCCCCGACTCCCATCAAATATCTAGGTTTATCAATAGGTAAATATTTAATTGCATAATCAATCATTTTATACATGGTATCTTTATCTTCACCAACACTAGTCCCACCAATTGAATATCCATCAAAATTTAATTTAACAGTTTCTAAAGCACTATATTTTCTTAAATCTTCAAATTCACCACCCTGAACAATCCCAAATAAAGATTGATTTGGATTATTGTGAACACTAAGACCTCTTTTAGCCCATCTGATAGTTCTTTCTGTACTTGCCTTGGCGTATTCATAACTAGCTGGATATGGAATACATTCATCAAAACTCATAGCTATATCACTATCTAATTTATTTTGAATTTGAATAGATAATTCTGGCGTTAAAAATAATTTTTTTCCATCTATATGGCTTTTAAAAATAACACCTTCTTCACTTATATCTTTCTTTTTAGCTAATGAAAAAACTTGAAATCCTCCACTATCAGTTAAAATAGGACCATTGTAATTCATAAATTTGTGAAGTCCTCCAGCTTTAGCTACAATATCTTCTCCTGGTCTTAACCATAAATGATATGTATTAGATAAAATTACTGCACTATTCATATTATATAATTCTTCTGGTGTTAAAGTTTTAACATTAGCTAAAGTTCCTACTGGCATAAACATTGGAGTATCAAAAGTACCATAGTTAGTTACTAATTTACCTAATCTTGCTTGACCATCGTTTTTTATTAATTCATATTTAATTTTCATACAAAATCACCTAAATAATTATATATTAAAACTTAAAATTTGACAATACTTATAAAATGTGTTATCATAGCAAACGTATTTGAAGGGGGATTTATATATGGCAAAAAGAAGTATAAATGTTGTGGATTTTTCTACTGTTATTACAAAAGAAGATTATTTAAATTTAAGTGATGAACAAGTTAAGTTTGCATCAAAAGAAGGTATGTTTCACGCTAACTACTTAAGAAGAGCTTATACTATAGAATTTTTAAATGAATTTTTGGCTTCTAGAGCACGTGAAATCGCATACATAGGAAGTAAATATAAAAATTTAGATGAAACATCAAAAGAATTATTAGCTGCAAATATTTGTTTTTCAGATGATGAGAAATTTATTAAATGTTTACTTAGAAAAAATATCACATACGATCTTTTATATAATTATTCAAAAGCAATTTCAAAAATGAAAAAACTTGCGGCACTAGCTGGTGAATTAAATATAAGTGAAGATATACAACTTGTAAGCAAGAAAATTAACATTTTATGCTCTGTTGTTAGAAGTTATTTTGGAGTTAAAGATTATAATTTAATAATTGCTAAAATAAATGATATTGTGGTATTTAAAAAAGATTTATACCTTAGTTTAGAAAACGAAATAAAAAGAACACGTTAATTTATGCCCTATTATTTAAATAATAGGGCTTTTAAATACGTGTTTTTATTATATCCAAATTGAACTTTCTACTTCCTTTTATATATATTGTATCACCTTTATTTATATTACTTTTTAAAAATAAAATTAATTCATCTAAATTTTCAAAATGTATTCCATCAATATATTTGGTGTAATTTCCAATCAATAAAACTTTCTTATTCTTTATCTTCTTTAGATATTTATTGACTTTTTTATGATATTTAATACTAAATTTTCCTAGTTCTAACATATCCGCTAATACTATATATTTAAAATTATTATCTAAAGACTTCAATCCTTCAATTAATGATTCATAACTACTATTATAACTATCATCAATTATTTTATATTCTCTATTTATTATATTTAATCTACCATCTATAGGTTCAAATTCACTAATCGCTTCACTAATTAATTTTAAATTTATATCAAATAATAATCCAACTTTAATAGCAATAAATATATCAGGTAATATATGTTTATATTTATAATTAAAAATGACATTATCAATTATAAATTCGTTTTCATTTTTATAAATAACATTTAATCTTTTTTCATCAACTTTTATTGCATTTCTTATTTTTTTTAAATACTTATCTTTATTATTTACAATAATATTTTTATTAGACATTCCATCTAATATTTCTAACTTTGCTTTTAATATATTTTTTTTACTACCTAAATTTCCAATATGAGCTGTACCAATATTAGTTATAATAGCATAATCAGGATTACAAATTTTAGATAAATATGATATCTCATTAAAATGATTCATTCCAAACTCTAAAACTATAATATCATATGTTTCATCTAAATTTAATAATGTCAAAGGGCAACCAATATTATTATTTTTATTTTTTTCTGATTTTAAAACCTTATATTTTTTACTTAAAACACTATATATTAATTCTTTAGTTGTAGTTTTTCCTACACTACCTGTTATAGCAATCAAAGGAATATCATATAGATTTCTAATATAATTAGCAATTTTACCTAAAGCTAAAATACTATTATCAACTTTAATACTTGGGTAATCAAGATCATACTCACTAATTATTCCAACAGCTCCATTATTTATGGCCTCATCTATATAATTATGACCTTTATTTATAGCTAAAAAAACATCATTAGTTGTAATATCTTTTGAATTCATTTTTATTTTGTTAAATGATACATCTTTATTTATTTTTCCTTTTAATGTATTATTTATTTCACTTAATTTCATATCTTCACCTATTAAAGTATATGAAAAAAAAGATATAAAAATATCTTTAAGCTCTTGAATCGTATTTACCTGTACTTGTTGACACAATAATTTTTTCACCTTGTTCAACAAACAAAGGAACTCTTACTACTAAACCAGTTTCTAATGTAGCATCCTTAGTAGCATTATTAGTAGTATTTCCTTTTACTGCTGGTTCTGTATGAATTACTTCTAATTCTACTTTATCTGGTAATAAAATTCCTAATAATTCACCTTCATAAAAACTCAAATCAACATTTAAACCTTCTTTTAAATAATTAGTATCATCACCTAATTGTTGTTTAGTTAATTCAATTTGTTCATAAGTTTCCATGTTCATGAAATTATAAGTATCACCTGATGAATATAAAAATTGCATTGCTCTTTTTTCTATCATTGCTTTTTCTAATTTAGTACCACTGTTAAAAGATTTTTCAGTAGTTGATCCACTTCTTAAATTTCTTATTTTCATTTTAACAAAAGCAGCACCTTTTCCTGGTTTTACATGAGAAAATTCTAATACTTGATATATTTCACCATCTAGAACAAAGGTAATTCCATTTTTTATATCATTTACATTTATCATACTTTTCCCCCTTCATATATCGTGGTTTGATTTTATAACCAATTTTCTTAACTTTTGGTATTCTTGTAGACTTAGATTTAACTTTTACTGGTCTACCAGTTGAAGGATCTAAAACTAATCTTCTAGAATCTCTTATAATTTTTAAATTTATGACATTTATTTTAGTCATTTAATCACCTTATTTTTTTTCTTTATGAGTTGTTGTTTTTTTACATTTAGGACAATGTTTTTTTAATTCTAAACGATCTGTTGTATTACGTTTATTTTTTTCTGTACGATAATTTTCATTTTTACATTCTGTACATTGAAGAGTAATTCTTTCTCTTGCTTCTCCTTTTTTTGCCATATATTAATCCCTCCTTTTGAAATACTTATATAATTATACCAAATTATTTATAAAATTCAAAGTATTTTTGAGAAATTCTGTAAGAAATATTTTTATTTATAGGAGCTCTTGACGTTGAAGTTTCTTTATAAAATATATCTGGTGATATAACAACAAAGGAAACTTTAGGATTATCATATGGTGCATAGCCACCAAAAGTATTTGTCATAGTTTGTTTATCAACTACTCCATCACCATCACTATCAATAAAACTTTCACTAGTTCCCGTTTTACCAGCAGGATTATATTTTGAGTCAATAAAGCCAACTCCTGTGCCACTTGTAGTCATTACTTCTCTAAAACCTGCTTGTATTCTTTTTATATATTCATCTTCTAAAGATACTTCATTTAAAATAGTTGGCTTTGTCTCATACAATAAATCAGTAAGCCCATCTTTAGTTGGATTATATACTGCTTTAAGTAAATATGGTTTCATACGTGATCCACCATTTGCTATCGTATTTATATATTGACTTAATTGAATAGGTGTATATGTATCAAATTGGCCTATTGAAAAATCTAATAGATGTCCAGGTAATGTACTATTGCTTGTATAACCTAAACTTTCAATTGGTAAATCTATCTCTGTTTTAACTCCTAATCCAAATTGTTTAAACATATTTCTATAAGTTTCAAATGCTTGAGGATTGATAGATATTTTTTCATTATAAGAATAATTTCCACCACCTACATTAAAAGCTGTATAAAATTGATAAACATTTGAAGAGTATTTTAAAGCTTGTATATCATTTAAATTACCTAAATTTGTCCATGAACATTTTAAAGGTGTGTCAGCTATCTTTATGCATTCATCATATCTTACATCACCTATTTTTAAAGCACCTGTTTTATATCCAACTGCATGTGATGCACCTTTTACAATAGATCCTGCAGTAACTGGTGTTGTTACAATACCAGGTGTATAATCATAAATTTTGCCATCTATTACCTGCTTACCAGCCATAGCAAGTATTTCTCCTGTATTAGGATCACTTATAATCACAAACGATCTATTATAATATTTAGTATTTGGATAACTTTTACCTTTTATTACTTCTTCTTCTAATATTTTCTCTATCTCTTTTTGTAATTCTATGTCTATAGTAAGAACGATATCTTTTCCTCGACTACCTTGATTAATTATTTTTTTACTTCCATCTTCCATAATTTGATAACTAACTTTTTCACCCTTTAAAATAGATTCATATTGATATTCCAAATAACTAGTTCCAACTCTATCATCTAAACTATATCCTAAATTTAAATAATAATCTTTTAATTCATAAGGAATACCTGTCTTGGAAACATTTCCTAAAATAGATTTAAAAACATCTCCATAAGGATACACTCTATTCCAATCTAATCTTACATCAAATCCTTTTATATTATTTATATTTTCCGCTATTAAAGCATACTCTTTATCTGTAACATCTTCATCTTTTATTATTTTTTCATCATAACTATAGCCAACATTCATTAAATAATAAATACTAGCAGCTTTTTTATCTTTATCTGTAAATTCATCTAATTGATCATTTATTCTTTCTATTTTTAAATTTTCTATATCTAAATTAGTTAATTTTCTTTCCTCCAATAATCGCCATTCTTCATCAGTAATCAAATTATTTGATTCTTCTTTATTGTTCAATATCCAAAATTTTTTTAAATCATTTATTTCTAATTCATAGTCTATTTCAATCATATCAGCGACTTTATATGCTACTTCTATTTCTTCTTTTGTTGTTACTCCATTTGGCTTTTCATAATAAATGACTTTAACAGACTCATTATCCACAATTATTTTACCATTTCGATCATATATTCTACCACGTGGAGTACTATTTGAAAAAATAACATTTCTATTTAACTGCTCTACTTTATTTACATAAAAATCATGTTTTATAACTTGAATAAAAAATAAATTTAATCCTAAAACAATCATTACTATACATATTATTATTATCATTATTATATATCTTTTTTCAATTATATCTTTAATGTTTCTTTTTTTACTTGTTACATTATAAATTTTTTTGTATTTCTTCATAATTTTGACTTACTTTGTTAAAATCTACAATTGAAAAAAAATTATTAATATAGTCTTCTTTATTATTTTGATAATCTAAAAAATATGCATGTTCCCATAAATCTAAATTCATAATTGGTATTAAGCCATATGAGTATGGGGTATCTTCATTTGATGTATTAATTATTTCTAATTTATTTTCTTTATTTAAAACCAAAAAAGTATATCCAGATCCTACTAAATAATTAGCATTTTTTATAAATTCTTCCTTAAAATTTTCAACGGATCCGAAATCTTCAATTATTTTTTCTTTGAATTTTTCACTCATATCGCCTTTACCTAATATGCTAAAAAACAATTGATGATTTAATACACCACCACTATTAAATAAAATATTACCACGCTTTTTTATGTCAAACTTATCAATATTTATAACATTATCAATATAATTATGTAAATCATTTAAATTATTTACATAATTTTGATATATTTTATTATGAATATTCATTGTAAAATCAGTTATATAAGGTTCATACATAATATTCCTCCTTTTAATATTTTATTTAATTTTCATAGTGTTATTCATAAATACATATAATATATTGGTGATTAGATGAAAGAAAAATTAATTAGCGAATATATTAGTAAAATTACTATGGAAGACATAAATAACTTTGCTTTAAAAAATGGGATAAATTTAAACGATAAAGAATTAGAAATTATTTATAATCATGTCAAAAATAATTGGAGAACAATAATATATGGTAATCCTAGAGAAATACTTGATGACTTAAAAGAAAACATAAATAATATTAGTTATCAAAAAATTGAATCTTTATATGTTTATTTTAAAAATCGTTATAGTAATTTCTTATATCATTAATTAAATTATCATTAAACTTTTTATTTAAAATCATTTCTATTTCAAATTTATATGGTGGATACAATTTTTCTTTAGATGTATCATCTTTTGATACATAAGGTGTTTCTAATATTTTAGGAATACCTTTTAATTTGTCATGATATATTATTTTTATTAAATTATCAAACCCAATTGTACCATAACCAATATTTTCATGTCTATCTTTATGGGTGTTTATTAAATTTTTACTATCATTTATGTGAACACATTTTAATTTATCTAGCCCAATTATATCATCAAATAAATCTAAAATTTTATCAAAATTTGTTAAATCATATCCAGCATCATTAATATGACAAGTATCTAAACATACACCTATTGGATAATTAACACCATCAATTATTTCTTTAATTTCTAAAAAATTTTTACCCAATTCAGTTCCTTTACCTGCCATTGTTTCTAATAATATTAAGACTTTACTTTGACCAACCTTATTTAGATTATCAATAATGTTTTTAATTCCTTCTTCACGACTTAGTTTAACACTACTTCCTGGATGTAATACTAATTTAGTCATTTTTAATTGTTCAACTCTTTTTAATTCTTGTTTCAAAAAATCAACTGCAAAGTCATTACTACTTGCTAAGTTAATAATATATGGAGCATGAACTATAACATTATTTATATCGATTTTATCCCTCATAAGTTCTATTGCTTCTTCTGTCAAGTTATTATCAATTGGTTGTCTATTTGTATTTTGTGGAGCTCCTGTATAAAACATAAATGTTGTACTTCCATAACTGAGTGCTTCTTCTACACTTCCAACTAATTGTTTATCTTTTTTAAATGAAACATGTGAACCAATTATCATTCTAAACATCCCCTTTCAAATAAGGCTTTAAAAATTTCCCAGTATAACTTTCTTTAACTTTTACTATTTCTTCCGGTGTGCCACTTGCTACTACATTACCACCCATATCTCCACCTTCAGGTCCTAAATCAATAATATAGTCAGCTACTTTAATAATATCCAAATTGTGTTCAATAACTAAAACGGTATCACCATTATCAACTATCTTTTGTAAAATTGTCAATAATTTTTTAATATCATAACTATGTAAGCCTGTACTTGGTTCATCTAATATGAATAAACTTTTACCTGTAGGCTTTTTTTGCAATTCTTTAGCAAGTTTTACTCTCGCTGCTTCTCCACCAGATAAAGTTGGGGCACTTTGACCTAATTTAATATAAGATAATCCAACATCCATTAACATTTGTAATTTAGCTTTTACTTTAGGAACATTTTCAAAAAATTCATAAGCTTCTTCTACTCGCATTTCTAAAACATCATAAATACTTTTTCCTTTATATTTAATATCCAATGTTTCTTTATTATATCTAGTTCCATGACATACTTCACATGGTACATAAACATCTGGTAGGAAATGCATTTCTATTTTTTTAACACCGTCACCCCAACAAGCTTCACATCTACCACCTTTTACATTAAATGAAAATCTACCTTTATCATAACCTCTTATTTTAGCTTCTTTAGTTTGAGTAAATACATCTCTTATATCATCAAAAACACCTGTATATGTAGCAGGATTACTTCTTGGCGTTCTACCAATTGGAGCTTGTGATATATCAATTACTTTATCAATGTTTTCTAATCCTTTTATTTCTTTATATTGTCCTGGTTTTTCTTTAAATTTGTATAAATTACTTGCAACTGCTTTATATAATATTTCGTTTATTAAAGTTGATTTACCACTTCCTGAAACACCAGTTACACATGTAAATGTATTTAAAGGTATTTTAACATTGATATTTTTTAAATTATTTTCTTTAGCACCTTTAATCTCTAAATACTTTTTATTTCCTTTTCTTCTTTTAGAAGGTACTTCTATTTTTTCTATACCTGATAAAAATCTTCCTGTAATACTATTAGGATTATTCATAACTTCTTTTGGAGTTCCACAGGCAACGACCTCACCACCGTGTAATCCAGCAAGTGGTCCTATATCGACTAAATAATCACTTGCTAACATAGTATCAGTATCGTGTTCAACAACAATTAAAGTATTGCCTAAATCACGCATTTCTAATAATGAATTAATTAGTCTTGTATTATCTCTTTGGTGTAAACCAATACTTGGTTCATCTAAAACATATAAAACACCTGTTAATCTTGAACCAATTTGAGTTGCTAATCTAATTCTTCCTGCTTCACCACCAGATAAAGTACCAGCAGATCTATTTAAAGTTAAATACTCTAATCCTACATTAACTAAAAATGTTAGTCTTGATAATATCTCTTTAATAATTAATTCTGATATTTTAGTTTGTTCTTTATTTAACTTTAAATTAGATAAAAATTCTTTTAAATCTTTAATACTTAGTTTAGTTAATTCATAAATATTCTTTTTGTTAATTAATACTGATAATACAGAATCAGATAATCTAGCTCCTTTACATTTAGGACAAACTGATTCTGTCATATAATTTTCTATCCATTCTCTAATCCAATTACTTTTAGTTTCAACATATCTTCTTTCTAAATTAGTAATAATGCCTTCAAAATAATCTTTACTATTTCTTGTAT
Organism: Candidatus Faecisoma merdavium; assembly: GCA_018716405.1. GTDB lineage: Bacteria > Bacillota_I > Bacilli_A > RF39 > UBA660 > Faecisoma > Faecisoma merdavium. The sequence goes on along the minus strand of DVJX01000089.1, from coordinate 1,321 downwards.
TACCATTTTTAGAAGTATATTTAAACTCTAACATATCTTTAGAACCATATAAAATAATATCCAATTTTTTTCTATCTAATTTTTTAACAGGCAAATTAAGATCTATATCATAAAACTTAGCCAAAGTATTCATTTGAGTCGAATAAATACTATTCTCATCATCTAAATTTAAAGATACGATAGCACCTTCATTAATACTTAAATCTTTATTAGGTATAATTAAATCTTCATCTATTTTTAATTTTATACCCAGTCCTTTACATTCATCACATGCTCCATATGGTGAATTAAAACTAAACATTCTAGGTTCTAGTTCTGGTAATGAGAAATCACATTCTGGGCAGGCATAATTTTCACTCATAATTATTTTATCACTACCAACAACATCAATAACAACTTTACCTTTACTTAATTTAGAAGCAAGTTCAATAGACTCATATAATCTACTTCTTATATCTTCTTTAATAATTAATCTATCAATTATAACTTCAATAAAATGTTTTTTATTTTTTTCTAAGTTTATTTCTTCACTTAATTCATGCTCTTCATTATCAACTATTACTCTTACATAACCATCTTTAGCTAAATTTTCTAATAAATCTTTATGGGTTCCTTTTTCACCATACACAACAGGACTTAAAACTCTTATTTTAGTATTTAATTCTAATTCCATTATTTGATTAGTCATTTCCTCAACACTTTGACTAGTAATTGGTTTTTTATGAATAGGACAATAAGGTATACCAATTCTTGCATATAATAATCTTAAATAATCATATATTTCAGTGATTGTTCCAACTGTACTTCTAGGATTTTTGTTAGTTGTCTTTTGATCAATACTAATAGCAGGGCTTAATCCTTCAATACTATCAACATCTGGTTTTTCAGTCCCACCCAAAAACTGTCTAGCATAAGCTGATAGACTTTCTACATATCTTCTTTGACCTTCCGCATAAATAGTATCAAAAGCTAAACTACTTTTACCACTTCCTGATACGCCTGTCATAACAATTAATTTATTTTTAGGTAATTCAATATCGATATTTTTTAAATTGTTTTCTCTTGCACCTTTAATAATAATTTTGTCCATATAAACACCTCTAACATTTAATATTTTAAAATTTAAATCATCATTATTATACATCACGAACATATGTATTGCAACTAAAATTACAAAAAAATAATGATTATTTTTGTAGTGATACAATTGATGTGAAACAATTTATATATAAAAATAGTGATTCAAGTAGTATAATTGAGTTGAAAACAAAAAATTACATGAAAGGACTTGAATCACTATGAATATTATACACGAAAACAA
>DVJX01000088.1 GCA_018716405.1 Candidatus Faecisoma merdavium | reverse complement strand
CTTTTGTTTTCGTGTATAATATTCATAGTGATTCAAGTCCTTTCATGTAATTTTTTGTTTTCAACTCAATTATACTACTTGAATCACTATTTTTATATATAAATTGTTTCACATCAATTGTATCACTACACTATATTTAAATAAAATAATTAAAAAGTGTTGCAAAAGTAAAAAAAATTTGTTAATATTATAAGTGTCAACTTATTTGTTGATAAATGGCGCAATTGGTGAAGGGGTTAACACGGCGGATTGTGGTTCCGTTATGCAAGGGTTCGAATCCCTTATTGCGCCCCAGTTTGTAATAAAAATTCATAATATCTTATGAATTTTTTTGTTTAAAATTCAAAAAAATATATTTCTAATTTTTTTAAACGAATTAGTAAATTTTATTGTCATATAATATAAAAGATATATAATGGAGGTTTTATATTATATGGATTATAATAAAAGAAATGATTGTAATAAAATAAATAGTATGTTATGTATGCGTATTTATCATGTTCCAGGTCCACAAGGTCCAACGGGTCCAACCGGCAGTGTAGAATCTAACCCATACAACTTATATGTTCAATCTACAGCTGCACCGGATGGTGATGGAAGCCAAGCTAGACCTTTTCAAACAATAGATGAAGCTTTAGCTTTAGCTGAACCTAATGGAATTATAAATGTTTTACAAGGAATGTATCCTATAACGCAACAAATTTCTTTAAATATACCTGGATTAACAATAAAAGGTAGAGCAGGATCATTAATTTTACTTCAAGCTCCGATTGTACCTTTTTTATGTAATAATAATAATATTACAATTGATGGACTTACAATGACCAGTGATCAACCATATCCAGTTGAATTTATACAAATTGGAGGAAATGGCAATCAAATTTTAAATTGTCATATTTATGGGCCTAATCAGGCAGGAGATTCTTCAACTTGGGTAGTAAATAGAGGATTTGTAACACAATCTAATGTTACAAATTTATTGGTAAGAAATAATATTTTTCATACTTTAAGACAATCAGCTTATTTAAACCCTAATTCTACAGGAACTATCATGGATAATGTTGTATATAATACTCGTGGATATGTTGTTGATCGAGCTGTATTTTTGTTTTCTGGAAATTCTTGGGGGATACCAGAAAATGCTGTAGATATTGCCTTACTTGCAGGAACTACAACAGGAGCACCATATGATCCACTTTCAGCTTTAGAAGCTAGCAATAGTTCTGCTACCATAAGTGATCAACGTTAAAAATATTAATGAAATACAAAACTTAACTTGTATTTTTTTTTATAAAAATATATAATAAAATCGATATTAAGGTGATTTTATGGAATATAAAGAGTTTGCTAAATACTATGATAAATTTTATAGTAAAAAAAATTACAAAAAAGAAGTTGAATTTTTAAAAAACTTTATTGATAAAAACGATAGAATAATTGATATTGGATGTGGAACGGGAATTCATGCCTCTTTATTAAATAATTATGATATAGACGGATTAGATTTAAATGAAGAAATGTTAGAAATAGCTAAAACAAGAATAAATGGTAGTTTATATCATCAAAATATGCTAAATATAAAAATTGATAAAAAATATAACATAATAATATCAATGTTTGCTGTAATTAATCATTTAAGAAATGTTGATGAATTAGAATTATGTTTAAAAAATTTAAAGCAAATATTGGATCCTAATGGAAAAATTATATTAGATTTACATAATCCACAGTCTTCAGGAGAAAAAGTTGATTGTTACGACAATATCAAAAGAACAATGATTTGGAATTATGATAAAAATTCAAAGATAGAAAAAAGTAAAATTATTTTTGAAATGGATAATAAAGTGTATAATGATGAACATATTTTTAGAATTTTTAGTATAGATGAGATTAAAAATATATGTACAAAGATAGGGTTAAAGGTAAAAAAAGTTTATGAAAATTATGATATTTTAAAAAAAGGAAAAAATTCTTCCAAAAATTTACAATTTATAATTGAGTTACTCAATTTGACTGATTTATAAAAATGTGATACAATTAATGTGTTTTCCCAAATTTTTATGAAGAGGTGAAAAAATTTGAAAACAAAGCTGTGCGTTTTTCTTGGTTTATTTGTGGCAAGTAATTTTATGAATATAACTGTAGAAAAACCAACTATTATAGAGCCTAAGCAAAATTTATTAGCAGAATCTTCTGTTCAAGTTGCTGAAGAAGAAGAAATAGTATATGATGGATTAACTGAACAACAGTTAATTGATAAAGTTAATAATTTTTTGAATTCTGATTTAGAGAATAAAGGAGAACTATATGTTACCTATTCTTTAGAAAAAGGTGTTGACCCATATTTAGCTGTAGCTATATCTATGCATGAAACAGGATGCAAATGGGGATGTAGTACCTTAGTTAAAGAATGTAATAATGTTGGTGGTCAAGTTGGTGGACCTTCTTGCAATGGTGGTTCATACATGAAATATGATACCTTAGATGAAGGAATTAAAGGATTTATTGATAATATCGCCAAAAATTATGTTGCATATGGTTTAACTACTGCAGAAGAAATGAATCCAAAATATGCTGCTGATACAAAATGGGCTAGTAAAGTTAATAAGTATATTGACGAAATAAGAAAATCCTAGATATCTAGGATTTTTATTTAGGATAATGTATAATGTAGTGGAGGTGAAATAATGAATATTATAATAACAGGAGGAACTAAAGGAATAGGAAAAGCAATTGCTTTAATTTTAGCTAAAAATAATCATAATTTAGTTTTAACATATGTAAACGATGATACTTCTGCTTTACAAACTAATAAAGAATTAGAAAAATATACAGATGTTTTAGTTTTAAAAAATGACGTATCAAATGAGGGTGAGGTAATAAAATTGCTAGATATAGCAATTTCTAGATTTGGTGATATAGATGTGCTAATAAATAATGCTGGGATAGCTATTGATACAACTTTAGAAGATAAAACTGTGGAAAACTTCAAAAAAATATTAGATGTAAATTTAATAGGACCTTTCTTAACTAGTAAATATATAGGTGATTACATGTTTAAAAATAAAAAAGGAAAAATAATAAATATTTCCTCTACTAATGGTATTGATACTTATTATAAAGAAAGTTTGGATTATGATGCATCTAAAGCAGGATTAAATTCACTTACTCATAATTTTGCTAATATATATGCACCGTATGTTACTGTAAATGCAATTGCCTGTGGATGGGTAGATACTGAAATGAATAAAGATATGGATATTGAATTTAAAAATAAACAATTAAATAAGATTTTATTAAATAGATTTGCTAATAAAGAAGAAATAGCTAATGTAGTAAATTATTTAATAACTGATACTTATATAAATAATACAATAATAAGGGTTGATGGTGGTGTTAAAAATGATTGATGAATTAGAACAAGCTTGTTTAGAACAATTTAAATTAGTTGATGATATATGTTTTTATAATAGCGAAAAAGTTTTAAAAGCTTTTCAAGAAAATAGTGTATCAGAAACACATTTTAATTCAACTACTGGGTATGGTTATAATGATATAGGTAGAGATGTAATTGAAAAGATTTATGCTAATATATTCAAGGCTGAAGATGCTATTGTTAGAAACCAATTTATATCAGGAAGTCATGCTTTAACTGTAACTTTATTTGCTTTACTTAGACCTAATGATACTTTACTTAGTATTACTGGTAAACCATACGATACATTAGATGAAGTAATAGGAATTGTTGATAATCCTAGCTCATTAAAATCATTTAATATTAATTATGAACAAATTGACTTAATTGATAATGATTTTGATTATAAAAAAATAGAAGATGTATTAAAAAATAAAAAAATAAAGGTTATTGAAATCCAAAGATCAAAAGGATATTCTACTAGAAAAAGTATTACAATTGATAAGTTAGAAAAAATTATAAAATTTATTAAAAATATTGATAAAAAAGTAATAATTATGATAGATAACTGCTATTGTGAATTTGTGTCAAAAAAAGAGCCAATCGAAGTTGGGGCAGATATTGTGGTAGGCTCTTTAATTAAAAATTTAGGTGGAGGAATTGCTCCTAATGGTGCTTATGTAGTTGGTAAAAAAGATTTAATTAAATTAGTAGGAGAACGTTTAACTTTACCAGGAGAAGGTAAAGAAGTTGGCCCTAGTTTAGGAGTTAATAAATATATATTACAAGGATTATTTTTTGCTCCTAGTGTTGTAGCTAGTAGTTTGAAAACAGCTATTTTAGCAAGTAAAGTATATGAAAGTTTAGGTTATGAAGTAGAGCCAAAATATAATGAAGAAAGAGCAGATATTGTTCAAAATATAATATTTCATGATGAAAAAAAATTAATAAAATTTTGTCAGGGTATTCAAGCTGCATCACCAATTGATTCTTATGTTGAACCTATACCTTGGGATATGCCTGGATATCAAGATAAAGTAATTATGGCTGCTGGTACATTTACACAAGGATCTTCAATTGAATTATCTTGTGATGGGCCAATAAGAGAACCTTATATTGCTTATTTGCAAGGGTCTTTAATGTATCCATATGGTAAGCTAGCAATTATGAAATCACTAGAATATATAAAAAAATAGACATTAGTCTATTTTTTGTATGTATAAATCTTGATTAACATCGATTGTAATTGTGGAATTAAATTTAACTTCATTGTTAATAATCTCATTGGCAATTAAATTTTCCACAGTTTTAGTTACAAATCGTTTAATAGGACGAGCTCCGTATCTAGAGTCATAAGAGTTTTCCACAATATAATTTTTAGCTTTATCGGTTAAAACTATTTTTAATTGTTTATCACTTAATCTTTTTTCAATATCTTTTATAATTTTATCTAAGATTTCATAAATGACATTTTTATCTAATGATTTAAATACTATTATTTCATCTATACGGTTAATAAATTCTGGTTTAAATGTTTGTCTTAATTCATTCATAACTAATTCATGAGAATTTTCTACATTTTCTAGAATGTATTCACTACCTAAATTAGATGTCATTATAATAATAGTATTTTTAAAATCCACAGTTCTTCCTTGCGAATCAGTAATTCTACCATCATCTAATATTTGTAATAGTATATTAAATACATCTTTATGAGCTTTTTCTATTTCGTCAAATAAAACGATACTATAAGGGTTTCTTCTGACAGCTTCTGTTAATTGCCCACCATCATCATATCCTACATATCCTGGAGGTGATCCAATTAATCTAGCAACAGAATGACTTTCCATGTATTCGCTCATATCAATTCTAATCATGTGTCTTTCATCGTCAAATAATTCATAAGCTAAAGTTCTAGCAACTTCAGTTTTACCAACCCCAGTAGGTCCTAAAAAGATAAATGAACCAATTGGTTTATTAGGATCTTTGATACCAGCTCTAGCTCTTATAATGGCATCACTTACTAACTTAATAGCTTCATCTTGTCCTTTTACTCTTTTTTTCATATTCTCATTTAATTTAAGTAATTTGTCTTTTTCACTATCAACTAATTTATTAATAGGAATATTAGTCCACTTAGATATTATTTTAGCAATATCATTATCGTCAACTGTGTCACTTAAAATATCAGATTTGTTTTTACTATTTAATTCATTTAATTCTTTTTCTAATTGAGGTAAAACTCCATGTCTTAATTTAGCTGCTGTTTCTAAATCGTATTCATTTTCTGCTTTTTCTAATTTATGTTTAGAATTATCAATTTCTTCTTTTTTCTTATTGATTAAATTATTTATTTCTTTTTCTTCTTCCCAATTTTTTCTTAATTTAGCTTCTTTTTCTTTTAATGCTTCGATTTCTTTATCAATTTCTTCTTTACGATGTTTTGATAAATCATCTTTTTCTTTTTTTAAAGCTTCTTTTTCGATTTGTAGTTGCATAATATTTCTTGTCAGAGTATCTAGTTCAGTTGGGACTGATTCCATCTGTACTTTAATAGTGGCACAAGCTTCATCAATTAAATCTATTGCTTTATCGGGTAAGAAGCGGTCAGTTATATATCTATCTGATAAAGTAGCAGCAGCAATTAAAGCTTTATCTTTAATATTAACACCATGATATACTTCTAATTTTGGTTTTAATCCTCTTAAAATAGTAATAGTATCTAACACAGTAGGTGGATTAACTAATATTTTTTGAAATCTTCTTTCTAAGGCTCCATCTTTCTCAATATATTTTCTATATTCATTTAAAGTAGTTGCACCGATACAATGAATTTCGCCACGAGCTAACATTGGTTTTAACATGTTACCAGCATCCATTGCTCCTTCTAAAGCGCCGGCTCCTACTATCATATGAATTTCATCTATAAACATAATGATATTACCATTAGAATCTTTTACTTCTTTTAAAACAGCTTTTAATCTTTCTTCAAATTCACCACGGTATTTAGCTCCTGCTATTAATGCTCCCATATCTAATTCCCAAATTGTTTTATTCTTTAAACTATTAGGAACATCACCTTTAACAATACGAGTTGCTAATCCTTCTACTATAGCAGTTTTACCAACACCTGGTTCACCAATTAAAACTGGATTGTTTTTAGTTTTTCTAGACAATATTCTAGTTATACTTCTTATTTCATCATCACGTCCAATAACAGGATCAATTTTATTATCTTTTACTGCTTGTGTGATATCTCGTCCATATTTTTCTAAAACATTTTCAAGATTTTCTTGGTATGGATTCATTTTTATCCCTCCTTTAGTTAGTTTATGAACTAACAATGATAATTATACACTGAATATTAGCACTTGTCAATATAGAGTGCTAATGTTTGATAAAAAAATAAAAATATGTTACAATTAAATAGCGAGGTAATTTTATGAACTTAACGTATGGTTTTATATTTTTTATTATGTATTCTTTTTTGGGATGGTTAGTGGAAATGATTGTTACTAATCGTAATCAAGAAAAAATAGTTAATAGAGGTTTTTTAATTGGTCCATATTGTCCAATATATGGTGTTGGGGGGATAATTGCAACACTATTTTTATATGATTATAGGGAAAATATTTTTATTACATTTGGGATGTCTATTATTTTATTTGCAATATTAGAGTATTTTACAAGTTATATAATGGAAAAGTTATTTAAAGCTAGATGGTGGGATTATTCTCAAAATAAATATAATATAAATGGTAGAATTTGCTTGGAAACACTTATACCATTTGGACTTTTGGGTTGTGTAGCTATTTATATTATTAATCCTATAATGTTTTATATAATTAATATAATTGACTTTAAATTTTTACACATTATAGCTATAGTTTTATTTATAATATTTTTAATTGATTTTATAGTTTCTCTTAAGATTATAAATAGTTTTAAAAATACAGCTATGTCTTTTTTAAAAAAGGATAATACTGAAGAAATTTCTAAAAAAGTTAAAGATGCTTTATTATCAAAATCTGTTTTTACAAAACGTTTAGTTGAGTCATTTCCTAAAGCAAAAGCAGTAATAACTAATAATATTGATATATTGAAAATGAAATTTGAATTAAAACAGACAAAGAAAGAACTAAAACAGACAAAAAAAGAATTAAAAAAAGCAAGAAAGGTTAATAAAAAAATGAGGAGGTAGTTATGAAATTTTATAAAAGTTTAGGTATTTTAGAATCTTTAGATGAAGTAGGTGATTCAATAAAAGTAAATAGTGTGGATGCTAGTTTAGAAAAACATGTTCCTTTTTGTGAAATAAAAGATGATAAGGTATATGTTACAATAGGAGAAGTGATTCATCCAATGGGAGAAGATCATTATATAGAGTGGATAGCAATGGTTAAAGGTAACAAAATTGTTAAATATTTATTAAAACCAAATGATGAACCAAAAGCTATATTTGATTATGAAGAGAATAGTTCAATTTATGCTTATTGCAATAAACACGGATTGTGGAAAAAAGAAATATAATGAAAAAAGATAATTATTTTGTGCTATGAACTTGTCAATAAAAAGTAGACAATTAAAAGATATTCATTTAAACCCTAATTGAGTTCTATATTCAATTGGGGTTTTATATTTTAATGCGTAACTAGGTCTTAAATAATTATGATCGTATATAATCGCATTAATATATTCTTCAACAGTGTCATAATCATCTTGATTAAAATCAATATACATTTCTTTCTTTAACCAACCATTTTTAGATTCAATTATTGGGTTATCTGTTGGAGTTCCTATTCTCGACATTGACCTTTTTATGTTATAATCTTTATGTGCATTATTAAATGCCACTGAGGAATATATTGTGCCTTGATCTGAGTGAAAAATAGTTTCTTGGCTTTTATATCCTCTTTTTATTTTGTTATTAAGCATATCATCTAAAGCTGATTTATGATTAGACATACTAACTCCATGATAAAAAGGTTTAACATCTGAACCAATTATAGAATCATCAAATGCATCTACATAATAAGTCCAAATGATTTAATTGAATATTCTTCGCTTAGAATTTGAACTATTTCAAATTCTTTTTGCTTTATTTCTTGAACACTACAACTGAACCATCTCCTTTCACAAGGTATCCTTTTTTTAATCGTTCATTCTCTATTCTTAATTTCATATTTTCATATTGAAGTTTTTCAATATCTGTTAAAGTTTTCTTATTTGAATATTTGCATAATGGATTACCTGGTTTCTTTTTATTTTCTAAACCGTCTTCGCCCAAATCATTATAATTTTTTAACCATCTGTTTGTTATAGCGTGTCCAATTCCATCTTTACGTTCAATATCCCAACAACTTCTACCTTCAAGCATTTGCTTTATATATTTCAATTTTTCTTCTTTTGAGTAATATTTATTTTTTCCACCTTTAGGTCTTCCTTGCATTTTTTCATCTCCTTTATTAAATTATACCAAAGAAAAAGTAAACACATCTTTTTTGTGTCTACTTTTATTTTACAACTTCATATTTTGTGCTAATTATCTTTTTTTAATACTTTTATTATAGGCTGATTATCTAATTCTTGTTTAATTTCACTAATTTTTGCATTATTTATTTTTTCACATTTAGCTCTAATTTTTTTTAAGACTTTTAAAAATTCTAATCTTTTTAAATTTAATAACAAATCCTCTTTAGATAAATTTTGACTTTTTTGGTTAATTATTGATTGACCATTATAAACAATTAATGGAGATATTTCTAAAAAATAGTAACTTTAAAAAATTTACAACATGTACAACAAGAAAGCTACGTGAATGTGAAAAGGAAGGGTTCGATTATTATTTTTATGACAAAGAAACTTTTTTGAAAAAGTTAAAAGCACAAGAAATGTTTAATGTAAAAGAATATGGTGGTAATTATTATGGTAGTTTAGAAAAAGATATGGCTAATATTCAAACTACAAAAAATGTAATATTTCAAATAACACCAGATAGAGCACTAGAAATGAAAAAAATAAACTCTGATACCTGCATGATATTAATAATTCCGCCTACAGCTGAATCATTAATTAACAGAAGAAAAGATCGTTCAGAAGAAAGAATAAAAAATGACATTCAAAATTTACAAACAGCAAAAAATTTTGATTATGTGATAGTGAATGAAAACATTGAGTAAGCATACAAAGACGTTCAATCATGCATATATCATTTTATATATGGTGGTGAATGTGAATTTTTAGTTAGAAATAATATTGAATTAATTGAAAGTTTAATAAGTGGGCTTAATACAAGCATCGATGAAAAAGGTGTAGAAAAGCTATTTAATGGTGCAATTGCCCAAAAATGGGATCAAAAAGCAGAATACGTAACATATTATGGGGTAAAAAATCCAATTACAGAAGAAGTAATATATTCAGCAGGTAATGGTTTGAAAATTGCAGATATAGGTTGTGGTACAGGAAAAATTTTACAAAAACTAGATAAAAAATTCTTGGATTGTAACTTAACAGATTGGATATTAGTAGCGATATGATATTGGTAGCTCAAGCTAGAAATTTTACAGGAAGAAATAACATTACTTTAGTTAATAATGATTTTATGGAATATGACTTTAAAGATTATTATGATATAATTATATTTAGTTATGTATTACACCATATGGATAATCCAATTGAAGCACTAAAAAAAGCAAAAGATATGCTAACGGAGAGAGGAAAAATATTATTTTCAGTACCTGGTAAAGCATATTTATCAGAAGTTTTTTGTGATGATAAAGCGATTGGAAGATTTAGTATTGAAGAAATGGATAATATAGTAATTAGTGCTGGATTATATCCGTTAAAAGCAAGTAGAAATAGATTTATGATGTCATTTAATTCATATGAAATGTTTTTGAAATATTTACAAAGCATTGGAACATATCAAAAAATTATGGGATATTCTAACCAAAGTTGGCCTAAAGATTTCTCAGATAAAATTTTGAGAAAATTTGAATCCACATCATTTATAACAGGTGAATATTTAACATATAATTGTGAAAATTTACAAAGAAAACTAAGGAGGAGGTAATATGATTTTATATAGTTCTAAAGTTAACGATTTTATTAACGATATAAATAACAATAAAATTTCATATATTTTAGAAAATTTGAAACAAAAAGAACTGTATGAAGGGACAACATCATCAGAAAAACAATCATGGAAAAACTCTTTAAAATATATGAGTGAAATATTACAGCAAACTAGTATTCCCAAAGATTGTACTGTCGTATTAGAATATAATCTCCCAATGACATCAAGTAGAATAGATTTTATGTTATGTGGATATAATTGTGAAAATAAGAAAAATATACTAATTATTGAATTGAAACAATGGTCAAAAGTAAATGAAGTAAAAGACAGTGAAATATTATTAGAAACATATGTTGGAAATGGATTAAAAAAAGTTATTCATCCATCGTACCAAGCATGGTCATACAAGATGATATTGAAAGATTTTAATCAAAATATACAAGAAAATAACATTATTGTAGATGCCTGTTCTATTTTGCATAATTATATACCTAATAACAATGATCCGATATTAGATGATAAATTTTCAGAACTAATTAAGGAAACATCAATATTCTTTAAAGATGATGAAGATAAACTAATTGAACTTATGAATAAAAAATTTTGCTATGGTGATAATTTGTCTATAATCGAAGAAATTGATAGTAGTAAATTATTGCCATCTAAAAGTTTGCAAGAAAACATAGATAAATTATTAAAAGGAAATAAAGAATTTAAATTAATAGATAATCAAATGATAATCTATGATAAAATATTAGCGGCAATAAAAAAAGAAGAAAAGAATGTAATTATTGTAGAAGGTGGTCCAGGCACTGGAAAATCTGTAATTGCGATAAATTTATTAGCAAATTTAACTGGCCAAGGGAAATTATGTCAATATGTATCAAGAAACACAGCTCCACGAGTAATTTATGGAGCAAAATTAAAAGGAACTTTAAATAAAACTAGTATAGATAATTTATTTAAAACATCTAGTGCTTATACTGACACAGATGAAGATATTTTTGATGTTTTAATAGTAGACGAAGCCCACTGTCTAACTGAAAAATCCGGATTATTTAATAACTATGGTGAAAATCAAATAAAAGAGATAATTCATTCATCAAAATCTTCAATATTTTTTATAGATGAAAGACAACAAGTTCATTTAAATGATATCGGAACAATAAGTGAAATAAAAAAATGGGGAGCATATCTAAATGCTAATATAATGAAATTAAAATTAGAATCTCAGTTTAGATGTAATGGTTCGGATAATTATCTAAAATTTATTGATTATTTATTAGGTATTACTAATGATTATGATGGAAAAATAAATTACGACATAACTATATGTGACAGTCCACAAGAATTAGAATCATTAATAAAAACAAAGAATATTGAAAATAATAAATCAAGAATTGTAGCAGGTTACTGTTGGAAATGGAATAAAGATGAAATTGATAATACAAATTACCATGATATTAAAATTGGGGAATATGGAATAAGTTGGAATTTAGGTGCAAAGCAAACTTTTGCAATAGATGATTCAATAAATGAAGCAGGATGTGTTCATTCAGTACAAGGATTAGAATTTGATTACGTTGGGGTAATTATCGGAGAAGATTTATTTTATGAAGATGGTAAGGTATGTACAAATTTTCAAAAACATGCATCTTCAGACCCATCATTTAAAGGCATAAAAAAATTGTATAAAGAAAATGAGATAATGGCAAGTGAAATATCTAATACGATAATAAAAAATACATATAGAGTATTACTAACAAGAGGAATTAAAGGATGTTATATATATTGTGTAAATGAAAAATTAAATAATTATTTTAAAGAACAAATAAATATTTATAAATAAATTTTATTATAAAGAAATGATTAATTGTAATTATTTTCATTAAATGTTTTTTATAAAAATTTAAAAAATTTTTTTCAATTAGTTTAATCATAAAAAGCCTCCACAAATTGTTTTATACTATATCACAATTATAAAAATAATGTAATATTAGTATTTTGAACTACTTTTATTCATACTATTTTATAGGTGATTTTGTGAAAAAGTTGTTAATTTTATTATTGTTAATACCAATAAATATTAAAGCTTATACTAGTAGTGCTACTAGTACAGTTTTAATGGATATGGATAGCTTGAATGTTATATACTCTAATAATATGAATGATATTAGAAGTGTTGCTTCAATATCTAAAATAATGACATCTATAGTAGCTATTGAGAATAAAGATATAAACGATGTTGTAACGATTGGAGAAGAAATAAATAAAGCTTATGGTTCAGGAATATATATTAAACAAGGAGAAGAAATAACTTTAGAATCATTATTATATGGTTTAATGTTAAGAAGTGGGAATGATGCTGCTTTAGCTATTGCAAAATATGTAGGTGGAGATGTTGATAGTTTTGTTGAATTGATGAATAAAAAAGCTGTGGAAATCGGGATGAAAAATAGTAAATTTAACAATCCTCATGGTTTAGATGAGAATGGTGGTAACTTATCCACAGCATACGATATGGCATTACTTACTAGTTATGCTATGAAAAATGAAACATATAGAAAAATAGTAAGCACAAAAAAATATACCTTAAAAACTAATATGAATTATTATTCATGGATAAATAAAAATAAATTATTACATAGTCATGATTATATAACAGGTGGGAAAACAGGTTTTACTGATGTAGCTAAAAGAACATTAGTAACAACCGCTTCTAAAGATAATGTTAATTTAGTAGTTGTTACTTTAAATGATGGTAATGATTTTGTAGATCATATAAATTTATTTGAAGAAGCATTCAATAATTATACTAATTATAATATTTTAAAAGAAGGTGAAATTGAAATTATCGATGAAAAATATTATTTAGATACTTTATATATAAAAAATAATTTTAATTATACTTTAAATAATAATGATAAAAATAATATTCTATTAAATTTTAAACTAGAAAAAAAACAAAATTATTCTGATAATGATAAAGTAGGAGTAGTTGAAGTACTAGTAAATGATAAAAAAGTTCATGAAGAAGATATATATGTTACTAAAAAAGAAGAAAAAAGTTTTTTTCAAAAATTAAAGGAGTGGTTTAGTAATTTATGGTAAATAAAATATGGGGTTATTTTATTATAATTGGTGTATTATATTGTTTATTAAATAATAATATCGAAGTAGTAAATGAATCTATATTAAATAGTACTAAGACTTCTTTTGATATGATTATAAAAATATTTCCTGTTATGGCTTTATGGTTAGGCATAGCTAAAATAGCCGAAGTATCAGGGTTACTTAAAAAATTATCTAGTAAGTTATCAATTGCTTTAAAATATATTTTTCCAGAAATACCAACCAATCATGAATCATTTAGTTATATAAGCTCAAATATAATTGCTAATATGTTTGGATTGGGTAATGCTGCTACTCCTTTTGGTTTAAAAGCAATGCAATCATTACAACAATTAAATAAAAAAAAAGATACTGCTTCTAGATCTATGATTACTTTTTTAGTTTTAAATACTAGTGGAGTAACAATAATACCTACTACAATTATTTCATTAAGAATGATGTATGGTAGTAGTAATCCAACAGGTATAGTTTTACCATGTATAATAATAACTTTTTTAAGCACTTTATCAGGTTTAATAATTGATAGAATATTTGCGAGGTTGTATGTCTAATTATGTAATGCCATTAATTGTTTTATTTGTAATTATTTATGGTATTATTAAAAAAGTTGCTATATATGATACTTTTATAGAAGGTGCTAAAGAAAGTTTTGACCTGGTATTTAAATTATTTCCTTGTTTATTAGCAATGATTTTATCCGTGAATATATTTTTAAATAGTAACATAATTGATTTATTTAAATTTATATCATTTATTCCTAATCAAATATTACCAATGATAATAATGCGACCTATTTCTGGGACTTCTTCGTTAGCTATTTTAACTAATATTTATGAATTGTTTGGCCCCGATAGTATGTTAGGTACACTTGCTTCTTATATTCAAGGAACTACCGATACAACTTTTTATATTTTAACATTATATTTTGGAAGTATTGGTATAAAAAAAATAAAATATGCTTTATGGGTGGGTCTATTAGCAGATTTAATAAGTATAATGATAAGTATAATTATGTCAAATTTTATATAATAATAAAATAATATATTGACATAAATCATAATTTTAAGTATCCTTTAATAAAGGAGGATATATGAGAAAGTATTTGTTATTTTTAGCGTTAGGCACATTTGTTTTAACTGGGTGTGGAGAAAAAACATTAACTTGCACAAATTCTGAGACTAGTGATGAATATTCTATTGATGAAGAAATAGTTTTAAAGTTTGATAAAGATGGAGAAAAAATAAAAAGTGGATCTTTTGCTGCTGAATTTAAAGTTTCTGAAGATTATATAGAACGTATTGATGAATTAATTGAATATACGGAAACATCATTTGAAGATTTAAAAGAAAAAGGAATAGATTATAAAATTCAAGAAAAAAATGATGGTTTTTCTTTAACACTTAATTATAACACAAAAAACTTGACTGAAGAACAGATTGATGAATTATATTTTTCAGGTATGTATTTTGAAGATGGCTATAATACAGTTAAAACCGATTATGAAGAACAAGGATATACTTGTAAATAGTATATTTTTTTCTTGCTTTTAAATTTTGATTATTATATAATTTAATTGGTGATTTTGATGGAAAGATTACAAAAAGTTATAGCTAATAGTGGATATTGTTCAAGGAGAAAAGCTGAAGAATTAATTATAAATGGTAAGGTTAAAGTAAATGGTAGATTAGTTTATGAATTGGGAACTAAAGTAAACGAAAATGATGAAATAATGATTGACAATAAAATACTATCTAAAGAAACTAAAGAATATATTTTATTATATAAACCAAGAGGTGTTGTAACAACTACTAGTGACGATAAGAATAGAAAAACAGTTTTAGACTTAATTGAAACTACTAAAAGAATTTATCCAATAGGCAGATTAGATTATGATACAACTGGTATATTATTATTAACTAATGATGGGGAATTGACTAATTTATTAATTCATCCTAAAAATAATGTTGATAAAGTTTATATTGCAAAAATAAAAGGTATATTGACAGGTTTAGAGATTAAACAATTAGAAAGAGGTGTTTTGATAGACGGCATAAAAACATCTCCTTGCAAAGTAAAAGTAAGAAAAAAGGATAAAGAACATTCATTTGTAGAAATAACTATTCATGAGGGTAAGAATCATCAAGTAAAAAAAATGTTTCAATCTGTTAATCATGAAGTTGTTAAATTGAAAAGAGAAAGAATTGCATTTTTAGATTTAAAAGGATTAAAACCTGGAGAATATCGTTATTTAACAGTAAAAGAAGTAAAGAAATTATATGCAATAAAAAACGCTTAAATTTTAAGCGTTTTCAACATTTATAGCACTTGTAGGGCATCCATCAGCTGCATCTAAAACATCTTCTTTAAATTCTTCTTTTACATCTTTAACTACATGAGCGATACCATCATCTTCAATTTTAAATACATCACTACAAACTGCTTCACATTGACCACAGCCAATGCAATTTTCCTCAGTTATTGTTACTTTCATTTTATCCCTCCTTTACAATTATAAAAAAATAACAAAAAAAATTCAAGTAAATATTTGAATATTTTTTTAAATGTGATATTATATTAATAGAAAGGTACGGTGAATGTATGCCAAGTAGAATGGAAAAATACTATGAATCAAAAAGTAGAGCAATAAAAAATAAAGATTTATACCGTACTATATATGATGAAGTTGAATATACCAATGTTGAAGGGATATCAGTTATCGAAAAAAATGAAAAAATAGATATAGAAAAAATAAAAGAATTAATTAATGGGACTAATAATGTTAATAAACCTAAAGAATATAAAAAAGAAGATATTAAACCATTGGTAGAAGAGATAGAAGAACAAAAAAATTATGATATTAGAGATGTTTTAAACAAAGCAAAAAGTGAAAGAACAGATAGAGATAGCAAATATTCTAAAACAAATTATAATATACTAAGCGAATCTAATTTAAATACCAATGTTACTAGTGATCAACTTAAAGATATGATTGAGACTATATCAAACAATAGTAAAAATTCTTATACTTCTGATTTATTAGATGATTTAAAATCTATATGTGATCCAAATTTGAAAAGTAAAATAAAAGAACAAGAAGAAAATAATGATTTACAAAATACTAAATTAATTCAAGATAATATAGATAAGTCATTTTTTACTTCAAGTATGGACTTTTCAAGTGAAGATTTTGAAGATTTAAAAGAGATAAAAGAAAATATAAAGAAAAATAATCTTTTAACTAAAGTTTTATTATTTATATTATTGGTTATTATTGTTACAGGAACCTTATTGCTAATTTATCATTTTAAAGGTTAGCTTTAAGGCTTTTTTTATATGAAAAAACAGATAAGTTACTATCTGTTATAATATTCAATAATTAATGATTCATTAATATCTGCATTTAATTCGTTTCTTTCAGGATATCTTACATATGTTCCAGCCATTTTGTTTTCATCGTAAGTAACGAATTCAACTCTTTTAGCTAAAGCTTCTAATGAAGATTTAATAATACTCATGTCTTTAGCGTTATCTTTAACAGCTATAACATCTCCAGGTTTACAAGTATATGAAGGGATATCAACTTTTTTACCATTAACTGTAATATGACCATGGTTTACTAATTGTCTAGCACCACGTCTTGTAGTTGAAAAACCTAAACGATATACTAAATTATCTAAACGACTTTCTAATAACTTAAATAAGTTATGACCATGAACACCATTCATTTTTCCAGCTCTTTCAAATGTTGCTTTAAATTGTTTTTCACTTAGTCCATACATGAATCTAACTTTTTGTTTTTCTTGTAATTGAACACCATAGTTAGATAATTTTTTAGCTTTTTTATTTCCGTGTTGTCCAGGTGCATATGGTTTTTTTGCAAGTTCTTTACCTGTTTCTAAAGTTGAAAAACCTAAACGTCTTGAAATACGATTACTGCTTCCTGTATATCTTGCCATCTAAAATTCACTCCTTTCTTTCTCTAAAAGGTTAATATGCCAATTTAATAGGGTGTTTAATTCAATTAATTATTGCTATGCAGCTTCCGCAATAATTACCCCTAAAGGTAATAAACACATTAAAAATTTCATACTAACGCTGCTTAGATGCATTAGTATTATATTATGAAAAAAATGCTAAGTCAATACCTTATAGTTTTATTTTCATTATTTGTTCATATTTTGGTAATATTCCAGTTTTATTTTTATTAAATCTTGGCTTGATTTGAAAAACTCCAGGATAACTATTTCCCTCAATTATACATGGACCATCATTTGTAATTGCAATATCCCATCCAATATATTTTATTTGAGGTATTTTTTTTGCCGCTTCTAAAGTTAGATCCACAGCTTCATGAAATAAAGGAACTTTAAATCCTAAAATTTGTTTTTTACTTATTGGATGTATTCCAAATATATTATCATTTTTATCAATTGCGGGAGTGATAACAACACCTTTTTCATTTAAAAAAGCATACATACCATTTATTGAAAAGTTATCTGTGATTCCATTATTACCAATTTTTAGAATAGCTTGTAGAAAAAATACTTCTTTTCCATTAAAAAATGTAAAAATTCTGACTGAATTTACACTTTTATCATAAAGTTCAGCTAATTTATCATGTTGCTTTATAACTTCTTCTAGTAAAAATTTATTACATTCTTCAAATTTTAAATTTTTGCAAGATACTTTTTTTATTCCGTATCCACCAATTCCATCAACTGGTTTAATAATGATTTCGTTTTTGTTAACTATAAATCTGTTAAACTCCTCTTTGCTGAAATTTGGATTAAGATATTCTCTTTTAAGATATTTTTTAAAATAATCATTAAATTCTGCTTTGTTATCTAAAATGTGCCAATAATCTTTATTATTAAAAATTCTTACAATTTCATTGTTTTTACCATTTGTTAAATAAGTTTCCCTTTGATTTTTATCTAATGAATAAAATTCAAATTC
>DVJX01000011.1 GCA_018716405.1 Candidatus Faecisoma merdavium | reverse complement strand
ATATTAATAATTTAAATGGTAATGTTATATTAAATTATGATTTAGGCAATACCGTAGGTGGTAATTTTACAGTAGATTTGAATTTGTATTACAATACTAACGATGCATTAGAAAAGAATAATTACGGTTTTGGGTTAGGAAATAAATTAAATCTATTTCAAACTTTAAAAAGTGTTACAATCCAAAATGAAAATCTTTATGAATATTTAGATGAAGATGGAACCATTCATTATTTTCGTAAAAAATCAGAAGATAATAATTTATATATAGATGAGGATGGTTTATCTTTAACTTTGGATATTTCTGAACCAAAATTATTAATGACTGATAAATATGGAAATAAAAAGATATTTACAAATTTTGGTAATATATATTATTTAACTCAAATATTAGATTTGTCAGGGAAAACTATTGATATTATATATTCGAATAATAAAATTGTAAAAATTACCGATGGAAGTAATAATGAAATCAATATTTTATACGAAACTAATAAGATAAGTATAGTAAGTTCTATAAAAACAGTTGTATTGAACTTTACAAATGATTTTTTGACTAATGTTGTTGATGAAATAGATAATTGTAATATTACTTATGATACTAACGGAATTTTATCTACTATAAGTGATATTAATAACAAAAAAATAACATTAGAATATTATGTCGTTAAACCATACAAATTAAAAAAAATATCTGAATATAGTCAAGACAATACACTTGGAAATCAATTGGAATTTAAATATAGTTTCAATTCTACGATTATAACCAATGAAAGTGGCACATTAACAACATATACGTTTAATGAGTTTGGAAATACAGTGTCAATAACAAAAATGGATGAGTCCAAAAAGGTGGAAGATGCATATGGAAAAATAATTGAATATCAAAATAATAACATTATCCAGAATGGCGGTAATATTAAATCCATCAATAATTTAATGTGGAATTCTAGTTTTGAAAATGATGACATTACTTTTAAAAGTTCAGATGTTAGTGTTACATATAGTGAAGATAAATTTATCAGCGGAACGCGATGCCTGAAGTTAAATGGGAAAGGAAATGCTTATATTGATATAAAATTAGAAGAAGTTGGTTATTATACATTTAGTTGTTTTAGCATAACCAATACAGATAGTAAATTACAATTGAATTTGAATAATTCTGTTAGTGAAATTGTATTACCAATATCTAATGAATTTACGAGAAGTAATCTAACTGTTTACAATGCTCATCCAGGCGACAATCTAAGAATATCTTTCAATAATGATACTAATGGAATTTTATACATTGAAGATGTTCAATTAGAAAAAGGCCAAATTGCTAATCTTTATAATATAGCAGATAATAGTGATTTTAGATATGGTGCAGCGGGATGGCAAATAGAAGGACATAGTTATGGAGTAAATGAACCGATAGAAGTAAATGAGTTTGTTAAAGCTAATGATGAGATAATAAATGATGGTGTTAACAGATATTTAAAGATAGATTTTTGTAATGGTATTCCTAGAACTATTAGAAGATTTTTTAATATATCTGGTGTCATTGGTGATGTTTATTATGTGTCATTTTGGTATAAGAATTTTTCTATAAATTCAAATAATGATGAAGATGTTATGAGACAAAAGTATAATAAAATTATTATGTATTTTCCTACAGAGGGACCATCGTCACCGGCCATAGATATGGATATTCCTGGAAAATATAGTGAAGAGTGGCAATATTTTTCAGCTTATTTTACAACTCATGTTGATTATAGCAGTTTTGTCTTAGAATTTGTGCCATTTCATATGAGAAATTATATGTACATAACTAATTTAAATGTTATCAAGGGGGTTAAGCCAATAAATTATGATTATGATGCAAATGATAATTTAGTGAAAGTGGCAACAAATAATGATAGTACCTTTGTGTATGATCCAAATAATCAATTAATTAATGTGGCGGATGAATTAGGAACAAGTTTTGTATACGAATATGATAATCAATATCCTGAAAGAAAATTATCAAGTATTTCTGCTACTGGAATCTGTAACAAGACAAAATATGATACTAATGGGAATTTAATTTCAAATAAGATATCTTGCAATAGTGCTATAGAATTGAATAGTGGTCTATATTATATTCGTTTAAAGGGTTCTGATAGATATTTAAAAAGTGATGCAATTACCAAACAAATGGTATTGAAAGCTGATTCATGTAGTCATGCAAAATGGATGGTTAATTTAGCAAATGATAAGTTAACTCTTAATCATGCAATGTTAAATGATATTTATTTAGGACAAGATTTAGTTAATTCTTTGAACTTTCAATATTTAAAAAATGATAATGGTAGTTTCTCGTTAAAATATAATGATAAATATTTAACAAATGTTGATAATGAATTAATTTTAACAAACATTGAAAATCCAGATAATCAACAGTTTTATTTTGAATTTGTAGATAGACAATATATTGAATCAAATTTTGAATATACATCTGATGGCAAATTTTTAGTTAAAAAAATTGATGAATTGTTGAATACGATAACCTATGATATTGATAGTACTAAAGGATTAATAAAAAAATTAGTAGATCCTAATAATAATGTTACTACTTATAATTATAACAATAGAAATCAAATTATAAATATAAGTAAGGGAAATATGAAATTGAATTATGAATATATTAATAATTTGTTGAAGAGCATTGTATTAGACAATAAAACTTATAATTTTACTTATGATAAATTTTTAAACATCAATTCAATGAATTTGAATGATAATAAGTTGTTGGAAAATATATTTGATTTCAAAACTGGCAACTTAATTAAAAAGGTATATAGTAATGGAGGAGAAATGTTTTATGAATATGATCAATATAGTAGATTAATAAAAATCACACAGTTTGACAATGTATATGAATTTGTATATGATAACTTTGGAAATTTAGGAATTATAAAAGACAAAGAAAAACAGTATAGATTTTATTATGATACCGCACAAAGACTTATAAAATATAGTGATGATGACTTATGTGATATATCATATTCATATAATAAATTAAATAATTTAGTAGTAAAAAAAATAAATATAAATAATATGATATTTGAGTTACAATGTGAATATAATACAGAAAAAAATATTACTAAGCTTATATTGAATGATACTATTATTGAATATATATATGATGATTTGCAAAGATTAGTTGAGGTTAAAACTAATAATAATTCTATATATTATGGCTATGTTAATTTGGGTAATAGAACTTCTCATTTAATTGATACTGTTATAGATGGTGATAATATATATAAATATAAATATGATAAATTGGGAAACATATCAAAAATTTACAAAAACAATATTTTACAAAATGAATATTATTATGATATGTATAATCAATTAGTAAAAGAAAAAGATAATTCTAATATTATAACATATGAATATGATAATTTTGGTAATATATTAAACAAAAAAATCTATGATTTAGATGAAATACTTGTAGATTCAGTTTTATATGAATACAATAATGTTAATTTCAAAGATCAATTAACTAAATATAAAGATATACAAATTATATATGATAATATTGGAAATCCTATAATGATTGGTAATTCTAATCTCAGCTGGACAAATGGTGTACAATTAAATAGTTTTACAAGTTCTGACTTAAATGTTACTTATAAATATAATCATGATGGAATAAGAACATATAAAAAGGTTAATAATGATATATACCATTATTATTTAGAGGGTGAAACAATTTTATGTATACAAAAAAATGAAAATATGATATACTTTATATATGATGTGGATAGTAAACTTATAGCAGTTAAATATAATGGTAACTTATATTATTATGAAAAAAATCTTCAAGGAGATATAGTTGGGATAAGAGATTCAAATAATGTTAAAATAGCAGCATATCAATATGATAGTTTTGGTAAAATTTTATCCATAACCGATAATTCTGGTGGAGCAATAACTGATATTAATAATATAGCACTTATTAATCCATTTAGATATAGATCATATTATTATGATAACGAAACTGGTTTATATTATTTAAATTCTAGATATTATAACCCAGAGTGGGGGAGATTTTTAAACCCAGATAGCATAATAAGTGCTAACGGAGACATTATCTCTACTAATTTGTACTCTTATTGTAGTAATAATTATATTAATTTTCAAGATAATATTGGCAATTTTATTTCGAATGTTACCCCTGTTTATTTATATGATTATACATATAATGTTATCAGAGTCGATTCATCACATTATAAAATTAATATATATGCTGATAATAAAATTTTTACTTCACAAATAGACAATAATGCAATGAGATTCGATTTTTCTAACAATTTTAGTTATGATAATAAATACGCATATACTATAAGTACAGCTATGTTTGGAGCTTATAATGACATATATGGTGAAAAACCAGAAGGAAGAACTGTGGATGGTGTTGCTAATGAAATTAAATTACATAGTCAAGTAAATAATTTAACATTCAAAAAATTTAGGAAATTAAATGTAGCTGATATGGGTACAATTAAAAATGATAATAACGCATGGGTTTCTGAAATTTTACAACCGCCAAAAATACTCATTAAGCCTGCTAAAAAAAATAATGACAATATTTTTAAAAAAATTGTCAATAAATTTTTTATGCTATTAAATATAAAATAGTCTTTGTATGGAGGATAATATATGATACTAGAAATATTTTTTGTTATAATTCTATATATTAGTTGCAAATTTAATATACATTTTAGTTTAGATTATATTAATTTATTAATTAGTTTATTTATTTTATTATTTTCATCATATATAATTTTAAAAAAAATAAAATTATATAAATTATTTTCACGTATATTAAGTATATTATTGTATTTAATAATAATATTTTTATTGACATTGGTATTTTTAAAATATATTTTTGATTCTCCAATGTTAACAAGAAAAGTTTATAGAGATGAGTTTAAAAAGAATAATGAGTTATTAAGGGTTGTTTCGTATGATGATGGTGGCTTCAGTGGACCAACCTATGTTATTTATGAAAAAAATATGAATATAGGATTAATTTGTGAAACTATTATAAAAGTTGATGATTCTTTCTATGCATCATTTAATTTGGAAGATATATATGATGAACTTACTTATGATAATAGTTTTTGCAAATATAAATCTAGTCCTTTAAACAAATAACTATAATATTATTTTAAAATTTTGATAAAATTAAAACTTTTTATTAGAATTATAAATATTATTGTAATATATATATGAAGTATGTTTTCATTTGGTAGTATGTTGTACTTTTAATTATAGAAAATTGAAAAGCAATATCATTTATTTAAATAGATATTGTTTTTCTTTTTTTTAGATTTGGAGGTATATATGAATTTAGCAAAAAACACATCATTTGTTACATAAAAATTTTAGTTTTTTTTTTTATTTAAAATGGAGGTTTAATGATGGATGATGTGGGAAAATATGAAAAATTGTATAGTGAATGCTATGTTTTAGACAAAGTTATATGGGATAAGTATGATATGAAATTAACAAAGATTAATGTTGTTAAAATAATTCAAAATTATAAAGAATTGAAATCTAAATATATTCATTTGGCTGCATTAAATGAGTTAGGATTAACAGCACACAATATTGAAAATATTCATAGTAAAAATTTTTCTAATAATACATTTAATGAAAAAATTGATATAAAAATAGATCTTGAAAATGATTTGAAATTTAAAGCAGCTATATTTGACAAACTTAATAATTGTTTTACAGAAGATGAAAAACAATATTATGATTATTGTTTACAAAATAATAAATCTGAAGAACATCTAAGAAATCATCTTGGTGGATTATCTAAATTGGGGTTATTGCCTATTAAAAATTCCTGTATATTGAAAATAGCATTAGCATTTGATAAAGCTGTAGTAAAAAAATAAGTAAGAGTATTTGAATATACTCTTTTTTGTGGGTGGTGAAATTTGGAACATATATTAGAAATAATTAAAGAATTTGCAATTATTATTACTAGTATTACTACTATAATAGTTTCTATTAAAAAAATTTTGGTTGATCCAATAAATAAAAAAATAAATAATTTGGAAATATCTAGCATAAGAACAGATTTAGTCAATTTTATTAATGATTTAGAAAATAATGTAAATAAATCAGAAATTCAAAAATTAAATGCTCATCAAATGTATACAAGGTACGAACAATTAGGTGGAAATAGTTATGTTCATTCACATTGGGAAGAATTAAAGAAAGAAGGTAAAGTATAAATGTTAGGAGAATTATGGCAATTAATTAGTAGTGATGTATTTAATTTATTAATTACAATTATATCTTTTGTAATAATTGTATTTATAAAAAAAATAAAAAATATATATGAAGCTAAAATAACGGATGAAACAAAAAGAAATGTTATTAAAACAGTTGTAAAAGCAGTAGAGCAAATTTATTATGATTTATCGGGTAGTGAAAAATTACAAAAAGCTAAAGAAAATATAATTAATATGTTAAATGAAAAAGGTATAACTATTTCTGAATTAGAGTTAGATATGATGATAGAAGAAATATGTAATTCAATAAAAAAGGTGAATGTTGAAAAATGAGTAAAAAGTTTGG
This sequence comes from Candidatus Faecisoma merdavium, assembly GCA_018716405.1. Lineage (GTDB taxonomy): Bacteria > Bacillota_I > Bacilli_A > RF39 > UBA660 > Faecisoma > Faecisoma merdavium. The sequence goes on along the minus strand of DVJX01000011.1, from coordinate 3,245 downwards.
TATTGATATAAGTTATTTTCAAAGAGGAATTGATTTAAAACAATGTAAAAAAGAAGGTGTAGAATTTGTTATTATTAGGGCATCTTTTACAAATTCAAACAAATTATTTCAAAAAGATAGCACCTTTGAAACACATTATAATAATGCAAAAAAGAACGGGTTAGAAGTCGGTGTTTATCATTATTCTAAAGCGTGTTCATTTGAAGAAGGAAAGCAGGAAGCAATTAATTTATATAACAAATGTTTAATAAATAAAGAGTTTGAATATCCTATCTGTATTGATGTTGAAGATGAATGCCAAAAAAAAGCAGGAAAAGATAATGTTACTATGGCAATTAAAGGATTTTGCGAAACTTTAGAAGATTTGGGATATTATGTTAGTGTGTATGCTAACATTAATTTTATAGAAAATTATATGAATTATGATGAATTAAGTAAATTATATGATTTTTGGATTGCTTATTGGAATAAAGATGAGCCAAATAATGAAAAATATAATTATGGAATGTGGCAATTTGGTGGTGAAACTAATAAAATCAGAACAAATAAAATAGCAGGATATATATGTGATCAAAATTATTCTTATAAAAATTATAAGGAAATAATGAAAAAAAACAAACTAAATGGTTGTTACAAAATAAATAATGAAGATAATCAAATAAATATTGGAGATTTGGTGACTATAAAAAAAGCTTATGCTAGTAGTTCTCAATCGCTAATAGCTATTCATACAGCAAAAACAGGAAGTAATTGCTATGTAACAAACATATATAGAGGAACTAGATTTCCTTATCAATTAGGTGCTAAAAAAGGTAATATTAGTAGTAAAAATACTATAGGATTTGCTTCGTTAGATGCAATTTGTAAATAAGAAAAGAAAATAATAAGTTAAAAAAATCCTTGTTTTTCAAATAGAAAAATAAGGATTTTTTTGTATTCAAAATTATTATTTATTATTCATTGGTTAAAAATAAAATAAATATATGATATAATTAAGGTGTATTTTTATATTAAGATAATTTATAATTAATATTAACTTAAATACAAAATGGATTTTGAATAATAAGTTGGGAGAAATAAATGAAAAAAATATTTTTGTGTATAATTTTAATAATATTATTAACCGGTTGTCAAAAAGAAGAAGAATATGAATTGATTTTTGATAAAAATTCAATTGTAAATTGTATTAATTTTGTATATGAATTTGAAGATGGAACAAGAATTTATACTGATTATACAAATATTAAATATAAAAAAATAATATTGAAATGCCTATAATTGATGCATTGAATAAAGGATTATTAGATTTTGATGATATCAAAGATTATGAAGAATTTAAAATAGTTAAAAAAGATGAATCTAAACCATTAGAGTGTAATGATTAAGAAGGGAATGATAAAATGGAATTAGTAGATTTATTAAACAATAGAAAAGAATTAATAGGTGAAACATGTGAAAGAAATTCTGTTCCAGAGGGAAAATATAGATTATCAATTCATATTTGGATTGTTAATGACAAAAATGAAATATTGATTCAACAAAGAAGTGCAAGTAGAAAAATGTTTCCTAATATGTGGACTAATACAGGTGGTGCATGTATTGCTGGTGAAACTAGTATTGAAACAGTTTTTAGAGAATTACAAGAAGAATTAAATGTTATTCCAAATATTGATAATTTAGAATTGATTGCTTCTTACAAAAGAAAAAAAGATTATGTTGATGTATGGTTATTAAAACAAAATATAAATATAAAAGATTTAAAATTTAATGATAATGAAGTACAAGCTGCCAAATGGGCATCTATAGAAGAATGGAAAAAATTATTAATAGAAGAGCAAGCAGTAAAATCTTCTACAGATTATTTTTTAAATTATATAAATAATGAATTTTAAAAAGCAGATTATTAATTTAAATTTAATAATTTGTTTTTTTATGTACAAATAACTATTTATTGCATATATTAAAATGAGAGGTGATATTGTGTCTTTATATAAAGAAATAGTCACTAAGGCAGTTATTGGTAAAGGTAAAAAATATTTTAAAAACAATTATAAAATAACTACTAGTGATCAACCAACTACTATTTTAGGATGCTGGGTAATTAATCATAAATTTAAAGGATATAAAACAGGAGACAAAATTGGTGTTGATGGTTCTTTTGATGTAAATATTTGGTATTCTTACGAAAATGATTCTAAAACTACTGTTGTTAATCAAAAAATTGAATACAATGATTTATTCAATGTAAAATTAAAAGAAAATGCTGATTTGAGTAGTGAAACAGATATAATTGTAAGAACCTTAAGTCAACCAACTTGTTTAGGAGTTAATATATTAGAAAACAATCAAATTTCTTTTGATATTGAAAAAGAATTAGGTGTTGAAATAGTAGGAGAAACAAAAGTAAAAATTGCTATAGAGGAAGATGAAGAACCTTGGGAAGATATAGTAGATGACGATATAGACAAAGAATTAGATGAAATAAATGAAGATTATATATAGTGTCAACCAAAAATAGTTGACACTTTTTAGATTTTATGCTACAATGATTCAAGAAAAGGAGTGATTACTGATGGCTGTTAAATTAAGATTAAAAAGAATGGGCGCTAAAAAAAGACCATTTTATCGTGTAGTAGCTGCTGATTCAAGAAGCAGAAGAGATGGTAAAGTAATTGAAGAAATTGGTTATTATAATCCAATTACTGAACCAGCAGAAGTTAAAATCGATGCACAATTAGCTCAAAAATGGTTAAATAATGGTGCAATACCTACAGATACTGTAAGAGCATTATTCAAAAAACAAGGTATTTTAAAAAGTTTCCATGAGTCTAAAATGACAAAAGGAGAATAATTATGAATTTAGTAGAATTAACAGAATTTTTAGTAAAAAGTGTTGTAACTGATCCTGATGCTGTTTCTGTAAAACAATTTGAAGATGATGAAGAATATATTACAATTCAAGTGTTAGTTGATAAGGATGTAATTTCTTCAGTAATAGGAAAACAAGGTATTATTGCTAATGCTATTAGAACAATTGTACAGGCTTCATCATATGCTAATGGATTAAAAAAAGTAAAAGTTAATATCGATTCATTTTAAGAAGATTTATCTTCTTTTGTATAATTGTCAATGATGTGAAACAAAAATTTCAATAAAAATTAATTCAATAATTGAGTTAATTTTTTTGTTAGGTAGTAAAAATATTTTATTTTAATAAAATGTTTTTACTAGCAATAGAAGCGTTA
>DVJX01000087.1 GCA_018716405.1 Candidatus Faecisoma merdavium | reverse complement strand
TAAATAAATAAAATATATTGCTTCACTATTAATTTCATCTTCTTTAGTAATAACTATATTATCTAAATTAAGTTTTTGTAGTTCAAATGAATCATAAATTCCTACAACTTCATATTTTTTATCATCAATTTTTAAAGATGAACCAATTGTTAAATTATCTAAGTACGCTTTATTTGAGCTAATTATTATTTCACTATTATTAATTGGCAATTTACCATTTAAATTAAAACTCAAATCAAAATTATCACTAATACTATATAAATTATTTTCAATTTTAAAAATATAACTATATTTTAAAATTCTATCATCTTTTAATTTATCTTTTTCTAAAGTAGTTGTATTATATATAACTGCATGATGATCACCATACATATTAATTACACTATTTATTTGATTTTGCCTAATAGTAGAAAAAGAAAGACCAACAGTAAAAAGTAATATACAAGATAACAAGACACTTATAAAACATAAGATAAATACTTTCTTGTTATTTAATATTTCTTTTATTGTTAGTCTAGTCATTATTTTCATATTATTCACCTAAAATAATTATATAATACATATGTCTATTTATCAATATAATTTTTTATGATTTTATCTTTTAAATAATTTTTTTGTTTTTTTAAAACTTTTTTGATTTTGTTCTTCAGTTAATAAATCGTTTTGATTAGTAAAAATTAAAACATTATTACGTATTATGTTTATTTTAATCTTTGGATATTTATTTGCTAGTTCTTTTATTTTTGTTAATTCAAATACACCCATGTTATTATTTACTATATTTATTTGCTGTACACGACTAAAAAGATTATGTGCATATGCAGTACATAAGATTTTGAATAATATTACATAATCGCCATCTATTATTGTTAATTTTTGTATTGGAGAATAAGTCACAAATCCACTCGGACAATCTTCGTAATTTTCTGCTTCTCTCATTAAAGAAAAACATTCTTCTCCAAATTCAATTCCATTATTATGAAATGTTAGTTCCTCTACACCATTATGCATAAATGCTGCATCACCAACTTTTTTAACGCTTTTAGGTAAATATACTTTTTTAATTTTGTTACCAAAGAAGGCTCTTTCTCCAATAATTTGGACCCCTTCTTTAATTTCAAAACTTTCAATATTCATATCTTTATATTGAGAATCTTTTATTGTTTTAACACCATCTTTAATTTCGGTGCTTTCAATATTTGTATCTCTATATTGATCATTTTCTATTAGTTTAATGCCATCTTCATTTTGGTTAGTAAAAATTAAAACATTTTTGCGTATTAAGTTTATTCTAATGTTTGGATATTTATTTGCTAGTTCTTTTATTTTCAATACTTCATATAAATTTATATTATCGTTTACTAAGTTTACCTCTTGCACGATGTCATATAAACTACACTTACTAAGGCCATAGTTATCGGGATTTTTATGCCATGCAATTAAAGACAATATTTTATAGTCTCCATCTATAATTGTTAATTTTTGTATTGGAGAATAGTATTCACTACAAACTTCACCAGGACAATTTTCATGAACAAAGCCATAATAACATTCTGTTTCTAAAGCAAAACATTTTTTCCCAAATTCAATTCCATTATTATAAAATGTTAGTTCCTCTACTCCGTTATGCATAAATGCTGCATCACCAACTTTTTTAACGCTCTTAGGTAGAGATACTTTTTTAATATTGTTATCAAAGAAGGCTCTTTCTCCAATAATTTCAACACCTTCTTTAATTTCAAGATTTTCTATTCCCATACTTGAATACTTACTTCTTTCAATTTCTTTAACATTACCTTCTACTACTAATGTTTTTCCCATAAATTTTCCCCCATTTCTTGCGTGTATTCTATCATAAAGTTATATTATTGTCAAATTCTTCACAAAGTCTAATTTTTATAATATAATATTTATGTAAAACTTAATACTGAAAGGAGAATATTTATTAAGTTAGCGCCAGAACTAATAAGTTGACGAGGTTAACAGTTATCGAAATATTCGGCGGATGCTGTTACGGGAAAGTGCTCTCGCAAATATATTACAAACCATAAAATCAACATTATGACAAAAAATATATTACGCACATTTTTTTATAGTGGAGGAATTTATGTGTGGAATATATTGTTACGTAGGCAAGAAAAAAGCTATTCCTATTCTTTTAGAAGGATTATCTAATTTAGAGTATCGAGGATATGATTCAGCTGGAATTGCTTATGTAACTGATAAAATAAATATAATTAAAGAAAAAGGAAGATTAGATAATCTTAAAAAAATATTAAATTTAGATACTAATACTTATTTAGGCATTGGTCATACAAGATGGGCAACTCACGGAAAACCAAATAAAAAAAATGCTCATCCACATCATCAAGGTAAAGTAACATTAGTTCATAATGGAATAATTGAAAATTACCAAGAATTAAAATTATTATTAAAAGACTACAGATTTAAAAGTGAAACTGATACTGAGGTGTTATGCTGTTTAATTGATAAATTATTAAAAGAAAACAATGATATATTAAAAGTATTATCTAAATTAAAAGAGATAATAAAAGGAAGCTATGCACTTGGTATAATTTTAGATGATGATTTAAATAATATATATGGTATTAAAAAAAATAGTCCACTAATTTTAGCTAAATCAAATATCGGTAATTTTTTAGCTAGTGATATACCGGCTATATTAAAATATACTAATAATTATATTTTATTAGATGATGATGATATAGTGAAATTAAATAAAAATGAAGTCATAATATATGATTCAAATTTGAATATTTTAGATAAGAAAGTAAATACTTTTGATGGTGATATAAATAAAATATCCAAAGGAAATTATGAACATTTTATGTTAAAAGAAATTTTTGAGCAACCAGATGTCTTATATAAAACATATCTAGAAAATCAAAATTTACCTGATTTAAAAAAATATAATAAAATTCATATTGTTGGTTGTGGTAGTGCTTATCATGCAGGATTAATTGGTAAATATTATATTGAAAAATATTGTAATATTGAAGTTAATGTTGAAGTAGCAAGTGAATATCGATATAAAAATAATTTTATTGATAAAAATACTTTAGTTATCTTTATATCACAATCAGGTGAAACAGCTGATACATTAGCTTGTGTAAAAAAAGTTAAAGATAAATGTGATACTTTAGGAATTATCAATGTAATTGATTCTTCAATTGCAAGAGAGGTTAAAAATGTAATTTATACTAAAGCAGGATGTGAAATAGCAGTTGCTACTACTAAAGCATATAGTTGCCAAATATTAATATTAATGATGATGGCATTAAAAAAAGATATTACTAGTTTAATATCTAAAATAAATGATTTATTAAAAAATAATTATGAAGAACTTGCTAAAAAAATATATAAATCAGAACACTTATTTTATATTGGAAGGGGCCTTGATTATTATTTAGCTTTAGAAGGAGCATTAAAATTAAAAGAAATATCATATATTAATAGCGTTTCTTATCCTGCCGGCGAATTAAAACATGGGACTATTTCTTTAATTGAAAAAAATACCATTGTTATTGCTATTGCAACTGATAAAGATTTAGTTGAAAAAACTATAAGCAATATTAAAGAAGTTAAAGCAAGAGGTGCTTATGTTATCTATATTACAACAAATAATTTAAATCAAGAAAGTGATTTTTATGATGATAAAATTGTTATTGAAAAAGATTTATATCAACCTTTATTAACTATTATTCCAATTCAATTAATTGCTTATCATGTTGCTAAATTAAGAAAATGTGATATTGATAAACCTAAAAATTTAGCTAAATCTGTTACAGTTGAATAAATTACTTGTAAATTACAAACAAATATGCTATAATGCATATAGATGAGAAATTCTCATATAATAAAAAGGAATACCTAATGCGCTTTTTTAGGTACTATCCCTTAATTTTTTGGTTTTAGTACCGACTTATACAGTTGGTACTATTTTTATTATCATAATTAAAATTAATTCACATTAAACTGTCTCAATAACAATTATATTAATAATATTTCGCAAACAAATCAATATTTCTTCAAAATTTATATCTTTAGCATATTCATATCTTTTTTGATAACTCTTCCATCTTTTCTTCAATATATTACTATCCACAATTAAATCCAAAGCAATAAGAGGATTACCATAATATTCTCTTTTTGTAAATGTTTTTTCAATAGCCTTTCTAAAATGATCTAAGTTAACATTATCCCAATCTTTTGTATAAATTAGATATATATCATAGAAATTCCTCATTCTTCCATTGAACTCTAATCTACTTAAAATTGTTTCTATCTTCTCAGATAGTATTGTTTCAATATTGTATGCCCATATTTTAATATAACTATTTCCTAAAATAGGTTGATATTTATATTCTATTTCAAAAGGAGTTATTGGGTCTCCTGTTGCTATATCAAGATGAAATTTTTCTTTAATATTATCAATTTCTACTAATATATCAAATCTAAAGCCACCATACTCATCTTCATCCCTTATTGATGACACATCTAAATAACTAAGCTTGGCATTATCATCTAGTTCTATAGATACTATTTCTTTTATCATCTTAACTATTGTCGATTCATTAAAATTACCATTTTTAAAAGCAGTATCAATATCCATTGTAGTTCTATTTTCAACACCAAATAATGTGCTTAAATAAAAACCACCTTTTAAGATAAAATTATCTTTATATTTACTAACTGATAATCTCTCTATAAATCTATCATACATATAAAGCCTAAGTAATGTATTAAAATCTACATTTTTTTTATTTGAAATATTTCTTAATTTATCTTTTAATTTCATGCTATTCATAAAAATAACCTATATAATCCATTACTTCATCTTTAATACCCATTTCATTTGCATATTTAGATAGTTTAATTATATTCTTATCTTTACTTTTAATATATGTTTTTATTGAATGTTTAACATGCTCTAGATCCATTCTATTTTTAGATTTAATAATATCACATATACATCTTTCTATATCATAAGCTCTTACTTTATTTCCCATTGGAGTTTCAATTTCGATTAGTCCAAGTTCATAAATATTTTTAGAAACATAAAAAGCATTATGTTCTTTTAATTTATAATTATAATAATTATTTGGTACTGTTACATCATATTTTTCATTTGGTGCTTTAATAGAAAGCCCATAAAAATAAAGAGCTGTCATATGAGAATAAATAACATTTGGAAGTTCTAAACTTAAAACAAAATAACTATCTTCAATTTTGTTGCTATCAATATAAATACCATTACCAACTTTTTCAATCATACCTTTTTTTTTCATAATATTAAGATACATTCTATGAATTCCAAAATTAGATATTTGTTTTGAAGTAACATATCCATTATTCATTTTCATGATATCTTCAATAACTTCTATATAACTTTTATCTTTAAACTCTTTTATTGTCATCTTTTTCATAGATACGCCTCCTTGACAAAACTAATGAAATTATATCATTTATCATTAGTTTTGTCAACTTTTCTAAATAAATATAAAAACTCTCTAAAAAGAGAGTTTTAAATTACATCATTTCTTCTAATTCTTTGTTTACTTTTTTCATTGTTTTATTTGTAAGTTTTTCCATTTCTTTCATAACAGGCTTACTATATTTTTGATATGCAATAGTAGCACCTACACCTACACCTATTAACATCATATTTTTTAATGTATTTTTCATATAAATCACCTTGTATAATATAATCAGTTCTTATTTAAAGGACTGAATGTATTATATCCTTTCTTTTAATTTTTAAAATTTTTGATATAATATGTTCCGACACTGTGGACTTTTTTGCTCACCTTATAGCTTTGAC
>DVJX01000086.1 GCA_018716405.1 Candidatus Faecisoma merdavium | reverse complement strand
TTACTAATTCTAAAGCTTTTTGCTTATCTTTTTTCAAAATAAAACACATCCTTTCAGATGCATATTATATAATATAATGTAACATTTCTAAAAAATTTCTATGTAACATTTTAAAAAAGGATTAACATTTATTCAAAAAAGTGTTGATTTTTTAATAATTAAATGATAAAATTATAGTGTTTCAAGAGCTTGGAGGTGATTATATATGGCAAATATGAAAAATGCAAAGAAAAAAATTAAAGTAATTGCTAAACAAACAGTAACTAATAACAACTACACAGCAAGTATGAAAACTGCTTGTAAAAATGTTGAAAAAGCAGTTAATGCTAAAGATAAAACAAAAGCAAATGAAAATTTAAAAATAGCTATTAAAAGAATAGATAAAGCTGCCCAAGCTGGTACTATCAAAAAAAATAATGCAGCTCGTAATAAATCTCGTTTAACAAAAAAAGTAAATGCAATGGAATAACATTTACTTTTTATTTTTTTTTGATATAATTAATATAGGTGAAGCATATGAAAAATTGGTTAAAACTTATACCTCTTATAATTATATTAGGATTAACAATTTTTTATAATGACAATATTACACATTTTTTTATTAAAAAAATTGTATTTAATGAAAAAATTTATCTAAATGATTCAAACGAATATAAATTAAATTATGATTTTAAATATATTAAACAAACTAATGATTTTGTAGCCAAAAATAAACAAGAATTAATAAATATATTTTATACTTTTTTAAATAATGGAAATGAGCAATTTTATTTTTATTGTGATTATGATAATTGCAACAATGATATTAATTCATTAACCAATGAAAATGAATTGTCATATATAAACAACTTTTTACACCCATATAATAGTTACAAAAAAGTATCTATAACAATAAATTCATATAACAAAATTGAAGCCTTTGTCGAAAAATCATATAATTCTGATATTATCGAAAAAACTAATAAAAAATTAGATGAAATAATTGATGAAATATTAGATCAAAATATGACTGATAAAGAAAAAATTACTTCTATTCATAATTACATTATTGAAACAACTAGTTATGATAGCAATTATCTTGATACAAATTTAATAGATATTAATAATCCTTCACATAAAGCAATTGGTCCTCTTTTTTACCATAAAGCATTATGTGGTGGTTACACAGATGCAATGGCACTATTTTTAAATAAACTAAAAATTCCAAACTATAGAATTTCTAGTGAAACACATATTTGGAATTATGTTTATGTAGATAATAACTGGTATCATTTAGATTTGACTTGGGATGATCCTGTAATGGATGATGGTAGTGAAGTAATTTTAGATAATTTTCTTTTAATTACTACTAAACAACTTGAAGATTATAATACTGGATATCATACTTATGATAAATCAATTTATATCGAGGCTAGTTAATTCGTGAATTGGAAGTTCAACAATAACTTTAAGACCTTTCTTTAAAGGAATATAATCTATCTTACCATTATGAGCTTTAATAATTTCAATTGATAATGACACACCTAAACCTGTGCCATTTTTTTTTGTTGTATAAAATGGTTCTTTTATTTTTTCAATTTGATCTTCTGTTATTCCACAACCATTATCTTCTATTATAATTTTAAAATTTCTATCTATTTCATAATCTAATTTTATCACACCTTTATCATTAATTGCTTCAATACTATTTTTAATTATATTAATAAATACTTGATTCAATCTATTATAATCACCTTCAACAAAAATCTCTTCCTCACATATATTATGAATAAATTTAATATTTTTATCTTTTAAAATTGGTTCAAATTGATTAACAATATCTTCTAATAAAAAATTGATATCTAATATTTCTTTTTCTATTTTTATTTTATTCATGGATAAAAAGTCTTGTAATAATAAAAGTATTTTATCCATCTCTTCCTTTAAAATACCAATATATCTTATATGATCTTTATTATTAATATCAAACATATCTAAATAACTTTTACATACAGCTATTGGATTTTTTATTTCATGTGTAATTTTAAATAACGAAGATCTTAATTGTTTTTCTTTTTCTAATTCCTTTATATTCATATGTAATTTTATTATATCTTCGCCTTTTTTATATAAAAATAAAACTAAATATGTAATTATAACAAATAAAATACTAGTTAAAAAATTATTGTTAAAAATAAATTTAATAATAAGAAATAAACATAATATATTTTTTTTATAAAAGAAATATATTATAAAATATATTATATATTATGCTATATTAATTACACTAAAATTTAAGCTGAATAAAATTATCGTTGTTATAATAATACTTACAAATGTTCTTTTTTTCATAAAAGCAAATATTAGTGGTATGTTATAAAAAATTATAAATTTACTATCATAAATTACCAACAAATATAAACTAGATAAAATAGATATATCTAAAAATAATTTACTTTGTTCTTTATTCAAATTATTATTATATGTACAATAAAATAAATATACTATTATTGGAAAAATTAATATTACTACACTAATTAAAATTTGATATATCATTATAAATCACCTAAATTAATTATAATATATTTTTTTGTATATTTTTGTCGAATCTTGTCGAAATATGAAAAAAAATAACTTACGTTATTTTAATGCATCAATATATTTTTTTATTTTTTGAGCTTGTTCACCCAATATTATTTTTAATTGATTATCAATTTCAACTATCCCTTGTGCTCCAATTTTTTGTATTCCTTCTTTATTAACTTTTTTAGTATCTTTAAGTTCTACAATAAATCTTGATTTGTTTGTCTCATAATTTAAAATATTATCTTTTCCACCTAAATATTCTATTAGTTTATTAGCCTCTAACCTAAAATCTTTTTGTTTTGACTTTATAATTGCAACACCTATAATAATTGCAACAACAATTATTAATATATATTGCCACGTATTTTCCATTCCTATCACCTATTTAATTATACTATATATTCTTTTATTTTGCAAATTTAAATTGTATAATTTTTTTATTTGGTGTAATATAATAATGGGTGGTAATATGAAATTCTTATCAAGATATAAAATTGATGGATGGTTAATAATTACTTTATTTTTATTTATAATAATT
>DVJX01000085.1 GCA_018716405.1 Candidatus Faecisoma merdavium | reverse complement strand
AACAATTTAGAATTCAAAAAATGTATGGATATTTAGGCTTGAAACAAATTGAAATAACCGAAGCAAAAGCTGGAGAAATAGTAGCAATTGCAGGGTTGCCTGATATTGAAGTTGGTGAAACAGTATGTACTCAAGGAATAGAAGAAGCATTACCATTATTAAAAATTGATGAACCAACTTTACAAATGACATTTGGTGTTAACACTAGCCCATTTTGTGGTAAGGAAGGAAAAATTTTAACTGCTAGAAAAATTGAAGAAAGATTATATAAAGAAACAGAAAGAGATGTATCTTTAAAAGTTGAACCAAATGATAGTGAATCATTTATTGTTTCTGGTCGTGGTGAATTACATTTATCTATTTTAATTGAAAATATGCGTAGAGAAGGATTTGAACTTCAAGTATCTAAACCACAAGTAATTATAAAAGAAATAGATGGTGAAAAATGTGAACCTTTCGAAGATGTTTTAGTAGAAGTTCCTGAAGATTATGTTGGACCGGTTATTGAAGCATTAGGTAATCGTGATGGTGAAATGATTAATATGACTAATCATGATAATCAAGTAAGATTAAATTATATTGTTCCATCAAGAGGTTTAATTGGCTTTATGACTGAATTTATGACAATGACAAAAGGATATGGAATAATAAATCATACATTTAAAGAATATCGTAAATTAGCTAGTTCAAAAGTAGGTAAAAGAAAACAAGGTGTTTTAGTTTCAATGGAAAATGGTAAAGCTACGGCTTATGCACTAGGACAATTAGAAGATAGAGGAGTCATGTTTATTGAACCTGGTGCTGAAGTATATGAAGGTATGATAGTTGGTGAAAATAACCATGATAACGATTTAGCTGTAAATGTTGTTAAAGGTAAAAAATTAACTAATACTAGAGCAAGTGGTAGTGATCATACAGTTGTACTAAAAAGACCAAGATTATTAAGTTTAGAAGTTTGTTTAGATTATATTAATAGTGATGAATTAGTCGAAGTAACACCTATAAGTTATAGATTAAGAAAAAAAATATTAAATACTGAATTAAGAAAAAAACAAGATAGTAAAAAAGAAGGCTAATAAGCCTTTTTTATTGAAAGAAAGTTGGACCTTGATTTGATTGATAGCTAGTTTTTTTATTAATTGTGCTATTTGTATTATTTTGTGATGTTGATGATTCAATTATACTATTACTCTGTAATGATACATTCTCATTTGTTTTGTTATCAATGTTTTTAAATTCGTTCATTACTCTAAACATTGTTTTAGCATTATTAACAATCGGTCCTGCTTGTTTAATGATAGGGATAGCTTGATTAACAATATTTAATGTTTTTTGAGTTCCATTTAAGATTGAACTCCATTTTATACCACCTAAAATTGATTTTATCCCACCAACTTTAGGAGCTTGAGATAAGTAATTATAAGGAAAATTATAATATGGATAAAAGTTCATATTTTCCTCCTTTCAAAATATTATATGAATTTTAAAAAAAAGTTTTACTTTTAAAAAAAATATGGTATAATTCTAAATAGAGAATAGATATGGGGAATGCGTGGTGATACAATTTGAAGAAACCATTTTATTTGTTACCATTTATTTTGGTATATAAAATAGTAAGTTTAATTTTAAAATTTATTAAATATGTAAACATTGGTTTTTTTATAATATTTTTTATGTTAATTGATATAATTGTATCAACAATTTTCTTCTTTTTAAAAATAATAAGTTATGGTTTGTTGTTTTTATCATATATATGGTATAGATTTTTAAAATATACTTTTTTTGGCTTTTTTGTAATTTGCCGTTATTTATATATATTTATAAAATATGTTGTTTATGGATTTATTTTCCCATTTGTTTTATTGGTTAAAGCTTTTATAAAGTTAGGTAATTTAAACAATAAAATGCTTGAAAAACAAAAATTAGAGAAAATTAAACGAGAATCAGCCCGAGAAAGAAATAGACAAATCGATGAAGAAAATAAAAAACGTTTAGCAGATATAAAGAAAAAAGAAAAAGAAGAATTACAAAAGAAAAAAGAGGCTTTAAAAGAAAAACAAAAAACAGATATTTATATTAATGAAAATGTTGTTATAGAAAAGAAAAAGTTTTCTGATTATATTAATGCATTTTTTATAAGTATTGGCAATATTCCTAAGAAAATAAAAAATATTTTTACTAACAACAGGTTTGTTAAAGATAGAGAAAACAAAAAAGATATTAATAGGCAAGCTTTACTTTTAGATTTAGAAGGAAAAGACGCTGAAAAAAGTGAAGAAAAAGTAATGTATAAATATGTTGCTAAAGATCCAGATGGAAAAATAATTAAAGGTTATTTCCCTGCTTATTCTAAAGTTGAAGTTCATTCATTTTTATTAAGTGAAGGAAATGAAGTTTATAGTATAGAAACAAACAAATGGATTCAAAGAATATATGGAAATGGGACAACTACTGGTGTACACAAGATAAAAAATAGAGATTTGATTTTCTTTTGTACTCAATTATCTACATATGTTAAAGCAGGGATACCTTTAGTTGAATCATTAAAAATATTATCTCATCAATTTAAAAATAAAAATTATGTAAGAATTTTTAGAGCAATGATGTATGATTTATCAATGGGAGATAATTTTTCAACTGCTATGGAAAAGCAAGGTGAAGCATTTCCAAGGTTATTCATAAATATGGCAAAAACTTCTGAAATGACTGGTGAATTACCAGAAGTTTTAGATGATATGGCTGATTATTTTACAGAAGTAGATAAAACTAGAAAACAAATGATAACAGCTATGACTTATCCTGCTATAATATTTGTACTTGCTATAGCAGCCGTAGTATTTATAATGGTATATGTTGTACCACAATTTGTTGCAATATATGAAAGTATGGATGAAGCTAAAATACCTGATATAACAATATTTGTTATGAATGTAAGTGCATTTTTACAAAATTACTATTTGGTATTAATTATAGGTATATTAGGTTTTATATTAGTGTTTGTTTATTTATTTAAAAATGTTAAAGCATTTAAAACTTTTGTTCAATGGTTTTTAATGCATGTTCCAGTTATTGGAAATGTTATAATATATAACGAAGTAACAATGTTTACTAAAACTTTTGCGTCGTTACTTGCTCATAATGTATTTATAACCGATAGTATGGAAATATTAAATAAAATAACTAATAAT
The DNA here is from genome assembly GCA_018716405.1 of Candidatus Faecisoma merdavium. GTDB lineage: Bacteria > Bacillota_I > Bacilli_A > RF39 > UBA660 > Faecisoma > Faecisoma merdavium. The sequence goes on along the minus strand of DVJX01000085.1, from coordinate 15,596 downwards.
GAAATATATAAAATGTTAATATTGGATACAATTACTAATTTAGCAAAAGGTGAAAGAATATCTTTAGCTTTTAAAGATCATTGGGCTTTTCCTCTTCCTGCATATGAAATGATTAGAACTGGAGAGCGAACAGGACAATTAGCTGAAATGATGAGCAAAGTATCAGCATATTATCAAGAATTACATAGAAATGCAGTTGCAAGAATAAAAACTTTTGTTGAACCAGCTTTGATTTTGTTTTTAACATTTACTGTTGGTTTTGTCGTACTATCAATTGTAATTCCAATGTTTGAACAATATAGTAACATCACAAGTATGTAAGGAGAGTTTTCATGAGTTTATTATTTTTCATTTTAGGAACCATTTTTGGTTCCTTCTATAATGTTGTAGCATATAGGTTACCTAAAGGTGAATCAATTATTTATCCTAGCAGTCATTGCCCTAATTGTAATCATCAATTAAAACCATTAGAATTAATTCCAATTTTATCCTATATATTACAAAAAGGAAAATGTATTAATTGTAAAAGTAAAATATCTATATTTTATCCAATATCAGAAATAATATGCGGACTTTTATTTATGATATGTTATCTATCTTTTGGATTTTCATTAGAATTAATAATTGCATTAACTTTCACGTCAATGTTAATAATAGTTATTCTAAGTGATTATTATTATATGATAATAGAAGATAGCGTCTTAATAGTTTTTAGTTTGTTTTTAATAATAGAAATATACTTTATAAGTGGTTTAAATGTATTGTTAAATTCTTTATTAAGTGCTTTAATATCATTTGTTATAATGTTATTACTTAAATTATTTGGTGATTTTATATTTAAAAAAGAATCAATGGGTGGTGGAGATATAAAATTAATGGCTGTATTTGGATTAGTAATTGGTTGGCAATTATCGATTATATCTATATTTTTATCAGCATTTATAGCACTTCCTGTTGCAATGATTATTTTAAAATCAAATCAAAATCACGAGATACCATATGGTCCTTTTTTAAGTATATCGGCATTAATTTTATATTTTTCACACATAGACATAAATACTATTTTAAATTTTTTAAATCAATTATAAAAAATTATAGGTTAATTCTATAATTTTTTTATTTATTTCAGTTAATAATAATAATATAAATTTTAAAAATTAAAAAATATTTTTAATTTTTAAAATTTATGCTATAATTATTTTGTAATAATGTGACTATAAAATAGGAATCCCACATTATTAGTAGCAGTAAGGAGGTGAAAAATATGGAAAGAAGTTCAAGAGTTATTGCTGTTGTAGCACTTTGTGTGGCTGTAGTAGGTTTGACATTAGGTTTTGCAGCTTTTTCTAATACGTTAACAATTAGTTCAGACGCTAATGTAACTCCAGATGCTAGTACGTTTAACGTAGATTTTTCATCTTCAGATTCATCACTAGCAACAGATCCAATTGTTCCAGTGAAAAATCCATCTAGTTTGGTTGCTGGAGAGGGTACTATTAATAATACATCTAATCCAACTGTTAGTGGATTATCAGCAACATTTAAAGAACCAGGACAAAAAGTAACATATACTTTTTATGCTCGTAATGTTGGTGAATATGTTGCATATTTAAATAGTATTAATTTTAATAATGTAGCTAGTGGCAGTACACCAAAAAAATGTACAGCTGGTGATGGATCAACTGATGCATTAGTTCAAGCAGCATGTGATGATATCACTTTATCAGTTAAAGTAGGAAGTGAATCTGAAACAACAGGATCTTTATCAAGTATTTCAGGTCATTCTTTAGCAAAAAATGCAAGTGAAGAAATCATAGTTGAAATTGAATATAATGCTGGTGGAGATAGAGCTGATGGCGATTTCACAGTAGAATTTGGTGATATCACATTAGTTTATAGTTCAGTAGATTAAAATATTATAAGGAGATAAAATTATGGAAAGAAGTTCAAGAGTTATTGCTGTTGTAGCACTTTGTGTTGCAGTAACAGGTTTAACATTAGGTTTCGCTGCATTTTCTAATTCATTAACAATTAGTTCAAGTGCAAATGTAGCGCCTGATGCAAGTACATTTAATGTTGATTTTTCATCAGTTAATGAAAGTGTTGAAACAGGAGCTATTGTACCAGTTAAATCACCTGATTCAATAGTTGCTACTAATGGTTCTATTGATAATTCAAGTAATCCAACTGTTAGTGGATTATCAGCAACATTTAAAGAACCAGGACAAAAAGTAACATATACTTTTTATGCTCGTAATACTGGGGAATATGCTGCATTTTTAAATAGTATTAGTTTTAATAATGTTTCAAGTGGAGATGCTCCTAAAAAATGTACAGCTGGTGGTGGAACTACAGACGCATTAGTTCAAGCTGCTTGTGATGATATTACATTATCAGTTAAAGTAGGAAGTGAATCTAAAACAACAGGATCTGTACCAACTATCTCAGGACACACTTTGGCAAAAAATAAAAGTGAACAAATCATAGTTGAAATTGAATACAATGCTGGTGGAGATAGAGCTGATGGTGATTTCACAGTAGAATTTGGTGATATTACATTAGTTTATGGATCAGTAGATTAAAATATTATAGGGAGGAAATATGGAAAAAAGTTCAAGAGTTATTGCTGTTGTAGCACTTTGTGTTGCAGTAGTAGGTTTAACATTAGGTTTTGCAGCATTTTCTAATACATTAACAATTGAATCAAGTGCAAATGTAAAACCAGACGCAAGTACATTCAATGTTGATTTTTCATCTTCAGAATCAGCTTTAGAAACAAACCCAGTTACAGCTGTTACAGAACCAGGTGAATTAACAACTGGACCTGCAACTATTAGTAATGTTGGTTCACCAACAATTTCAGGTTTATCAGTAGAATTTACAGAACCTGGACAAAAAGCAACTTATACTTTTTATGCAAGAAATGAAGGAGAATATACTGCATTCTTAAAAAGCATTAACTATGCTAATGTAGCAAGTGGTAATTCTCCAAGAAAGTGTACTGCTACAGATGGTGCAACAGATTCATTAGTACAAGCTGCTTGTGAAGATATTACTTTATCAGTAAAAGTAGGAAGTGAATCTGCAGTTACTGGAACAAATGCTTCTATTACTGGCCATACATTAAATAAAGATGCTTCAGAAAAAATCGTAGTAGAAATTGAATATGCAGCTGACGGTACTAGAGCAGATGGTGAATTTTCAGTAGAATTTGGAGATGTTTCATTAACTTATAGTTCAGTTGACTAATAGTTATGATATTAAATTATATTAGGGGTTTATATTACCTTTAATATATTTTAACAAGATTATTGAGGAGGAAAGATGAAAAAGGGTTATAAAAAATTATTAATTTTTCAGTTAATTTTATTAGTTATTTTTATCTTCAATAGTTTTGTATCAAGTATATTAACAAAATATAATCAAATAATATTTTTAATAATTATACTTATATTTTTTAAATTTTTATTTGGATTTGAAAAAGATAGACATAGGTATATAAAAGATTTAATATTGGAAACAATTATATTTTTATTAACATATTTTATAATATTTTATTTATCTGGAATAATAATAGGATTTGCTAAAACAACTAATTACTATACTTTAAGTGGATTTATTGATTTTATTATTCCGCTTGTGTTATCAATTATATTGAAAGAATATTTAAGATATATGATGCTTACAAAATCAGAATATTGTAAATTATTAAATGTAACTACTGTAATTTTATTTATAATATTTGATGTAAGTAATGCCATATTTTATAATTCTTTTTCAAACAATTATGATTCATTTATGTTTATATCTTTGACATTATTACCTGCTATAGGAAATAACATTGTTTGTTCTTATATTAGTAGAAGTTCAGGATATAAACCTGTAATATTATATTTATTATGTATTAATTTATATCAATATTTATTACCAATCATACCAAATCCAAATGAATATTTATTATCGGTCATTAATTTATTAGTTCCTTTCTCATATGGATTTTCTATTTATAGATTTTATAGCAGAGTAAAGGATGAAGATATTTTAAGAGATTACAATAAGAAAAAAATTAATTCCTTAATTCCTGCTTTAATTATTTCTATAATTGCTGTTTATTTTACTTCAGGGTATTTTAAATACTACATGGTAGCAATAGCAAGTGGAAGTATGACACCTAATATAAATAAAGGTGATGTAGTAATAATTGAAAAAACTAATAATTATGAAGAAATAGAAGTTGGACAGGTTATGGCTTATAAATATAACAATGTTATTGTTGTTCATCGTGTTATAAGAAAAATTAATGATGATGGCAGTTATTATTTTTATACAAAAGGAGATAATAACCCTGATGAAGACAATTATCCAATTAAAGAAGATATGGTTATTGGAGTAGTTGATGTTAAAATCCCATACATAGGAATTCCAACAGTATGGCTAAATAATTTATAGGAGTGAATAAAATGAAAAATAGTAAGTTTAAACAAATGAAAGAAAAAATTACAGAAATAATGAGTAACAATTTAAATATTAAATTTATATTATATATTTTAATTTTAATAGTCTCTTTAGTCTTAACATCAATATTTCTTGTTAAAGCATTAAACTTTGAAGAAAAAGTTTTAAATTATAAGGAAAATGGATTTTTAGATTATAGAGTATATTTGAAAGATAATGATTTTTATCCAAATGATTATCTTGATAAAGATATGATATATGTATCTAGTCTAATAGATTATATTGATGTAGACTTTAATTATAATTTTAAAATAGATGAAAACATTGACGCTAATTTTACTTACGATATTGTTGGAAAACTAATGATATTAGATGAAAAGGGAAGTAAGGTATACTTTACTAAAGAATATGATTTATCAGAAAATACTACAAATGAAATATTAAATCAAAATGAATTTAATATTGCTAAAAATATTGAAATTGATTATGATTATTACAATGATATAGCTAACAAATTTAAGATGGATTTTGGTGTAGAGACAATTAGTTATTTAAGAGTATATTTAACTGTTAAAAAAACAAGTAAAAGTGAGTTAATTAAATTAGATAATGTTGATAGTCAAATATACTTAGATATTCCATTATCACAAAAATCAATAAATATGACAATTGATTATAGTAATTTAAATCAATCAAGAAGTTTTATTAAAGAACAAACTACAGCATTAGATAATATTTTATATATAGTTTTAACTGCTTCATTTATATTATTATCTATAGTAATATTATCAAAAATTTTATATTTAATTCCAGTATTATTCCCATCAAAGAAAAATGCTTATGACAAATATGTAAATAAAATATTAAAAGAATATGATAGATTAATTGCTGAAACAAACCACTGCCCTAATTTTTCAGAATATAAACTAATAAATATTCCTGAATTTAAAGAATTAGTTGATGTAAGAGATAATTTGAAAAAACCTATTATGCATTATATTTTAAAAAAACATGAAGAATCATATTTTTATATATTGGATGATGTTAATTTATACTTAGTAAAAATAACAAATAAACAATTAGAAAGAGAAAAAAATGGAAAAAATATTTAATTTTAAAATAACTCCCATTGTTTTAGCAATTTTTGTTATTTTGTTAAGTGTAGGTTATTCAGCTTTTCAAGAAAGTATGAACATAACTGGTTCTGTATTAGATGTTAGAGTTGAAGCTGATATAAGAATTACAGGCATTTCTGTTGACTCTAGTACAGGTAACGCTATTTCAACTTATGAAGAATACAATGTTAAAAATATTTCTATGGGAGTTACATTACCAAGTAGTAATTCAACTGTTACATATAAAATTGAAGTTACTAACTTTGGTAATGTTCCTATGGCTATAGCGAGTATTAATGGACTTCCATATAATCTAGAATATGAAATAATAGATTATAATTTAAAAGATAAAATATGTGATAATAATGATAAATGTACATTAGGAGCTAAAAAAGAATTTTATTTAAAGATAAAAAATAAAGCAGATCAATTTAATTCTTCTTATACAACACATTTATTAAATTTAAGTTTTGAATTTAAGCCATTTTATACTGTAACATATAAAAATATTAATAACGTTCATTATCCAACTAGTGTTTTAGAGGGTGAAGATTTAAATGTTAAATTTGATTCTGAAACTACTATAAACGAAATTAAAATGGGTAATAATGTATTAAGTTCAAATAATTATACTTTTGATGGTATTAATTTAACTATACCTGATGTTAGTGGTGATATAGTTATAACTTTACCACCAACTTTAATTAGTACATTACTAGAACAATATAGCCCTAATAATACAAAAGGTTTAGTAAAAGATAGTACAAATCCAAATTTATATTATTATACAGGAACAAATGAAGAAGTAGCTAATAATTTCTTTTGGTATGGTGGACACCAATGGCGAGTGTTAGAATTTGATACAAGTGAAAATTCTGTAACACTTATTTCTCAACAACCATTGACAGCAATACAACCAGCTAGTAGTGTATGGACTACACAATCAGCATATAATTCAAGTTACATAAATCAATGGCTGAATGATTATTTTTATAATAGTTTAGATAGTAGTATCCAAAGTAATATACAAAAAACAACATTCAATGTAGGAATATATACAAATGTTGGTGAAATAAAAACAAATCAAAAAGTGGGATTGTTAGATGTAGACCAATACAAAAGAGCAGGAAGTACTAATTCATTTTTGGATATAAAAGATTATTTTTGGTTAGGAAATAGATATAGTTCGTCTCGCGTTCGCGGCGTCAGCGGCGATGGTCGCCTCACTAGTAATTCGGTGTCGAGTACGTATGGCGTCCGTGCAGTTATAAAAATTTCTGATCTAACAATCACCGGAGGTGATGGTACTCTTGCAAGCAATTATCAAGTAGGAACTAAAGCAACGAATACAAATAATGTCCAAATAGGAGAATATATCAACGTACCATATAGTGGAGGCGATAGTGCATGTGGTAGTGATAATATGTGTACATTTAGAGTAGTAAGTAAAGACAGTGATAGTATTAAAGTAGTACTAAATGGATTACTTCCAACAGAAAGTTCATATGGTAGTTCAACAACAATAAGTACAAGCCATACAATATATACTCCATTAAACGCATTTGCTGAAGGAATAAATGACACATATAGATATACCGGAAATAAAACATTCTATATAGGAGATTATCCATATGTATCAGGAACTGGTCAAAATTATGAAGATGTGCAAGATGAAACATTACAAGCAAGTGTTGGATTACCAACTGTGGGCGAGATGTTCAGTGGAAATGACATCGATTTAAGTACATCAAGTACTAAAATATTTGTAGATGTAAATACAATAGAAAATCCAACAGTATCAAGTTATTATTGGACAATGAATAGATATAGTTCGTCTTACGTTCGCTACGTCCACAACTATGGTTACCTCAATAGTATTTCGGTGACGAGTACGAATGGCGTCCGTGCAGTTATATATCTGAAGTCAGGGACTTCAGCCATAACCTTCACAGGAGGTGAAGGTACTGCTCAATCACCATATGAATTACCTAAAACCCTAATTGGCACTTTATTAGAACAATATAATGAATCTAATACAACTGGTTTAGTAAAAGATAGTACAAATGAAAATTTATATTATTATACTGGAACAAATGAAGAAGTAGCAAATAATCACTTATGGTATGGAGGCCATCATTGGCGTGTATTAGAGTTTGATACAAGTGCTAAAACATTAACACTAATAACCCAACAACCATTAACAGCAATTCAACCAGCAAGTGCAGTATGGGCTACACAATCTGCATATAATTCAAGTTACATAAATCAATGGCTGAATGATTATTTTTATAATAGTTTAGATAGTAGTATCCAAAGCAATATACAAAAAACAACATTCAATGTAGGAATATATACAAATGTTGGTGAAATAAAAACAGAACAAAAAGTAGGATTATTAGATGAAGAACAGTATAAAAGAGCAGGAAGTGCTAACTCATTTTTAGATATTAAAGATTATTTTTGGTTAGGAAATAGGTATAGTTCGTTTTTCGTTCGCAGCGTCAGCAACACTGGCAAACTGAACAACTCTAATCGTGCGGCTGCGAGTGGCGTGCGTGCAGTTATAAAAATTTCTGATCTAACCATCACCGAAGGGGATGGTACTCTTGCAAGTAATTATCAAGTAGGAAATAAAGCGACAAATATCAATAATGTTCAAGTAGGAGAATATATCAATGTACCATATAATGGAAGTGATAATGCATGTGGAAGTGATAAAATGTGTACATTTAGGGTAGTAAGTAAAGATAGCGATAGTATTAAAGTAGTACTAAATGGATTACTCCCTACAGAAAGTAAATGGGCAGATAGTGCAAGTGATAATATAACAACAAAAGATTTAATATATACAAATGTATTAAATGGATTTATTGCAAATATAGATAGTAAATATATAACAACCGGAACATATGGAGTGGGAATGTATCAAAATGGAAATAGTTATACAGTACCACAAAATACAACTATAACAGCAAATATTGGATTATCAACAGTAGGAGAAATGTTCAGTGGCAATGACATTGATTTAAGTATATCGAGTACAAAAACATTTGTAGATGTAAGTACAATCGAAAATTCAACTATTTCAAATTACTATTGGACAATGAATAGAAATAGTTCGTCAAACGTTCGCAACGTCGACAACAATGGCGAACTGCGCACCGGTAGTCCTGCGACTGTGCTTGGCGTCCGACCAGTAATATACCTAAAAAATAATTTAGAATTAACAGGTGAAGGAACTGCTCAATCACCATATGAAATAGTTCCACCACCTATAGAATCATTCTCATTTGCAGAAGATTCATGGGAAACAATTGCTAAAAATATTAGAAATGGCAAAGCAGATGAATATTATAGCGTTGGTGATACAAAAGATGTAACTTTGTCTGGCTATGGAACATTTAAAGTTAGAATAGCCAACCTGTCAAGGCCAGAAAGTTGTACTACATGGAATTATTCACAGACTGCTTGTGGATTTGTAATTGAATTTGTAGACATTATAACCAATCATGTTTCTTTAGTAAATGGTTCAACTATGTATGGATGGCCACAAAGTGAACTTCGTAGGTTTTTAAATGAAGATATTTATAGTGCATTGCCTAAAGATTTACAAAATATAATAACTGATACTCATGTTGTATCAGGTTATGATATCTATGCAGAAAACAATTACTATTCAAATGATAAATTATATTTATTGTCATCAGTAGAAATTGGAAATGCTGATGATAGTGATTCTGTAACAGATACTTCAACAAGAAGGCTGGATTATTATACATTTTATGAAACTTCTGGTGCTAGTATTAGAATGAAAAAATATAATGGAGAAGTAACAAGATGGTGGTTACGTTCTCCAGATAAATATAATAGTTCATTTTACTTATTTGTAAATGAAAGTGGTAGCGTATTTAATCGTCACTCATTAGATGATGAATATGGCCTAGCCCCAGCATTTAGAATAGGTTAAATAATATAAAGTCAAATTAAAATATTTGGCTTTTTTATTATCTATATTTTACTTATATTATAAAATATAGTATAATGGTACTGGTGAAGAAAAATGTATAAAAAATTAATTATATTTGGTATTATTTTTTTATTAATTGATCAATTATCAAAAGGATTAATAAGCTTATATATTCCTTTAAATGAAAGTATTAAATTAACTAATTTTTTAAGTATTACTTATGTTCATAATATAGGAGCTGCTTTTAGTATTTTACAAGGTGCTAGATGGTTATTTATTATATTAGGAATAATTGCTTTAAATATAATATATATTTTTTTCATTAAAGATAAAAAATTAACTAATTTTGAAATAATTATATATGCTTTGATGTTAAGTGGGATTATAGGTAATATAATAGATAGATTATTATATGGTTATGTTATAGATTTTATCGATATTACATTATTTAATTTTGCTATATTTAATTTTGCGGATTCATTTATTGTAATATCTGTTATATTATTGGTGGTGTTTAAATGGAAAAACATATAGTTAAAGAAGGAAATGTTAGAATAGATGTTTATTTATCTAAATTACTTGATGTAAGTAGAAGTAAAATAGGTAAATTAGATTTAAAAGTTAATGATAAAAATGTAAAAAGTAGTTATATTGTAAAAGAAAATGATGTTATTGATATACCTGTTTTAACTGAGGAAGAAATTAAAGCAGAACCAGAAAAATTAAATTTAGATATTGTTTATGAAGATGATGATGTTATAGTTGTTAATAAACCAAATGGTATGGTTGTTCATCCGGCTTTTGGAAATACTAAACATACTTTAGTTAATGGATTATTATATCATTCAAAAGAGTTAAGTAAAAATAATGGTGAATTTAGACCTGGTATTGTTCATAGAATAGATGCTTATACAACTGGTTTATTAATGATAGCAAAAAATGATAAAGCTCATGAATTTTTAGCTAAACAATTAAGTGAAAAAACTACTCATAGAAAATATATTGCATTAGTTTGGGGTGTTATAAATAATGATACTGGTACAATTGATGCTCCAATTGGAAGAGATATAAATGATAGAAAAAAAATGAGTATTACAGCTGATGGTAAGGAAGCTATTACCCATTTTAAAGTTTTAGAAAGATATAAAACTGCTACTTTGATAGAATTAAAACTAGAAACAGGAAGAACACATCAGATAAGAGTTCATATGAATTATATAAATCATCCTGTTGTAAATGATCCTGTTTATGGTAAAAGAAAATTAATTGATAATACTGGACAGTGTTTACACGCAAAAGAATTAGGATTTATTCATCCTAAAACAAAAAAATATATGGAATTTAATGTAGAATTACCAGAATGTTTTATAAATATATTAAATAAATTTAAGGAGGAAATATGTTAGAAAAAAATGAAGAAATAATTGTAAAATTATTGCATTATTTTATAACTGATAGAAATTATAATCCTGTAATATTACATGGCGCTAAAGATGAAATTTGGTTAGAAAATTTAGAAAATGATTATAAAATAATTAGAATAGTTTCTAATTATATTCATAACGATGAACAATTAGAGTATGATATTTTTAAAACTAAACAAATAATGAAATCGATAAAGAAAAAAACTTTATCCTTAAAAGTTCCTACTTTAAGTTTATTTGTAAATTTAGGTGATAATGTACATATTGATAAAGAAAAAGATGTAGATTATATTACTTGTTTAAAAGTTGATTCCCTAGATGATGTAATAAATAGTAATACTATTTTAAAAATTTTTCCTGATATCAATAAAACTTTAGATTATAAAGAAGAAGGAATGAATTTATTTGTTAAATTAACTTCTGAAATAAATAATAAAACAAAAAAAGATGCAATGGAAGCAGAAAAAATATTTGCTCCTAAAAAGCCAATTATCACATATACATTAATTTTTATAAATATATTAGTTTTTTTAGCTATGTATATTTTTGGAAAAGGCAGTGAGGATAGTTTAACTTTATTAAAATTTGGTGCTAATTGTAGACCTTATGTTTTAATATTTAATCAATACTATAGATTAATTACTTCAGCTTTTCTACATATTGGAGTTTTACATTTATTATTTAATATGTATGCATTATTTATAATTGGAACACAAATTGAAAATTTTTTTGGAAAAATTAAATATTTAATAATTTATTTTGGAAGTGCTATATTTGCAAGTTTATTATCAATTTGTTTTAATGATGGAATATCAGCCGGTGCTAGTGGAGCTATATTTGGACTATTAGGTGCTATGTTATATTTTGGATATCATTATCGCTTATTTTTAGGGAATGTTTTAAAAAGTCAAATAATACCTATAATTATGTTAAACTTATTTTTAGGTTTTATAACACCTGGTATTGATAATGCAGGTCATATTGGAGGATTAATAGGTGGTATTTTATTAGCTATGAGCTGTGGAATAAATAAAAAAGATAAAAAAATAAATGGTATTATATTATCTATTATATTTTTAATATTTGTTTTATTTTTAATTAAAAATATTAATTTTTAATATCAACAATTTGAGAAAATATCTCAAATTTTTTTAGACACTAGTAGTGAAATCTATTCTAATTTTTTTTGATATAAAAATTATTCATATAAAAAAAATCCCTATGATAATTCATAGAGATTTGACGACTTATGGCTTCAAAAGTTTCCTGAGTACCAATCGATATAAATGATATCATAAATTATGATCATCGTCAATAGTTTGAATAAAATTTGATAAATTTATATCTGTTAAATTGTATAATGATATTGTTAAATTATTTTAGGCATTTTTTATTTAAAATTTAACTTATAATTTTATATGTACTTTATTAATACATTTAAAAGGTATTAATTATAATCTTCTTTCTTAATTTAGCTCTTCTTGTATAAACTGAAGAAATATTATGTTGGAATATTTTCATATATTAATATTTAAAAATAATAATAGAATAATCGAAATAATCAAATTTATTTGATTTTTATTCTTGACAAATTATAAAAAAAATTATATAACTATTTAGTGATTTGGAGGAATTGTATGCAAACAACTTATATATTTGGTCATAAAAAACCTGATACAGATTCAATATGTGCAAGTATTAGTTTGTCATATTTAAAAAATAAATTAGGTTTAAAGTGTGAACCAGCAAGTTTAGGGGAAATTAATAAAGAAACAAAATATGCTTTAAATTATTTTAATTTAAAAGCACCAAAATATTTAAATGATGTTAAATTACAAATAAAAGATATAGAATATAAAAAAAATTATTATTTAAATAAAAATGAATCAATTAATGCAGGTTTTAATTATATGCATCAAAATGATTTAACAGGATTACCAATAGTTGATGAAAATAAAAAATTAATAGGTCTTGTTACTTTAAAAGAACTAGCTAAAGATTTAATTCAAGGAAATTTTACTCACTTAAAAACATCTTATAAAAATATTGTTGAATCTTTAGAAGGTGTTGAAGTATTAAAATTTGATGATGAAATTGAAGGAAATATAATGGCAGCTGCATTTAGAAGTACAACATTTATCCAAAGTAAAAAAATAAATCATGATGATATAGTAATTATAGGTGATAGAAATAATATTTTGGAATATGTTATTAATTCTAAAGCAAAATTAATTATAATAGTAGGTGATGGAGAGTTATCTATAAATAATTATGAATTAGCTAAAAAAAATAAAGTAAATATTATTAAAACTAAATTTGATACATTTCATACTTCTAAATTAATAAGTCTTAGTAATTATATTGAAAATGTTGCTTTTAAAGATCCTGTTGTAATAAATGAAAATGATTACTATTCAACATTTAAAGAATTAGTTGCAAAAACTAAACATACTAATTATCCAGTAATTAATAAAAAAGGTGAATGTTTAGGATTACTTCCATTAACACTTTCAAATTTAAAACAACCTAAAAAAGTTATTTTAGTTGATCATAATGAAAAAGAACAAAGTGTTGATGGATTAGAAGAGGCTACAATTGTAGAAGTTGTTGATCATCATAAATTGGGAACACTTGCAACATCAATGCCAATTAACTTTAGAAATATGGCTGTTGGAAGTTCTAATACAATTATTTATAATTTATTTAAAGAAAATAAAATTGTAATTCCACAAAATATAGCAGGAGCAATGTTATCTGGTATATTATCAGATACTTTACTATTAAAGTCTCCAACAACAACAAAACTTGATAAAGAAGCAGTATTAGAATTAGAAGAAATTACATCAGTTAATTATCAAGAATATGGAATGAATATGTTTAAAGCAGGATCTTCATTAGAAGGAATTTCTAAGGAAGATATAATATATAAAGATTTTAAAAAATTTAATTATGATAACTTAAACATTGGTGTAGGACAAGTGTTTACTACAGATGTTGATTATATATTAAATGAAAAAGATGAATATGTAAAAATACTTAATAAAATTTCATTAAATGAAAATTATAAGATTGTTTTATTATTTGTTACAGATATAATAAATAATGGATCTTATATATTATATAATGATGAATCATATAATATAATATTAGAAAGTTATAAATTAGAAAGATTAAAACAAGGGTATTATTTAAAAGATATAGTATCAAGAAAAAAACAATTTATTCCACCAATATTAGAAACATTAGAAAAAGTTAATTAAATAACTTTTTTTTTGACATTTTTTTCTGTTCTAATATATTATAATTACTAGTATATTAAAATAGGTGAGTATATGAAGAAAATGAAATTAAAAAAACCAAAAAGAGTAAACTTTATTGTATTTTTAATAATTATTTGTATTTTGTTTTTGGTTGTTAATTTTCTTCTTAAAAAAATTGAATTAAACAGTAATGAATTATTTGTAAAAAAACTATTACAAAAATCAAATTATTACTTAATCAATGAAAATTTAGATACAAATTTAACATATAAATTATTTAAATTTGATTTAAAAAATCCTATTACTATTATGGATAAAGTATTTGCTTATGAAAAAGATATTCAAACATTTGCTTATATTCAAAATAATTTTGTGGATAATCCTAGAGTATATATATATAGCACGCATCCTAATGAAAAATATATAGATAATACAATAAGTTATGCATCATTAATATTACAAGAAAAATTAAATTCTTTACAAGTAGAAACAATAGTAGAAGAAAGAAGTGTGGTAGAATACTTAGAAGATAACAATTTAGAATTTGATGATAGTTATAAAGCAACAAGAGAATTTTTAAGTGATAAATTAAAAATATATGATTTTGACTTAATAATTGATTTACATAGAGATGCAGTTAATAATACAACAATTAAAATAAATAATGAAGAGTACGCAAAAATAATGTTTGTACAAAATGTAAATTATAAAGACAACATAACATTAGCTAATAAATTAAATGATATATTAAATGAAAAATATCCTGGTATTACAAGAGGAATATATAATAAATATGTTGATAATTTTAATCAGGATTTAAATAATAATGTTTTATTAATAGAACTAGGTGGTAATACAAATACATTTGAGCAAGTAAATAATTCAATAGATGCATTAGCATATTCAATAAAGGAGCTATTAAATGAAAACTAAATTAAGAACTAAAATATTTAGAATTGTTTTAATAATTTTATTTGCAATATTCCTAACAATGTTTATTAGTAATAAATATGGATATTATGAATATAAAAAAAGAGAACAAGTAACACTTACTCAAGAACAAATTAAACAGTTTGAAGAAGATATAAAAAATGGAAAAGATGTGAATTTAGAAAATTATTTAGAAAATACTAATAAAAATTATCAAACAAAGTTTTCACAGTTAGGTTTAAATATTTCAAATTCTATAGCAAGTGTAGTAGAAGGTAGTGTTAATAAAGTGTTTGGATATATTTCAAAGTTTGTTGTGAATTGAAAAAGTAAATTCCAGTTTCATAATATGAAATTAAAATGTAAGAGAAACGTCTATAATAAAGGCGTTTTTTGATATTAATAATTTGAAATTTAATGAAAAATAGTGTAAAATATAAAACGT
>DVJX01000084.1 GCA_018716405.1 Candidatus Faecisoma merdavium | reverse complement strand
TGAAATTATTTTTCATTTTTTTAACACAATTAACACAATTAATAGTATTCAAAAATAAAAAAATATGATATAATTACTATCGATAGCAATATTAATTGCTAGGTGTGGAAAGTAGGGAATATATGAGTGAAAGTAAAAAAATGTTAATAATTATAGGTGTATTAGTATTTATAGTTTTAGGTATATTTGGGTTTGCTTTAGCAGAAAATAAAAAATCAGAAGAATTATACAATCAATTTGAGGCTGCATTTAATAGTGGCGATAATAAATTGGTTTATATTGGTTCTTCGACTTGTGGATATTGTTCTTTATTAAATCCAAGTTTGAATGATATGAAACAAAGATATGAATTCGACTATATATATATTGATGCATCTGAAATAAATAAAAATTATTTAAACAAAATATTAGAAATGCTAGGATTAGAAAGTCTTGGAACACCTTATTTAGCTATAGTAGCAAATGGTAGAGTAATTGATGAACAAAAGGGTTACTCAGATTATGATATAACATTTGAATTTTTACAAGAAAACAAAATAATTAGTGAAGATGCAAAATTATTATTAAATTATATTGATTATGAAGAATATGAAAAATTACTAAATTCTAATGAAAAAAGCGTAATTGTAGTAGGTCAAAGTACTTGTTCTTACTGTATTCAAGCCAAATTAACATTAAATGATATTGCAGAAGAAAAAGGTGTGAAAATAAATTATTTTAATGTTTCTTATATAAGTGAAGAAGAAGGAAAGAAATTCGAAGATAGCTTAGATTATTTCCAAGGTTCTTGGGGAACTCCAGTAATGATAATTGTTCAAGATGGAAAATTAGTTGATATAGTAGAGCAAATGGTTTCTAAAAGTGAATATATTGATTTCTTAGAAGAAAATGGGGTATTATAATGAATATATATGAAAGAGTCTTAAATTTTAAAAATAAATATCCAAAAACTATTGCTTGGAGAATTAAATCACATAGTAAAATAGCGCAATTACATATTAATCCAGATGAAACAGTAAAATATGCATTTGCATGCCAAAAAAATACTAAATCTTATGAAATATTCAGAACATATGTAATCGTTGTTACAGATAAAAGAATTTTAGTTGCTCATAAAAGACTTTTATTTGGTTATTTCTTTGTATCAATAACATCAGATATGTATAATGACTTAACTATAGCTATGGGATTATTATGGGGAAAAGTATGTATTGATACAATAAAAGAAGTAATTGTATTATCAAATATTCAAAAAGAAGCATTACCTGAAATAGAAACAGCTATTTCACAAAGTATGATGGAATCAAAAGAAAAAACGCATGATTAAATCTTGCGTTTTTATTTACATTGTGTTATGATTAAAATGGAGATGATTGTATGTCAAGAACAATAAAAAATGTTAATAAAGATGATATAAGTATTGAGGTTATAAGATATTTTGTTAACAATGATATTGAGTATTTAATATATTCTTTAAATGAAACTGATAGTTCTGGGTATACTAAATTATATGCTTCTAAAATTATTGGTAATAAAGCTTGTATTATAACTGATGAAGAAGAATGGAATATTATAAAAAAGATAATAAAAGAAATAATAAAAAATAATCGTGATGGTGAAAGTTTAAGTGTAATTGATTTAAATGAAAGTAACTTAGATGATATATATTTACAAGACACTCGTGTATTTAAATTACAAGGGAATTTAGTGAATTTATTATCTGACAACAAAAAAATAGAACAAAAAAACAATGATTTAGACGAAATAGAAGAAATTGATTTAAATTATGAAGAATTGTTTAAAAATGAACAAGAAAAAAATAAGAAATTAGAACTTGAATTAGAATCTTTAAAAGAAGAACTTAATAAATATAAAGAAATATTTGATAAAATAAAAGAAATAGTAGAATAAAATACTATTTTTATTTTTCTGTTCATAAAATTTATTGAGGTGGATACATGAAAAATGCTTTAATTTATTATTATAATATTAATGTTTCTAGTATTCATCAAAAAAACGATGTTTATTATTTTAATGTAGAAAATAACAATTATATTTTCTTAAAGTATGATTATAGTGATGAATTAGATGATATTTATAGATTAAATAAATTTTTATATCAAAGCAATCCATGTTTTTACCAAATTATTTTAAATAAAAATAATGAAATTCTAACTTTTATAGATAATATTACTTATATTTTATTAAAATTTGGAGAACAAAGTAATATTGTATCTTTAAATGAAATTATTAAATTAAATAATACTGTTATGCCGTTAAATAAGCCTAAAAGGGATAATTGGAATAAACTTTGGTGTGATAAAGTTGATTATTTTGAATACCAAATTACTCAAATAGGTAAAAAATATCCAATTATAAGGGAAAGTTTTAATTATTATTTAGGATTAAGTGAAATGGCAATAGCCTTATATAATAACACTCCTAAAGATAATTTATATTTAAGTTTATCTCATAAAAGAATAATTGATTTGTATAATCCTTTAAATATAATAGTAGATTTTAGAGTTCGTGATGTATGCGAATATTTCAAAACAAAATTTTTTTCATCTGTAAATATAGATGAGGAATTAAATTTATTTTTGACAAATAATAATTTAACAAATAATGAAAAAAATATATTTATATCAAGAATGTTATTTCCGACATATTATTTTGATTTATATGAATTAATTATAGAAGGAAAGGAAGATGAAAATTGTATAAAAAAAATTATTGTTAAAGCAAATGAATATGAAAAAATATTAAAGAAAATATATTTTCATTTTAAAATTAACAATAATTTATATATTGAATGGTTTGAAAATTTTAACCTATATGAACGATTGCTTTTACTTCTGGGACTTCACTTTTAATAGCTGCTTCAATTCCTTCTTTTAAAGTTAGATCAAGCATATTACAATTTGCACATGCACCCATCATTTTTATATATACAATATTATTTTCATATTTAACAAATTCTATATTTCCTCCATCATTTAAAATATATGGTCTTATGTTATCAATTATATCAATAATAACTTCTTCTTTGCTCATTTCAATCACCGAAAAATATTATATATTACTTTTATAAGTAAGTAAAGTGTTTTAATTAAATTTGTGGTATAATTAATATGAGGTGACTAAATGTGACAAAATATGCAAAAGGACAAATAGTAGAAGGAGTTGTAACAGGAATAGAATCATATGGTATATTTGTTTCATTAAACGAATATTATACTGGTTTAATTCATATATCTGAGATATCACATAATTTTGTAAGTAATATACATGATTATGTTAATATAGGAGATACTATATGTGTAGAAATACTCAATGTTGACGAAAACGAAGGGCATTTAAATTTAAGTATTAAAAATATAAATTATAGAAAAAAAAGTTATAAGAAAAGAAAAAAAATAATAGAAACAAGCAATGGTTTTAATACTTTAGCATATAGGTTACCAAGATGGATTGAAGAAAGTTTAAAAAAAAAGTAAATTTTTTTTAAAAAGTGTTGACAAACATATATATAAATGGTAAAATTAAACACGTCAATTACAAGTGTTTTGGGCGATTAGCTCAGTTGGTTAGAGCACCTGCCTTACAAGCAGGGGGTCATAGGTTCGAGTCCTATATCGCCCACCATTTATTATTTTGCCGAAATGGCGCAATTGGTAGCGCAACTGACTTGTAATCAGTAGGTTACGGGTTCGATTCCTGTTTTCGGCACCATTTTTTGGAGAGATAGCGAAGTGGTCAAACGCGGCAGACTGTAAATCTGTTCCTTCGGGTTCGATGGTTCGACTCCATCTCTCTCCACCACTTTGTTTAGGTTAGATTGCCTCGTAGCCAAGCGGTAAGGCACCACACTTTGACTGTGGCATGCGCTAGTTCGAATCTAGCCGAGGCAGCCATTATTATATGTCCCGTTAGCTCAGCAGGTAGAGCATTTGACTTTTAATCAAAGGGTCACAGATTCGAGTTCTGTACGGGACACCATTTGAAATTTAAAATCCTTTATAATTAAAGGATTTTTTTGTGAACAAATTGATAATTTTAGTTATTAATATTTTTCTTAGTTTTAATAATTATTTACTTAATCACTTTATTCATAATATATATTGGCTTTGGCAAATTATTGTCATAAGCAAGAAAGTGAGGTGTAATTATTACTAATATTGAATTAAAGGACAAATTGCTAGATATAGCTAAAAATTATAAAACAATCTATGGTATGGGTACTTGGGGATGGTTAGTTACTAAGCAAGCAATTGAAAGAAAAACTAAAGAGAGTTCATGGTGGACTACTACTCGAGCAAATAATATATCAAAATTTGTTGATAAAGGATATTTTATGTTTGATTGCATTGGCTTGATTAAAGGAATATTATGGGGATGGAATGGCTCTAATAAAATATATGGTGGGGCAGGCTATAATATTAATGGAGTTCCAGATGTAAACACAGAAGGAATGCTTGCTAAATGTAATAGTGTTACAACAGATTTTAGTAAATTAGAAATAGGCTCATATTTATGGATGAGTGGGCATTGTGGAATTTATATTGGTGATGGTTTGTGCGTAGAATGTACTCCTGCTTGGACAAATAATGTTCAGATAACTGCCGTTGAAAATATAGGTAAAAAAGTCGGATATAATTCAAGAAAATGGACAAAGCATGGGAAAATGCCTTATATCACATATGAGAAAGAAAAACTAAAAGAATATGAAGTTATCGCAAATACAATTCCAGTCTATTCAAATTCTCTTAATGCAAAAAATCAAACAAATTCAAACGGAAGATGGGAAAAAGGAATTTATTATATTTTTAATGAAGCAAATGGAATGATTAATATAACAAAAAAGCAAAATACAGCAGGAGCTTGGATTAATCCAATAGAAAATAAAATTGAAACTTCTTCTCAAGAAGAAATAAAAGATAAATCACCAGTAGTAGATCAAGAAATTACAGGAAATAAACCGGTAATAGAAGAAGAACTAGAAAATAAACCAGTGGATGAAGAAGCAATAAAAGAAGAAAATTCTGATAATAGTTATGAGAATAAAGAAATAAAAAAAGAAAATATTTTTGTAAGAATATTTAGAAGTATAATTAATTTTATTAAAGGAATTTTTAAATAAAAACTCTAATTAAGAGTTTTTTTGGTATAATATATATAGTTATCTTTTGAAAGTAGGTATGTTTATGGATAGAATGAATGAAATTATAGAAATTTTAAATAAAGCAAACTATGAATATTATGTATTAGATAATCCTAGCATAACTGATCAAGAATATGATAGATATATGCAAGAATTGATAAAAATTGAATCTAATCATCCAGAATGGTCTCGTGATGATTCTCCAACTAAAAGAGTTGGTGGGGAAGTAATCAGCGAATTTAAAAAAATTGTTCATGAAAAGCCAATGTTATCTTTAAGTAATGTTTTTAATGAGGATGAAATAAGATTATTCGATGAAAGAATAAAAAAAGAAGTTAAACCAAATTATGTATGTGAACTAAAGATAGATGGCTTGTCAGTCTCTTTATTATATAAAAAAGGAAAACTAGTAAGAGGTGCTACTCGCGGTGATGGCGTAACTGGTGAAGATATTACCCATAATGTTAGAACCATAAAATCTATACCTCTAGTTATTAATAAGCCTATTGACATAGAAGTTCGTGGAGAAATATACATGAGTAAAAAAAGTTTTAATAATTTAAATAAAAAACGTGCTATGAATAATGAAGAATTATTAGCTAATCCACGTAATGCTGCAGCAGGTAGTGTTAGGCAATTAGATAGCAAAATAGCCGCTTCTAGGAATTTAGATTGTTTTATTTATCATTTGCCAAATCCTAGTGATTATGGCATTAAAACACATTATGAAGCGCTAAAGTTTATGAAAGATTTAGGATTTATTGTTAATCCAAATATAGAATTAGTTGATAATATAGAGGGTGTTTTAAAATATATTGATAAATGGACTTCAAATAGAGAAAAATTACCTTATGAAATAGATGGAATTGTTATTAAAACGAATGATTTTAAACAGCAAGAATTATTAGGATTTACCAGTAAGTATCCTAAGTGGGCTACAGCATATAAATTTCCAGCTTTAGAAGTTCTAACAAAGTTGAAAGATATAAAATTTACTGTAGGAAGAACTGGACAAGTAACACCTAATGCTGTATTAGAGCCGGTACGTTTAATGGGATCAGTTATTTCCAGAGCTACTTTACACAATGAAGATTATGTTTTAGCTAAGCATATTAAAATAGGGGATGTTGTTTCTATTCGTAAAGCAGGCGATGTAATACCTGAAGTTGTTGAAGTAAAAAAAGATAGAAGAAATGGCACAGAAATAGAGTTTAAAATGATTCATAATTGTCCTATATGCAATTCAGAATTAGTTAAAAAAGATTCATCTTATTATTGTATTAATGATAAATGCGATAAAATAAAGATTGAAAATTTAATTCATTTTGTTAGTCGTGATGCAATGTATATAGAAGGATTTGGAGATAATATTGTTGAAGATTTTTACAATATGGGTTATTTAAAAAATGTAGTTGATTTTTATGAATTGAAACAATATAAAGAAGAACTAATGGAACTAGAAGGTTTTGGAAATAAGAGTATAAATAATTTATTATCAAATATTGAAAAAAGTAAAAATAATTCTTTAGAAAGACTTTTATTTGGTTTAGGAATTAGATATGTGGGTAGCAAAACTGCAAAAATATTAGCTAAAAATTATTTAAATATTGATAATCTAATACAAGCCAGTTATGATGATTTGATCAAAGTAAAAGATATTGGCGAAGTAATAGCAAAGAGTGTAGTAGAATATTTTCAAAGCAATCGCCAATTAATAGAAGAATTAAAAAAACATAATATTAACATGTCATATTTAGGTAAAACTAATGTAAACGAAAATTTTGCTGGAAAGACTTTCGTTTTGACTGGAACTTTATCTTCAATAACTAGAAATGAGGCTAAGGAAAAAATTGAAGAATTAGGTGGAAATGTAAGCGGAAGTGTTAGTAAAAAAACGGATTATGTTGTTGTTGGTGAAAATCCCGGAAGTAAATATGAAAATGCATTAAAATTAGGAATTGAAATATTAACAGAATCAGAATTTTTATTAAAAATTAGTAAATAATATTTTCAAGTAAAGTTTTTTTTGATATAATGTAATTAAAATAAACGGAGGTTGAAATTATGAATAATGATTTAAATAACATATATGGTGTTAACAATGATTCAACACCAAATCCTACAATGGACCCAAATTTAACAGTGGAACCAACTCCAATGCCAGCAGTGGAACCAAATTCAGTGCCAGCAATGGGGCCAACTCCAGTGCAAACAGCGGAACCAGTTTCAATGTCAGCAATGGGTCCAACTCCAATGCAAACAGCGGAACCAGTTTCAATGTCAGCAATGGGTCCAACTACAATGAAAACAGTAGAACCAGTTTCAATGCCAGCAATTGAGCCGACTTCAGTGCAAACAGCAGAACCAGTTTCAATGTCAGCAATGGGGCCAACTCCAGTGCAAACAGCAGAACCAGTTTCAATGCCAGCAATGGGTCCAACTCCAGTGCAAACAGTAGAACCAGTTTCAATGCCAGCAATGGGTCAAACTCCAGTGCAAACAGCAGAACCAGCTTCGATGCCAGAAGTGCAACCAACTCCAGTGCAAACAATGGGTCCAACTTCAATGCCAGAAATAAACTTAAATAAAGAAGATATAATGGAAGAAGCATTATCTCATACTAATCAATACAGTCCTTTTGAGGCACCAAAACAAGAAGTAAATATGGAAGTAAAAAAATCAAATAACAAAGGTGCATATATTTTAATTGCTATAATTATGTTAGTTATGTTACTTTTTATTATCTTCTTACCACAAATTTCAAAGTTGTTCGGATGGTAAAATGACTATTAGTCATTTTTTTACCCAGATAGAGAAATTAATAAAATAAAAGGAGGTTAAAATGACATTTAGCTACATTGTTGAATTAGTTTTAGAAACAGGTAAAAAACTTATCGATGTTTTAATAGTATGGCTAGCTCTGTATTATATTTTAAAAAACTTAAGAAAAAATGTAAAAATGGTTTTGTTGTTTAAAGGTATTTTAATTGTTTTAATTTTAAAAGTTATAAGTGATTTATTAGATTTAGTAACTATTGGATTTTTATTAGATTATGTTATAGAGTGGGGACCTTTAGCGTTGATAGTTATATTCCAACCAGAGATTAGAAGTGTTTTAGAACAATTAGGTAGAAGTCAGTTATTAGGAAGACATAAAGTGTTAACGGTCGATGAAAGAGAAAAAATGGTTTATGAAATAACTAATGCATTAGATTATTTGAGAAAACAATCAATTGGAGCATTAATTGTTATAGAACGTGATAATAGTTTGAACGATTATATAGAAAAATCAAAGAAAATATATGCTGAAATTTCATCAGATTTATTAATATCAATATTTTTCCCTAATAATCCTTTGCATGATGGTGGATTAATTATTCAAGGTAATCGTATAACAAGTGCTGGAGCAGTTTTTCCTACTAGTGACAATTTGAAAATTAGTAAAAGATTAGGAACTAGACATAGAGCAGCTTTAGGAATTTCTGAAGTTAGTGATTGTATTTCAATTGTTGTGTCAGAAGAAACTGGTAGATTATCAATAGCTATTGAAGGAGAATTATATTATAATTTAACTTTAGATGAGGTAAAATTGAGATTGCTAGAAGAATTACAACCTAAAAAAGATACATTTATTGATGAGGAGGAAGTAAGTGATGAAGAAAATAAAGACAATATTTAAAAAAATAGGCTTATTTTTTTCTAAATTAATAGATAAAATATTTGTAGTACCAATCAGTAAATTAATCTTGAAAATAAACGAAAAGTTTGATAAACCAAGTAAAAAATTTGAAAATTGGTTATCTCGTTCAAATACATTGTTATTTATATCTTTATTGATTGCAATTTTTACTTTTATAATTATTGATCAAAAAATATTGACTTTTTCTGAAAGTTCAGCAGAAGTTTTAAATATACAAAATATTAATGTTTTATATGATGAAGATAATTATGTTGTAGAAGGTATACCAGATAATGTTGATATTACTTTAATCGGTAGTAAGGCTGACTTATATGTAGCTAAACAATCTCCAACTAATGAAGTTGTAATAGATTTATGGGGATTAAAACCTGGAACTCATAAAGTTGATATTCAATACAATCAATTAAGTAATGGAATTAAATATAATATTAATCCATCAGTTGCAACAGTAGTAATTTACGAAAAAGTGTTAGCGACAAAACCTTTATCTGTTGATTTATTAAATCAAGATGCTTTAGACCAACGTTACTTTGTGGAAGAAATGAAGTCAACTACAGATACAGTAGTAATTAAAGGTGCTTCATATAAAGTTGAACAAGTAGCAACAGTAAAAGCTTTAGTTGATGTGAAAAATTTACCAAATTTTGAATTAGGCGAAAAAATAACTGTTTCATCTACTTTAAGAGCATATGATAAATACGGAAATGTTGTAGATGTTGAAATAAGTCCTGCAAATACTGATGTTGAATTAAAAATATCATCATCTAGCAAAGTAGTACCAATTCAAGTCGTTCCAAGTGGTAAAGTAATTTATAATAAAGGTATAAGTAATTTTATTATTAACAATAACGAAAAAACAACTGTCACTATTTATGGAGAAAGTAACTCTTTATCTAACATAGAATATATACCTGTATATATTGATGTGGAGGGATTGTCTGAGGATACTCAATTTAAAGTTGATTTAGAAAAACCAAATGGTGTAAAATACATGGATACTAATAGTGCTATTATTGATGTCAAATTGAGTAATGATATAAGTAATGTGGAATTACAAGATATTGCTATATCACAAATTAATTTAGGAAGTAATTATGGAGTAACTCCAGTCGATCAAGATAGTGTAAGCGTTAAATTAAAAGGTGTATCTGATATAGTAAAAAACATTACAGCTTCGGATATAAAAGTATATGTAGATCTTAAAGGATTGGGTGTTGGAATCCATGATGTTGATATAATTGTTACAGGAAATGATCCAAGAGTTGAATATTTATCTTCAACATTAAAAATCAAAGTACAAATTTATGAAAAATAAAAAATCAATATATTAATTATATTGATTTTTTTGATAAATTTTTGATTTTTTCAGTATTTTTAAAATTTAATTTAGCAATTTCTTTTAGTTTGTCAAAACCATATTTTTTAACAATTTTAACTCCTAATTCATCAACTTTATCACTAGCTCCTTTAATTAAGAATGTGTCAATTGTTTCTCCTAATTTATCAAATTGTTTTAAAAATACATATCTACTAATTAAGGAGGCACATGCCACAGATAGACACTTATCCTCAGCTTTAGTCATAAATGTAATATTTCGAATATGATTTGTTCCTTTTAGATAATTATAATATACATAAGGTTGAGCAAATTGATCAACAACTATATAATCAGCTTGATATTTTTCTTTTAATTTACTTAATACTTTGTTATGCAATATCGCTTTAACTTTATTCATGTTCATATCGTCAGTATAATTTTCATTATATTCTTTATTTGATAAAATAATACACTCATAAGGTATTTTTTTAATTATTTTTGGAACTATTTCTAAAATCTTTTCATCGGTCAATTTTTTAGAATCCTTGACTCCTAGTTCTTCTAAAAAAGGAATATTTTCTTTTTCTACATAACTAGCAGTAACAACAATTGGACCAAAGTAATCACCGGTTCCAACTTCATCGGAACCTATAGTATTAGCATAATATATTTTAGGATCTATTTTTTCTATTATTTTATCTTTTTTCTTTTTATCATTGCTGTTAGTTATTTCTACTTTTTTAGTAGGATTTAAATGTCTTTCCATTTCTTTCCACATATTTGCATCTATATCGGCACTTACACCTTGAAAAACAGCTTTACCTGAATTATATAATGTAACTACTGTATCAGCTTCATCAGCTTGAAAAATTGCGTAATCCGGAGTTTTTGGTCTTTTTTTGTCCTCAAAGTATTCAATCATTTTTTGCTTAGTATTTTCACTAACTTTTAAAGTAATAGTCATATAAAATCACCTAAGTTAATTTTATCATATTTAGATAAATAAAAAAAGTGTTTCAAACACTTTTAATAGTTATATAAAGAGTCATTACTTGACATTAGTAAATTATATAAAACTTCTTCTAATGATGTTCCTTCTACATTTTTATACAAATTAGTTAAAATTTCTTGATAATCTTGTTCTGTTATTTCATCTAACTCAATGTAACTATTTGGCTTGTTTATTTCAATATCTTTGTTAACATATTCTGTTGTATCAATATTTATTTTAAAATTTGCACTTTCTTCTGGTGTTGAAATGGTTAAATTAATGTCAGTTTTTATATTTGTTTCATTATCATTTATTTTGTTTGTTACAAATTTAAGATTAGTATTAATGATATTTTCATCTGATTTTAAAGTAAGATTTGCAGTTTTATTATCTTTATTATAATTTAGAGTAATTTCTTCATTATCATTAATAATTGAAACGGTTAATTCATTGTTTTGATATTTTCCAGTTAAAATAGTTTTGTCTTTTTCAGTAATATTTAAAGTATCTATATTTTCATAACTTGTATAATTTATTGTTTCATCATTATTAATTAATTTGAACCCAACAAATTTATTTTTGTAAGTATATATTATAGCTTTACTTATATCTTCATATGTATCATTTTTTTCTTCTTTAAATGAGCCATCATTTTGAAGTGTAAATGTATATCCATTACTTTCAACAATTAATTCTGTTACTTCTTTTTGATATGTTATTTTGCTTATTTTAGCGTTACCTAAGTTGATCATAGTATCTACTTCATCAATAGTAACTCCATCAGCACATATATCAACATATGTATCATCTAACATAGCTTTCATTTCACTGGTTGCGCAATAAGAATTAATTCCGCTTAGAATCATCTCAGTTTCTGATTTTCCTGCAGTCAAATTAGTGTCATCAATGCTTTGATTTTTACTTTCTTCTAATGATTTTATAATTTCTTCTTTAGTTAAATTTTCACTATTATATTTTACTAATAAATCAATAAATTTTTCATCAGCTAATATTTTATCTATAATTGAGTTTTTCATTGTATTGATAGTTTCACTATCTAAAATATAAGTGTTAGCAGTTGCATTTAATTCTTTATTGTTAACATTTATTTTTTCATTAGTTTTTTCAAATTTTTCTTCAACAAATGAATTGTTTATATAGTCAATTAATTGATTGAACATATATTTATAATCTTCAATATTTTGATTAATATTTTCATTATTTTCTTGTTTGAATAATTCATCAAATTCATATTCACCAATTTTTATTGTTTTGCTAAATAAATCGGTTTCTAAAAATTGTTGATGATTAAATAAGTATGTCATTAAATTTACTATCTCTTTGTTTTCGGTACCTAATATCAATTCAAAATTTGCATATTTGTTTTTATAATCCATTTGTGTTATGAAATTTAATTCATAATTTTTTAATTCTTCTAGTTCTTTTAAATCAGTATCAAAAGTAATATTATTTTTAATTGTTACTTTATCAGCTTTAGTAAAATTTAAATTATCTGTTAGCGAATCTGTAAATGTATTAAATTGTTTTTTAACTTCATTTAATGATTCTTTAAATATAGATTGAGGATCTTTACTTTTATTTAGAATAAAGAATATTCCAATTCCTACTCCTGCTAATAATAAGATTAATATTATGATAAATATTATTAATTTATTATTTTTTATATCTTTGAAGTCATCATCAATTTCTGGTTGCATAGGTTGAGTAGGTTGCATAGGCTGAGTAGGTTGCATAGGCTGAGTAGGTTGCATAGGCTGAGTAGGTTGCATAGGTTGAGTAGGTTGCATAGGTTGAGTAGGTTGCACAGGTTGCGTAGGTTGCATAGGTTGAGTAGGTTGCATAGGTTGAGTAGGTTGCACAGGTTGAGTAGGTTGCACAGGTTGTGTAGGTTGCACAGGTTGTGTAGGTTGACTATTATAATTATTCATAGTCTGAGAATTATTAGTTAAATTCTCTTGATTATTAAAATTTTCATTCATAAATATTTACTCCTATTCTTAATATAAATATATCATAAATTCTTTTAAATGTAAATATTATATTTACTTGAAAAATAAAGTTTTTTAGGTTATAATTAAATTGGTGATAACATGGCATACAATGAAAGTTCAATAAAGATACTAGAAGGCTTAGAAGCAGTAAGAAAAAGGCCTGGTATGTATATTGGTTCAACAGATAAAAGAGGATTACACCATTTAGTATGGGAAATTGTAGATAACAGTATTGATGAAGTTTTAAATGGATTTGGTAAAAAAATAAAAATAATTATTCACAAAGATGGATCTGTAAGCGTAGAAGATGAAGGAAGAGGAGTTCCTGTTGGTATGCATGAATCAGGAATGTCTACTCCTGAAGTTATATATACAGTATTACATGCTGGTGGTAAATTTGAAAATGCTGGATATAAAGTTTCTGGTGGATTACATGGTGTTGGCGGCTCTGTAGTTAATGCTTTAAGTAAATGGATGGAAGTAACTATTAAAAGAGATGGTTATGTTCATTATATTAGATTTGAAGATGGTGGAAAAGTAAAAATTCCTCTTCAAAAATTAGAAAAAACAAGTAAAACTGGTACTAAAGTTAGATTTATGCCTGATGATACTATTTTTAGCACAACTCATTTTTCTTTTACGACAATATGTGAAAGAATGCAAGAATCAGCTTTTTTACTAAAAGGATTAACTGTTGAAGTAATTGATGAAGAAGATAATAAACAAGAAGTTTTTTGCTATGATAATGGTTTAAAATCATTTGTTGAATATTTAAATGATGGGAAAAGTGAGTTACATAAAGTAGTTCATTTTGAAGGTAGTAAAGAAGGAATTAATGTTGAAATTGCATTCCAATATACTGATACTTATTCTGAGAATATAATCAGTTTCGTTAATAATGTAAAAACTACTGATGGGGGAACTCATGAAGTTGGTTTTAAAACAGCTTTGACCAAAGTATTCAATGATTATGCAAAAAATAATGGATATTTAAAAACTAAGGATAAAAACCTAGAAGGAACAGATACAAGGGAAGGATTAACTGCTATAATAAGTTTACAAATACCAGAGGCATTACTTCAATTTGAAGGTCAAACTAAAGCTAAATTAGGTACACCAGTAGCTAGAACTATAGTAGAGAGTATAACGAGTGAAAAATTACAATTTTTCTTAGAAGAAAACAAAGCTATAGCCACTGATATATTAAATAAAATGGTTAAAAGTAAAATGGTAAGAGAAGCGGCTCGTAAAGCTCGTGATGAAGCTAGAAATGGTAAGGGTAAAAATAAAAAAGAACAAGCATTATCTGGTAAATTGACGCCAGCGCAAACTAAAAATCCAAATAAAAATGAATTATTTTTAGTCGAAGGAGATTCAGCAGGTGGTTCTGCTAAACAAGGTAGAGATAGAAAATTTCAAGCAATATTGCCTTTAAGAGGTAAAGTTCTAAATTGTGAGAAAACTAAATTAGAAGAAATATTTAAAAATGAGGAGATAAATACTATCATTCATACAGTTGGAGCTGGAGTTGGTAGTGATTTTGATATTAAAGATTGTAATTATGACAAAGTTATTATCATGACCGATGCTGATGATGATGGTGCTCATATTCAAGTATTATTATTGACTTTCTTCTATAGATATATGAAACCATTAATTGAACATGGTAAACTTTATATTGCTATGCCACCTTTATATAAATTATTTAATGGTAAAACAATTTATTATGCATGGACTGATGAGGAGAGAAAAGAAATATTAGAAAAATCAAAAGTTAAATTAGAAACTCAAAGATACAAAGGATTAGGAGAAATGAACGCTGATCAACTATGGGAGACAACAATGAATCCAGATACTAGAAGCTTGGTTAAAATTAATATTACAGACGTTGCTTTAGCCGAAAAAAGAGTAAGTATTTTAATGGGAGATAAAGTAGAGCCGAGAAAAGAATGGATTGAAGAAAATGTCGACTTTTCTTTACAGGATGATTATAGAAAATAATAGGAGGAAATAAAATGAATAAAGATGAATTTTTAGAACAACAAATTAAACAATTATTGCAAACAGGATCAGATAAACAAGATTTAGAGAAAATATTAGGTGAATTAAAAGAAATAATGAAGAAAATCGATGATAGATCACCTGAAGAAACTATTGAAGAATTAACTAATGAAATTAAGGAAAAATCACAGATGTTTTTAGATAAAAAAAACCAAGACAATGAATCTATTATAACAGCTTTATCAACATGCATATATTTACCAAGTTTAACTGGAGAATATAAATTAAAATTTATTGGTGGTAAAACTAGTGATGGATTAGATGTTAATGAAGAGACTTTGTTTGATATTGCTTCAATTACAAAAATGTATACTCTTTTGTTAACTTTTAAATTAGAAGAGTTAGGAATAATTAAATTAACTGATAAAATAAGTGATTTAGATAGTAGATTTATTGGATTAGAAGATTTTACAATCGAGGATATAATTTTGCTATGTGGAGAATTATACACCAAAGGTAATCCTAAAGATGGAAAAACAAAGGAAGAAGCAGAAAAAATTTTAGAAACAATTTATTTAAAATCAAATGATCGAACAAGAAATTTGTATACTGATTTAGGCGCCATTGTTTTATCTAGAACTTTAGAAACAGTTTTAAGCAAATATTTAAATAGACAAGTTACTTTTGATGAAATAATGGAAAAATTTCTATTAAAGCCATTTGGTTTAAATGAAACAAAATTTAATCCTGATAATTATAATTTGGCTGGTAATGGCAATACATTAGGATTAGTTCATGATCCAAAATCACGTGCTCTAGGCGGCAATGTTGGATCAGCAGGCATTTTTACTAATAGTGATGATTTAGCCAAATTGGCAAAACAAATGTATATAGTTGATTATTGTAATTATAATGCATTAAAGAATTTGGTTAGTAAAAAAAATCTAGATAAAATGGGAACAGTAACTTTTCCAAATAGTGCACAAAGTAATAAAGGATTATTGGGAGGTTATCAAAAACATCCTGATCGAGAAAATAAATGGCTTGATCCTTTAGCTTATGCTGATAAGACATTTACTTTTCAAGGATTTACAGGTGCAGCAGCTACATTTGATCCGACAAACAAGATCCATAATAATTTTTTAGTAGGAGCTATTAAAGATGGAGCGCCAAAAAAAGATGCATTATTTTTAGAAACATTCCGCATTTATCAACAATTTATTGTTTATAAAACACTTGAATTATTAATTGTAAAGAAATATTATGAATTTATTAATACAAAAGAAGAAATAGATGCAACTTTTAAAATATAACGGGGTGGGATATGCAAGATGTTTTAAAAAGAATATATGACTATTCTCTTGAAGATATAATGGGCGAAAGATTCGGAAGATATTCTAAGACAATCATTCAAGATAGAGCATTACCCGATGTAAGGGATGGTTTGAAGCCTGTTCAAAGAAGAATATTATATACAATGTATCAAGGAAGAAACACTTATGATAAACCATATCGTAAATCTGCTAAAACAGTAGGAGATGTTATGGGACAATATCATCCTCATGGTGATTCTAGTATATATGAAGCAATGGTAAGAATGAGTCAGTGGTGGAAACAAAATACACCATATATTGATATGCATGGTAATAATGGTTCAATGGATGGTGATAGTCCGGCTGCTTATCGTTATACAGAAGCAAGATTATCTAAAATAAGTAATGAATTGTTAAAAGATATAAATAAAGATACAGTTGTAATGACTTATAATTATGATGATACATTATTTGAACCGACAGTATTACCAGCTAAATTTCCCAATTTATTAGTAAATGGGTCTAATGGTATATCAGCAGGGTATGCAACTAATATTCCTCCTCATAATTTAGGCGAAATAATTGATGCAACTATTAAAAGAATTGATAGTCCTAATTGTTATTTAGATACAATTTTAGATATAGTAAAAGGACCTGATTTTCCAACAGGCGGTATTGCTTGTGGAAAACAAGGAATAATCGATGCTTTTACTACTGGACGTGGTAAAGTAATAGTAAAATCAAAGTATGAAATTGTAAAGAACAAAAGTAAGGATCAAATAGTAATTACTGAAATACCTTTTGATGTTAATAAAGCTGCTTTAGTAAAAAAAATAGATGAAATTAGAATTGATAAAAAAGTTGAAGGTATTGCGGAAGTAAGAGATGAATCAGATTTAGAAAATCCTGAAACAATCGTTATCGATTTAAAAAAAGATGCTAATAGTGATTTAATAATAAATTACTTATTAAAAAATACCGATTTGCAAATATCATTTAATTATAATATGGTTGCTATTGTAAATAATAGACCAATGACATTGGGAATATTACAAATATTAGATGCTTATATAGCTCATCAAAAAGAAGTTATTTTAAAAAGAACTAAATTTGATTTAGATCATGCTTTAGCAGAAATGCATATAGTAGAAGGTTTAATTAAAGCTTTATCAATTTTAGATGAAGTTATTAAAACAATAAGAAGTTCTAAAAATAAAAGTGATGCTAAGGATAATTTAGTAAAAGAATATGATTTTACAGAAAAGCAAGCAGAAGCTATTGTTATGTTACAATTATATAAATTAACTAATACTGATGTTACAGAATTATTAGAAAGAAAAGATAATTTAAAATTAATGATTGAATTTTTAGAAAGTATTTTAAATGATGAAAATAAACTAAAAACAGTTATGAAAGATGAATTAAGAAGCATTAAAAAAGAATATGCTGTGGAAAGAAAAACAAAAATTATAGATGAAGTAGAAGATATTAAAATAGATACTACATCAATGATTCCTAAAGAAGATTGCATAGTAGTGGTTACAAAACAAGGATATGTAAAAAGAGTTTCATTAAGAAGTTATAATGCAAATGACGGAGAAACATTATTAAAAGAAAATGATTATATTATTGGTTTATATCAAATGAATACTTTAAATACATTGTTATTGTTCACAGATTTAGGCAATTATTTATATGTACCTATTTATGAATTACCTGATTTAAAATGGAAAGAACTAGGAAAACACATAAGTAATATTATTAAATTAAATAGTGAAGAAAATATTATAAGTAGTATCCCTGTTTATAATTTTAATGAAAACAAATATATAACTTTATTTAGTAAAGATGGATTAGTTAAACGAACTAAATTAGATGAATTTA
The DNA here is from genome assembly GCA_018716405.1 of Candidatus Faecisoma merdavium. Lineage (GTDB taxonomy): Bacteria > Bacillota_I > Bacilli_A > RF39 > UBA660 > Faecisoma > Faecisoma merdavium. The sequence goes on along the minus strand of DVJX01000084.1, from coordinate 1,626 downwards.
AAGTTACTAGATATTCAAAACCGATGTGTTGCATGAAGTTAAAAGGTAATGATAAATTAGTAAGTGTTACTGATTCTAATGGAAGAGAAGTCTTTATTGCAACATTAAACGGTTATGGATTAAGATATAAAACTAATGAAATATCAGTTGTAGGTATTAAAGCAAGTGGTGTTAAAGCAATAAATTTAAAGGATGATTGTGTAGTTAGTGGTAATATATTTGATGATAGTGACTATATTACAATAATAACATCTAATGGTACTGGTAAACGAGTTAAGTTATCTGAATTTGAATTATCAACTAGAGCTAGACGTGGTGTTTTACTGGTAAGAGATGTTAAAACTAATCCATATAAAATATTAAAAACATTTATAAACGTTAAGAAAATAGGAATTATAACTGATGTTATAACAAATATTAAAATAACTGAATTTCCTATTGTAGATAGATATTCAACAGGTACTGTTATTAATAAAAATGGTATAAAAGATTGTTTTGAGGTAATGAGTTTAATTAAAAAAAATGAAGAAGAAATTATAAATAATGATGAAATTATATTTGAAGAAGAAATAATTGATTTAGATGAAGTTGATGATAAAATATTAACAATTGATGATTTTTTAGATGATTTTAAAATATAAAGAGGGATTAAATGAACGAAATAATAATTAATATTGATAATGAAGATGATTATATTAATAAATACAATTCAAATAATTTGTCTAATAACTTAAGTAATTATATATACGAAGAATGTAAAGGAAAACCTTTTAATAACAAAATAGGAATTATTATAAAATGTAGCTTTAAATTAAACGAAGAAAAACAAAAAGATATTGTTAATAAAATTCATAATAATTATAAAATTGATTTAGAAGAAAATTTATTAATAATTAAATATTCTACTATAAAAAAAATTGCTATATTTTTATTAGGAATATTATGTTTATATTTATCTTATTTTTTAAAAATTAATTTTGTTTTATCAGAAACAGTATTAATAATAGGCTGGGTGGCAATATGGGAAGCAGCTTATGCTTGGTTATTTGAGAGTGATAAGAATAAAATTAAGATAAAACGATTAAAAAAATTATCTACTTGTGACATAAAGTTTGAAGAAAATTCAAAAAAATAATAAAAAAGTATTGTCAAATCAATAATTATATTGTATAATTAATCTTGTCAGTTGACAAGATTATGCCTGAGTGGCGAAATTGGTAGACGCACAGGACTTAAAATCCTGCGGAAGTCAAATTCCGTGCCGGTTCAAGTCCGGCCTTAGGCACCAATTAAAAAATTACTCGAATGATTCGAGTTTTTTTATTATTTTTTTCATATTTGATATAAAAAATTAATATAATATGTTGACAATATATAAAACTTTATGCTATAATCAATTCGTTATCTGATTTTATGGAGAAATACCCAAGTCTGGTTGAAGGGACCGGTCTTGAAAACCGGGAGGTCGGAAACGGCGCGGGGGTTCGAATCCCTCTTTCTCCGCCATTTTGTTTATATCGCGGGATGGAGCAGTCTGGTAGCTCGTCGGGCTCATAACCCGAAGGTCGTAGGTTCAAATCCTGCTCCCGCAATATGGTTCGTTGGTCTAGTTGGTTTAGGACGCCT
>DVJX01000083.1 GCA_018716405.1 Candidatus Faecisoma merdavium | reverse complement strand
GTTTTCATTTTTTTCTATTATACATTTGTCGTATTTGTTGGGGGCAGCAAGCACATTACTTAATGTAGTTTTTCCACTTCCGTTAAAACCGTATATGTAATTAATAAGGTTAGGAGAAAATTCAACCTTTTCTTTAAATGTTGCCACATCATCTATACTAATTTTATTTATCATAAATTTTCTCCTCTCCCATTTATTATCTAATTGTTAAATTATTATTCTTTTCAAACTCCTTAATAAGTTTTTCTTTTAATTCTTCTACATATTTATCAATGTCTTCTCTTGAATTAATTTCATAAGAATGATTCATTAAACTGTCCGTTCTTATAATTGTTCTCTTAACAATTTTTTCTTTTACAATTTCTCCTGTTTCATCTGTTGCATTTTTCTTACTCTTTTCATATTCTAATGCATTAATAAATCTATCTTTTAATTGGTCAATTCTTGTTTGTTGTGCAAATATATCTTTTAATTCGTTAGATTTTTCAAGAGTTGATATAACATTTTTACAAGTTTCTATATATGTTTTACCAAATGATTCATCTACACCATAACTTTTGACTTCATTTTCTATATATAAAATAGTTTCATTTATCATTTTTATAATTGGCTCTGATTTAACATCATACATATTTGTAAGTATATCTATTAAGTCTTTTCTTAAAGTAGGTAATTCGTGTATTTCACTATATGGCTCTTTTGACTTAAGTATTGAAACCATTTTTTCCACAACAGTTGTTAATTCTTCTGTTTTATCAGCATAGTCTTTATTATTGTCATAGATAGTTATTATTTTTCTTGCTTCATCAAATTGTTCTTTTTGTGTTCCATCAAAGAAATCCAATACCATTTCTATTTTAGGTGCTAAAGCAATGAACTCATCTTTGCTATCTGATACTTCTTTAAAGAACTCTCCTATATCCCTTATTCTTAATAGTCTTTCAATTAATGTAATTGCTTCATCTTTTACATCTTGTCCTGGATATTGATAAACACTTCCAGAAATATAATAATATCCTGCAATTTTATTTAACTTGTTTAGCGTACTTTGAAGACAATCGGTTTTAAAATCCTCTACCATACCATCTTCATCTTCTCTTAAATTAATAACATTAAATGCATTTCTTGCTACTGATTTTAAATCGTTAATTAGATTCATATCAATTTTTTGTCTAATCTTTATAATTGTTCTATCATAATAATCTCTTTTTAATATTTTAGTTAAAGTATCTTCTGCTGTAATATTTTGAACTTCATTATTATAAATTAAAGATATTACTTCATCTTTTAACAATCTTGTTAATATGTATAATATGTCTTCATCTAAAAATCCATAAGGAGCAGTTCCAAAGTCTTGTAATAAAGTTCTAATTGTCATTGGCATACTAAAAGCATTTTTTTCTTCACAATATTCTTTCATTGCATCATAAGCCTTTTGATTAACAAACTCTACTTCATTTCCAATTAGATTTTGTCTATTTTCGTGGAATAAATCTTTAATATCTTGTGTATTAAAATTATGCTTAATATACGCAAACTTTGTATATATGTTATTTATTAAAATCTCTAATGCTTCATTTGCTCTTGCTTTTGCATCCCTAGAACTTATATTTTGCCTATCTCCGGCTATAATAATCTCTGCTTCATTTAATTGTTCTTTAATATTTTCTTTAACTCTTGCTTCTGCTTTTTCTATTTCTCTTTGTTTTGCTCTTATTATGTCTTCAACTTGTTGAGTTTGGAAAATACCACTTTTACTTCTTCTATATTCTTCAACCTGTAAATAATTTGTTATTTCATCGTAAATTAAAGTTGAAATTTCAAGTTTAATAAATACATATTTATTTTCTCTTGCAGATTGCATAATAATTTCTGTATCATCTTTATCTGGTGAAGTGGTAATAACTTTTATACCTATTTCATATTCTTGTGAATATTTAATGTTATCTATATATTTTGTAAGTGGAAAGTTTTTATTTTTATAAGTAAACTTATTATCAGTTAGTATGTAATCAAAAACAATTCTCTTTAAATAATCTGTAATTCTACTTTGGTCAATAACTATTTGTTTTATTTCTCTATTTATTTCTTGTTCTTCATCTGTTAGGAATTTGTACTCATCATTATTTCTTTGAATTAAAGTTTGAGCCTCTAATCTTCTTAAAGAATCTGATATTTCTTTTTTTATTGTTATTTTATCATCTTTTATGTTTGAAACATACAAAGTTGATAAGTTATCTATATTAGCAGGTATTTCTTTTATATTTTTTAGCATAAATAACATTTTTAAAACTTTAATATCTATTTCTTTTAGAGTACCACTTTTAACTGTGTCAATAGCATTGTTAATAACTATTTTTACTTGGTGTTCTAAAAATTGCTCAATAGTATCATAGAATGCATAAAATGGAATAATTGTTCCAACTTCATCACTACCATATCTTTTAGCAGTTTCTTGAAATGCACCTAATAATGATCTTTCACCACTAGATAAATGCTTTCCTGCATATCCGTGTTTTCTTATATCAGTAAATACATCTTGTAATAATTTAAATTGATATGGAATGAATGGGTATGTTTCTGCAAAATCATTAGCACCATCATATACTTTTTGATATGTAGCATTTTTAAAAGTTAAAAGATTTCTTATAATAGATTCTTCTTTATCATAAATCATTTTTAAACTTTCTTTTGCTTCTTCTGTTTTATCAAGTATTCTCTTTTTAATTACTTCGTCTATATCAGAACTTGATAAAGATAATTTAGTATCAAATCTACCTTGTATTTTTGAAAAGTCATTTCCTTGAACTTTTACTACATCATCTATTGCTTCTTGTGATGTAACAATAACCCAAGCCTTTCCACCACATTCTAGTCCTAAATCTTCTACTATTGTTTGAAGATTTAACATTAATCCCCTGTCATCTCCAATATATTGACCTATCTCATCAACTAAAAATACAACGTGATGATTTAGTCCTTTAGATTTAATGTAATCTCTAACTCTTTCAGCAAATTTTTCAACTGATAATGTATAATTCTTTTCTGTTCTTTCTACTACACTTCTTGCTTCTTCCACTGACTTATTTAATGTTTTTGCATAAGCATTAGCAAATTCATCTTCTACAAATTGAATACCATCTCTCATTTCTTCCCAAGAACTATTTGCTTCACTTTCAAATGCTTTTTTGAATTCTTCGTATTTTCCTTGACTTATAATATATCTTTCAATTTCTGCAACAAATGGAGTTATTGAAAGTTCCATTTTTTCGTTAAATACTTTTTCAAAAACATCTAATATTCTGTCTTTTGTTCCATTACTGTTTTCTGTTTTAGAATCAATGTTAAAAAGAATTACATCAGTAGGAATACTCCCTGCTCTTTTTATATCAGCAAGTAGCATTTTATCATCTATTTTATCATCAAAATAATCTACTGCATTTTTCCCATTAACAACTTTATTTTCTAATAAATATGATACTATTTTTAAAAAGTGAGATTTACCACTACCAAAGAAACCAGAAATCCAAACTCCCATTTTTTCTGTATTTCCATTTATTCCTGTATTATATGCTTCAAAAAAACTATTAAAATGTTTTAGCAATTCCTCTGTTACAACATATTCTTCAAGTTCTTGACTAACATAACTTTCATCATCTACTTTAATTACTCCTTGTATTTCTCTTTCAATATCCTTTGCATATAACTCTTTTAATTTTTTCATTTTTACTCCTCCTACTTTCTACCTACAAATTGAAATGCTCTATAATAATTATCATTTTCTAATTTATTAAATAATTTAAAACTTTGTCCATTATAACTTCCCGGATAAAACATTATCAGTGGATTATTAGTTATTACACTATGTAAATTATTCAATATTGTATGTCCTCTTACTATACCATAACACTTTCCTATTCCTGTTATTATAATAATCTGATTAGGTTCTACTTCACTTTTTATTTCCTTCATTATCAAATCGTTTCCAGAGCCTATTCCTATTGTTTTTGAAATAATAGTATTTAAATATTTAGCACCTTTTTTCTTCTCATAATCAAAACATTTTTCTAAAAATCCTTTTTCTTTTAATATTTCAATAATAATATCGTAAATATCAAATACCTTTATATTTAATTTTGTTTTCTTTAATAAATAATTTTCTAGATATTCTCTAACAATATATTCATCTTCAGGATCATAGTCAAAAACGTGAAAGTTTATCTCATTACCAAGTCCATTAGATTCAAATAAATCTTTACTACTCAACTTATTTGTCATTTCTTGTAATCTTGTATTTATACTTTTCATACTAGCCCTCCTATTGCTTTGGCATATTCAATATCTCCGTTTTTATCAAGCATACTTATATATTTTTCTTTTAATAAAGGTCTTACAATTTTAAATCTGTCTTTTTCTTTTATTACTAATCCAGAATCTTGTAATATTTTCATTATCACTTGTTTTAATTTTGCTGATGTAGATTCTGTTCTTTCTCTTAATGTCTTACTTAATATACATTTTTCTTCATACCAATTATCAATATCAAATTTTTCAATGTATTCTTTTCTCATATAAAGTTTATCTTTATACACTTCTATTACAAAATCTCTGACTAATTTATCAGTTTTCATTATTGCATATAATAAAATATACTTACTTGTTTCAATGTCTGAACAAACAAATTCCTCTAACATTTCTTTGTCCATAACTTTTAATCTTCTAAATATTGGGGAATTAACTCTTTGTATGCTTCCTGTTTTTTTATGTTTAATCAAGTTTTCTTCAATATTCCTTTTTTTTAGTTCTTGTTCATTCTCCCCGTCTAATAAATAACGCCCTATAATTTTTGTTTCATTATATAAAAAAGGTTCCCCTGTTAGTTTTGCACTATAATCCTCCATATTTCCTCCTTTTTCACCCGTAAATTGACAATAAAATTATATCATATATTCTTTTATTTGGAAAGTATTTGAAGAAAAATAAAATAAATATTCGCAAGAAAAACAATTATTTTTATGTTAAATTCGCAAATAGATATACACAAATAAAAAATATAATCTATTTCCCCTAGAAAAATAATATTTGCCCAAGTTAATGGAATAATTATAATGGGTGAAGTTATATGATAATTAAAAATTTACGAGAAAGTAGAGAATTAATTGATAAAAAACAAAAAGATATAGCAGAATTGATGAAAGTTAATTTTACAACAGTATCTGGTTGGGAAACTGGAAAAGATACTATACCATTAAAAAGATTGATAGAATATGCAAATTATTTTAATTATAGTTTAGATTATTTATTCGGTTTGACTAGAACTAATGATACAAACTATCTTCCATTAACTATTAACCTTGATTTAATTGCCAAAAATTTAAAATTATTAAGAAAAAAACATAATCTTACTCAAGTAGATGTTGCTAAAAAAATAAATACTACTCAAGCCTCTTATGCTCATTATGAAAATGCTATCAATTTAATTCCTACTACATTTTTATATAACCTAACACTTATTTATTCTTCCTTTTCAATTGATGAATTATTAGGTAGAAAAAAGCAATAAGTCCTATTAAGATTTATTGCTTTTTTGTTTTTCTATTTTTATAAATTTTAAATCGTTGATTATTTTAGGAAATGTTTCTTTAACTTTTTCTTGTGTTAGCAGTTTTGTAATATACTCATCAAATCCATAATATCCTACAAATGTATCTCTTTCATTTTCTGAAATTGTTAATACTATAACGGGAATATTAAAACCTTCTATTTCTTTTAGATGGTCTAGAGTATTTGGACCGTCACAATGTCCTCTATCATAAATATTATTTGTAATAATTAAATCATATTTTTCGCCATCTTTAATTCTTTTTACAATTTCTATACCACTTTTAGCAATCGTTGTTTTTATTCCCATACTTTCTAAAATATATATTGTATTTGATATAGAACTTTTACTATAATCACCAACAAGAACACTTATTTCTTTATTTGGTTTATATTTTGTTTTTACTTTAATAATTGGAATCAAATCTTTTCTAACTTCTTTTTCCCACTCACCAACTTCATATCCACTTTTTTCAATTTCTATATCTAGGGTATCAAAAAAAGTGTTTTTTTGTTTTGAATTATCATCTTGTTCGTTATCTTTATTTTTTACATAATTGTATAATTCATATATTAAATAAATTAAAAATAATACAATTAAAAATAATAATATAAATTTTTCCTCGCTCATCTAATTTTACCTCCTATAAATTTATTTAAATTTACTTTATATTTTTCTTTTAAAATTTCTTTTGTTTTTTTATATATTTCACTTTTTAAACATAAACATTCGTATTGATAATCAGATCCAGATGTAATAGAAGCAAATAAATCTTTATCTTTGACTTCCCAAAGTTCTTGTAAATAATAATTTTCATAGCATTCATAAGCAAAAAGTGACGCAAATGCTTCTACTATACTTTGCTTTCTATTTTTCTTTACTAATTGCATATTTTCATATAATCTTTTAATTTCTTTATAATCTGAACTTGAAAGTAGAAATTCATTAAAATTAGGATTATCAAGTATGTTATAACTTTTTAATTCATCTCCTCCATCTTTTGAACTAGAAGGGAGTCTTTTTATTATTGCCTTAAAACAATTATTTTTTTCCTTTTTTATAAATAATTCTATACACCATATATTTTCATCAATTCCAATTATGTAGCCGTCTTTTTTATTAGTCACATCTTTCTTATCAATTATAAAACTTTCTTTTCCGTCCGTTATTGTCACAATGTCACTCCTCTATATTATTCTATTTTCCCAAGTAATTGGTAAAAAAAACACAGTACACCTAATAAATAATGTACTGCCTTCATTGTGTTTATATTATAGCACCTTATTTTTTAAAAGTCAACGGCTATCCGTGAATAATTTCTCCGGTTTTCCGTTAAAATATTACTGAAGAAATGAGGTGTGTGATATGTTATTCAAAGAAGCAGTAAGTAAACGAATATATGAATTATGTAATACTTACAATTATACTCCTAACAAATTGGCTGAATTATCTGCTGTCGCACCATCTACTTTACAAGATATGTTAGCATTAAAAGTTAATAAACCAAATGCTTATGTTATTTATCAAATATGCAAAACATTAAAAATTAAATTATATGATTTTTTTAATAGCGACCTTTTTGATAATTTAGAAGATTAAAAGACTATTCAATGTATGAATAGTCTTCTTTATATATTTTAATAAATAAATTGTAATTTGTCTCTCACTTACTTTACCAAATTTATAATTTTTGTTGCCACTTTTTCAATAAATTTCTCATCATGTTCTACAAAAATAATGGTAGGATTATAATTTAGAATAGCATCTTCTATTTGTTCTCTTGTCAATATATCAATATAGTTTAAAGGTTCATCCCATATATAAATATTAGCCTGTTCTGAAATACTTTTTGCAATTAGAACCTTCTTCTTTTGACCTTCACTCATATCTTGAATATTAGTATCAAAATCAAATTGTGATAATCCCATTTTTACTAACATTGCTTTAAAAATACTTTCATTTATTTTATTATCGTAAGCAAAAGTTCTCAAATTTCCTTTTAAATCTTCTGTACTCTGAGAAACATAAGATATTTTTAAATCATTTGCAACCATAAACTCTCCATTATACTGTAATTCTTCTCCTAAAATAAGTTTTAATATACTTGATTTACCAATGCCATTTTTTCCAATTAGTGCAACCCTATCGCCATTATTAACTTCAAAAGTAATAGGGTTAAATATCGTTTCTTTACTATATTTTATCTGCAAGTTATGTGCAAAAATTAATGGATTCTTATTACTTTTTAGAGGAATAATTTTTAATGTATCATTTACCTCTATATTTTTTAACAAATTAGTCTTTTCATTTATTGCTTTTTCTATTCTTTGTTCCATAACTTTTGATTTTTTCATCATTTTATCTGCTTTATGTCCTATATATCCTTTATCTATTGTAGTTTCTGAATTATATTTTTTATTTTTTGTTTTTTCAGCCTCATTTGACCATTTTGCACAATTTTTAGAAGCTATTTCAAGTCTATTTATATCTTTCTGCAATCTTTCATTTTGTATTTTTTCAAAATTAT
>DVJX01000010.1 GCA_018716405.1 Candidatus Faecisoma merdavium | reverse complement strand
ACAACAAACAAAAACGAGATGATAGAAAAATAGAAAATTACTTTGATAAAATCAGTAATGATACTAAACACGATCTTGCTTGTGAAATAATTATTGAACTTGGAGATATGAAGTATTGGGAAAATAAATCTCAAAAAGACAAATTAAAAATGGTTGATGTTTTTAAAGAACAAATTATAGATTTAGAAAAAGTTGTACCTAATTTTAAGGTGGCAAATGCTACTATACATTTTGATGAATCAAGTCCTCATCTTCATATTATAGGAGTTCCTTATAAAGATAATTGTAAAACAGGTTTATCAAGACAAGTTGGAAAATCTGATGTGTTTACTAAAGAATCTTTAACTATAATTCAAGATAAAATGAGAGTTTATTGTATCAATTCATTTAATAAAGTTTATAGTTTAAAAGAAGAACTTAAAGAAAAACAGCAAGGTAGAAATCGAGATATTAATGTAAAAGATATGGGCAATTATCAGAGAATGAAAAAACAGCTAAATCAAGATAAAGATAAATTAGATAAAGCCAACAAAAAATCATTGGAATTAGATAATAAGTCCAATAATATAAAAGAACAAATTAATAATCTTAAAATTTCTAAATTGAATAAAGATAATCTTATTTTATCAAAAGAAGATAAAGAAAAACTTATTAAATATATTGATGAAGTCGATAAAACCAATAATGACTTTAAATCAATTCAAAAACTATCTATTACTTTAAATGATGTAGATACTGAACTTAAAGAAAATAAGAAAAATATTGCCAAATTAGAAAAAGAAAATTATAAGTTAAAACAAACTATTGAAGATTTGAATTATCAAATAAATGAAGACAAAGAAGAAATAAGTAAATTTGAATCTACTATAAATAATTTAAAACAAACTATCTCATATTGGAAAGATAAATTTGATAAATTGATTTCGTTCCTACATAGTAAAATTCATAACTGGTATGATAAAGATGATAAATATTTAAATGTTATTAATGATATGTATAAAGATGAAGTTCTTGATGATGAGGATATTGATGATATAGGTTTAAACACAGAAAAAGATGACTTTGAAATATAAGGTCATCTTCTTAATATTATTTAATTAGTTTAGATTCTAAATTTTATATTTAGATGTTTTATGTTTTATAAATTAAAGCATTTTAAAATATAATTATCATAAAATTGAAAAAAGGTTATGTTTAAATTGCTTTAAACTTATAATTTTTAATACTAATTATCAAAAAATTAATAACCAAATAAAACATAGTCAATAGAAATTGCATATTTTATTAATAGTAATATTATAAACTTCTACCTTTTTCTTCTTGAATAGGACTATCTTGATTTAGAAATGAATTTAATTTATTAATATTTATATCGTATTTAATTTTTCCTTGTTCATCCTTCGAAGCAAGTAAAAAACTATCGGCTGTATCTTTTATTAACCTTAACTTATAATTATTTTCTTCTTCTGCACTTATGTTTGGATTTTCTAATTTGTAATCAGTTGCCATAACTTCTTGTATGAAAAAGCGAAATTGTTTAGAAAATTCTAATTGTTCAGGAAAATTTTTTTCAATAAATTCATCATACATTGAATCAAACTCTTGAATATTTTTTGCTCGTTCTGTACCCAATCCAAAAGGATAATTTTGCCCAAGTAAATCAATTACAGTTTTCCAATCTTTTGATTTGTCATATTTACTATATTCAACTAAACCTTGTTTTTCTAAACTTTCAAAAAAATGTTTAACATTAACTTGTATTCTGTCAGTTGGAACAATACTTTGTCCACCTTTTGAAATCCACTCTCTAGCAATATATTGTTCTCCTTGTGGTTTAAAAAATTGCTCTCCATTACAAACATGAATTGTTATATCTCTATCCGATATTATTTCATCTAAAGCTCCTGCAACTCGTTCATCAATTTGATATTTAACTTTATAATTTCCATTTTCATCTATGTATTCATTAATGTGAGCTCTAGCAATACTTGAATTTCTAAAAATCGAAAAGAATAGTGCATGAACTGGATTATCAGTAGCATAAACATAACTACCTCTTTGAGTGCTTTCAGCCGAGTTAATAACTTCTAAATTTTCAGGACTTCCATGATATAAAACATCTGGTACATATTCAAATATATTGCTATCAGCTCCTAGTGTTGATTTTATTTTTTCTAAACTCATGCGACTTCTTCTTAATTTATTTACTTGTTCTTCAATTGGTAAAAATTTTTTCATTTGTTCTTCATATTTTGACATTTCTTTTTCCAATTTTTTATCAGAAATAAGGTCTCTTAATCTTCTCATATAAATATCTTTCAACTCCATATTATCTTTAAAAATTAAATCTATATTCTTAGATAATTCATCAAAAATGATGTTTAAATCACTTATTTTTTTATAATATTTTATAAAGTGTTGTGTTCTATCATCTTCTTTATTAAATCCTATTGCAGTTCCCATATCAACTATAAAAGATGATAAATTTTCTTGAAATTGTACATCACTTATATATTCTTTATATAAATCTTTACCATTTGAAGACATTTTTAATAATTCATCTTGATTACACGTAAATATAATTTTATCAATTTGAGTTTGTGTCAAATCATTTGGAAAAGAAGCTATTAGTTTTTTTACAAATTCTACATTTTTACCATAATTGGATTTTGGATCACCTAATCTATATTTTTTTGCAAAGTCTTCTGCATAATATTGAACTAATCCCTCAGTTATAAAATGCCCAAATTCATCTTTTAAAGTATCATTATTATTAGATAAATTAGGCCTTATAAAATAGTGAAATATTTCATGAATTACTATACTATCAACACATGACTTTATTATTTCATCATCTGTTTTACAATCGCTAAAAGATTTTGAATATGGATATATATGAATTTTATTATCACCTTTAGTTCTTCCACCATGTGCAGATGGGACATGATTTACACTATAATTTTCTGAATTATCTATACCATCTTGTTTACTAAAAAATTCAATATCTTCATTTGATGGTTTTTCAATTATAATAAATTGAGTATTTAATAAATTATTTATACTTTGTAATTGTTCTTGTGTTAAGGAATTTCCGTACTGATTTTTAATACAAGTTAATATATAATTACCATACTCATTAATTGATTGTTGGATTTTATCATAGTTAATGTTCATAATTATCACATACCTTCTATATATAATTATAACATCATTTTGATGCTTTTTAATCAACAAGTATTTCATTTTATATAAATTTATGTTAAAATGAATATAGAAATTGATATTACTTACCAAGAAGTAAAAAGTTGTAAATAACTTTACCACTTGCTCCATAGTGAAATGTGCTCGAACTTTTCGAGTTTTGATAAATAACTAATTCAGAAATGGATTAGTTTTTTTGTGTTATAAGAAATTATTCCTTTCTAAAAAAATAATGGCATTATGGTAAATAATAATTAAGAAAAAAATTACAAGAAGAATCATTAAAATTAATTTAAATATTATAAATGGTGTATTAAAAAATTTGATAATACTAACTTAATTTATATTGAACTATATAAAATAATTGTCAATAATATGATATTTTTTTGTAAAATCTATATTGAAATTTTGATATAATATATATAAATTGAGGTGACTTATGAAAAAAATTGATGATTATAATATTAGACTTGAAATGGTCGATATGCATAGAACATATATAAACAATTTAAAAAAATCATTCGATAGTAAAAATTATATCGAGACATCATGGATTTGTTATTCTATTTTCGAGCAAAGAATTAATAGATTAATAGAAAAAAATATACAATATTGTCCAAAAGAAAAAAAAGAAAAAGGTCGACCTGCAAGCATATCAGCAAGAATTAATTGCATAATCAATTTAATAGAAAATAAATATAATGGACTTAATAATTTGAATAAAGAATTATTTGATGATATTTTAAAATGGTGTGATAAAAGGAATAATCTTGTTCATGATTTAGTTAAAATAGATAGATATAAAACATATGATAGTGAATTTTATGAATTAGCTGTCAATGGTATTAATCTTGTTCAAATAATGTATGAAGAAATATCAAAATATCGTAAAATATGGTATGATTTACCTGAACCAATAGTTTCTTTTTCAAAGTTTAAATGTAATTGTAATAA
>DVJX01000082.1 GCA_018716405.1 Candidatus Faecisoma merdavium | reverse complement strand
TACCCCGTATACATTGTTCCTTTTGTAATGACACCACCTATACCATTTTTACCATATTTAGTATTTTCGATTATATCTTTTAAATCAATATCTTTTCTAACATCTGATAAACTCATTTTGGTAGCTATTATAGCTGGATCTAGAGCATGAATATTAACTCTTTTAGGAGAAGAAGCAAAATTAGCACCTGCTTTTATTAATTCTTCGTAATCAGATTAGTTTAAATATTATTTATAACCACTTCCGTAGTTAATTTCTTGCTTCTTTTTTCGGCAAATTTCGCAATATCTATAAAAAAGAAGCAGTATATTGTACTGCTCCTTAATTAATAAAATTTGTTAATGTTACTTAATACCACATAATTCATCTATTTCAATATTATAAAATTCACATAATAGAATTAATTTATCAGTTGGTATTGATATCTTACCATTAAAATATCTATTAGTTGTTGATCTATTTGTATCAATATATTTAGAAATTTCTTCAAATGAACTATTATTTATTATTTTTAATTCATTTAATTTACTTCTCATATATATATAATCTATCATCCTAATATCACTTTTTTCTTTTTTAATAGTATTTAAACCTAATATATATGATAATGATACATTATATAATATCGCTAATTTATTTGCTATATCTAGTGGTAAAATAATGTTTCCTATTTCCCAATTTGCATAAGTTGATCTATTGTAATCTAAATATTTTGCAACGTATTTTTGCATATATTCAAATTCCTCTCTTAATATTCTTGTCCTTGGGCAATACATACTTACCACCTATATCAATTTTCTCATGATATATAGGCTTTTTTTCATTTTGTCCAATAAATACAACAATAATTTGATGTATATTAATAAAAAAAGAATTACATATGTAATTCTCTTAAAAAAGCATTTAAATAATGTAAAAGAATTATTTAATAATTATCCTATATTGAAAATATGATGGATATTGTTTTGGATATTATTATTCTTTATTACTTAATTAATCATTATTGTTATTTTCCATATTTTCTCTTACTTTTAATAACACTTGATAATAATTAATTTCATTCATTCTAACACTTAAATATGATAATAATTGAGATATGATATCTGCTGCTTCATTAATATATAACTTAACATCTATTTCAGCAACATTATCACTTTTTTGCACTATATATTTTTTTCATTAATTTTATGATTACTATTTAATATAATATTAATCATTCAATTCACATTTATAAGTAGATAATGAGCATATTAACTCAACATTTATATTATTATTAGATGAATCTTCATTAATAAGCGCATAGTAATAAATTTCATTATCCTTAACATCTTTTATACTTCTAATAATAAAACCTTTTGAAAATTCGAAAATTAATTCTTTTTTGGTTATTTTTTCCTGATTAAGTATATATTCATAATTTCCAGGTGTTTCACCCATACCTATCACATATAATTTATTATATTGAAATCTAATTATATCTTCTTTACTTTTATTTGACTGTATTTTATCAAGCAAAATATAATCATTTTCAGAAACTTGATAAAATAATCCATAAACTGATATTTCGTAAGAATCAGGCGTAATATCAGCAATTGCATAATTCTGCATAATGTTATTTTTATCAACAAAATTATATTTAATAAGATTTTTCCCACTTAAATCATAATGTTCATAATTCGAAAATTTATTTTCATTTGCATTATTACATCCGCATAAAAAAATTATAAAAACGAATATTAATAATGTTTTTTTCATAATAATCACCTGTTAATAATTATATCATATCATTGAATTAATACCAATCTCTATTTACTCCCAGAACTAGCATATTTTATACAACATATTTACCATATTTATTTGTCATTAGTAATATAACATATTTTTTGTTAAATTTACCAATAATTAATATTAAAACATCAAAAAATATTATAACAATAAAAATATTAATATATTTTTCATTTATTAATTTTGAGATATATAAATATTTTTGTACATTTTTCATCAAATAATAATTTTGAACTTTATCAAATTCTTGATCTGTGTAAACTATTTTATAAAAAAGTTTTGTTCTATAATTTATTCTTATTTGATTATAAGATTTTATAAATAAAATACATATTATACTAACTTTCTACATATTTTAAATCTAATTTTTCAACATTACAAAGACCATCTTTATAGCAATATTTTATTTCAAATTTAATTGAATCTTTAAAATCATCTTTGGTACTTTCTAAGAATGCATCTGACTCACCAAAACCATCAGCAGGAGATGTTCCCATCTCTTCTATTGATGATTCACTAATTTTATCTTCAAAGTTTGCTGTGCCTATATTTGTCATATCATCAGTAAACATTGATACATTATTAAAACTTAAATTGAATGAATATTTTTCTATCTCATCTTGGTTAGTTAACTCATTAATTATTTTAAAATTGGTAATCAAAATATACCTTTCGTTTTCTTCACCATAGTATACCTTTCCTGTTTCAAATCCAAAATGTTCAGATATTCCATAAAATTTGTAGGTAATACTATTTGGTGTAAGATATCCAAAATCATCTTTAAATGTAATACTGTTATTAGATTTATTATAACAACCACTTATAAAAAACAAACTAGCAAATATAATAAAAATTAATTTCTTTTCCACAAAAATTTCTCCTTTTTTAATATTATATCATTTTTTCATAAATGGCAAAAGATTATTTAAATAATCTAAATTAATCATTACATTCTAATGGTTTGGGAGCATCTTTTTTTACAATTTTAAGCTCTTCATATTTTTTTATGTCATCAAAGTCTAATAATTCTTTTTCCAACGCTTCCGTTAAAGACATTTCAATATTATTTTTTTTGTATTTAATATTTGTATAATCAGTATAAATTTTTGTGCCATCTTCAAATTCATATACAAAAGAGATACAATTTACAATTGAATTTTTATCAAAAATCAATTCATATTCTTCATCTTTTTGACAACCACTTAATACTCCAATTAGAATTATAGATAAAAATAATTTTTTCATATCTTTCTCCTTAATAAATTATAATTTAATGTTTTATCTCACATATATAGTAGCACAAAATAGTATTTTTAACAATAACGTCTATTATCTTTCTTAATCATTTTTTCTTTCTATTTTCCTATTAATTTAAGCCAATTAACACCTGTATTACATTCAACAAAATTTTGTATAATAATTTTAATATTAAAATTTACTTTTTATTATCTTGATTTAGTAGCATATGTATTTTTTAAATTATTCTTCAATCCATACTACTACATTTTAACTAATTCATATTTTTTCTTTTTCTTGAAAAGTATCATTTACAGTAAATCTTATATTAAATAATTACGATAGATATTTAATTTTTATTTAAACTGTCGTACGAAATATTTTTAATAATAATCGCCTTTTCTTTTATATAAAGTATATTATACAAATTTATAAAATACAATTATGAAAATTAAAACAGGTTGAAATTACAAGAAATATAGAATTTGTAAGAAATATGTTCCTCAGAGACATTAGTGTGAATTTTATTTAACAGAAAATTGATTTGTACAAATTAAACATCAATGAATATTTCAGTTTGATAAATCGACTTAAAAAAAGGTGGCAGAAGAAATAAAAAAATACGTTCAATGGTATAACAATGAACGTATTAAAAGTTATGATACTTAATATCAGTACAGAATTGATTAAAAAATTAATCTTTTATTTAGTAAGTATTTGACAAGTAGTAATATCTTTACACACTTTTATTATAAATAATAATATAAAGAAATCAAACTAAATTCATTACTTGTGTGTTCTAATTCAACTTGAATTTCTAACGTTAACTTCTCGTTTGTAAAAGTTATAAATTGATTTTGAACTTTATAATTTTCAATGTTAGAATAATTTTTTTTCATTTCTTCAACTATAAAGTTATTAACTTTTTCTTTATCTATTTTTATATCTTTGTATTTATCAAAAATTCCTTGGCGGCTTGCAGTAAATGAAGATAAGTTACCATTATTATCTAATGAGATTGTTATTGAGTCAGTTGTAATATATCCATCTATAAACTTTGAATAAGTATATGAAAACTCACCATAACTTGTTACATAATTATTAGATGTTAATTTATAATCAGCAAAAGATGTTTTTTCTTTATTTACAATTTCTTTTGCAATATCAAAAGCAATTGCTTCATAATTTTCTTTTTTGTCATTTATAGTTTCTGAATTAAGTTTTGCAATAGAATTTGGAGAAGTAATATCAACTTCTTTGAAATAGCCGATTAATTCATTATCCAAGAATAGGTATTCATTTTCATTTTGATCTTTGTATAGTTGAATAGTTTTTGAGTCAATTTTTTCGTTTGAAACATATTTTATTTCTACAGTATTGCCTTTTGGTAAATTTACCGTTTTCACTAATTTATTAAGTTCCATAGCACGAATAGTAAGTATTCCAATGCAAAATACTACTATCATTATCATAGGTATAAATATATTTTTTAGTTTCATATTTAACTTCCTTTCTTTTTAATAAGTATATTTAAAAGCATATATTTTAGTTTCATTTTTAAAATTTATTTCAGAATAATTTAATTAATTTTTGCGTATATGTCTCCTTTTTCATTTCTATAATATTTTAAAGGGTTTGAAACAGGTGTTCCAAGAATTACTTCTGTCCAATAATCTGCATGACGAAAACTTTCTACTATATTATCAGTTTTTGCTTTTTCAAAGAATAAACGATTCCATTCATTTACTCCATCTACTGGTGTATCGGTAGTCCAAGCAACAGCTGCAGTAGCGCCTTTATAGACAATTGCTCCTGGTAGATCTCCAACAACACTTGTTACTACACCGGTTTTGCAACCATAAAGAATAGCAATTTTCAAATTAGTATAAAGATTTAAATCACCGACTACAGAATACCAAGGAACACCACTAGAAGAGCTTCCAGGATTAGCAACTAAGGCACTATTACTAGAATTTGTTCCCATATATTGTATTCCTGGAGCACCATGATTGTGTACAACGAATATTTTACCATTACGTAATTGAGACAATGCTGATCCAGCTCCAGCTGCATTATACCCATAAACACTATATCCCATACTTTGTAAATGTGGCAATGCATCTGAATATGTCGGATATCTATAATATCCAGGTCCTTCATTATAATAGTGTATATATGCATTACCAGAAGCAGCACTTGCACAATTTATACCAAACGTAAATATTATAAAAAATATTGATATAATTGATAAATATTTAAT
>DVJX01000081.1 GCA_018716405.1 Candidatus Faecisoma merdavium | reverse complement strand
AGATAATCTGAAAATGCAGCCTTATATTTAAAACAGCAATATAAGATGTCAAATAGAATAAATTTTTTTTGGGTGTTTTTTTTGACAACTTTATATACAGTAATTAATCTAGAAATGCTTGTTTTTCTAATAGATTTGAATAAAAAATTTAATTTTTCCATATTTCCCACCTATAAAATCATACCATGACATTTTGTAATAATCAACAAAAAATTGTGGTATATTGTCGAAAAGTATGATACAATATACTTGGGTGATAATATGCTACCAAGTAGAATAATATATAGGGGGAAGCTTTTCGAAACAATTGGTTTTATAAAATTAAATAAAGGTTCTTTTTTAATAGTAAAAAATAATGATGAAGTTTATGGTCTAGATTTAAGTAAATTAAATTTAAATCTAGATTTGAAATTTGAAGTAAAAGAAGCCACAAAAGCAGAGTCTGTTTTTATTGAATATGTTATTGAAAGTATAAAAAATGATATAAAAAAAGGTAAATATCAAACTAAAGAAGATTTAAAAAAAGAAATTATTGAACTTAATAGATTTATAAATGAACACAACAGTTTTTTAAGTAATATTGACAAATTAACTGATTCTATGACTAATAGAAATATGATTTCTTTATTAACATATTTTGATGAAACAATGAAAGAAACACCATTAGATTTAGAAGCAATAACTAGTTTTAAAGTGGATGGTAAAAGTTATATTAAATATGAAGATGAAAATGGAAAAGTTAGAATACTTGATGATAATGTTGATAATAGAAATTTTGTTGAACAATTTAAGGCAAAACAAAATGAGTCATTTTCTTTTCAATTAGAAGAAGTTGATGAAATAACAGAAGCTCCAAAAAATCAAGTTTTACCAACAATAGCTATGCAAAAGTATGATGAGAAACAAGATAAAGATATAGTTGGAAATGCTGAAAATGGAATTTATTATGATCAAAATAGCGGTCAAATATTAACTTCAAAAAGAGAAGATAATAAGATTATAATAAATGAAGTTAAAGAAGCTACTAGTGAAACAAACGAAGTTACAAGTCAATCACAAACAGTTGATTATCCAGCATATAATGAAGAAACTGTTGATCAATATTTAATTATTAATAGAGCAAATAAAATAAATTTAGATGCTTTCATTAATAAATATTTATATGATTTAACGCCAAAACAAATTGATTATTTATTGAATAATTATCCTTTAACTCAAGACCAGATTGATAAATTAAATGCCCAAGAATCTACTAAAATTGTTTTAGTTGAGGAACAAAAAGAATTTCAGAAAGAAAAACCAAAAACAAAAGTATTAACTTTAAATAATAAAAAAGCAGCTTTTGTAGATACTTTATTATTAAGTTTTGTTGTAGGGCTAGTTTCTGGAATGTATTTAGTATTATTAGTTATAATGATTATGTCATAATAAGGGGTGATAAGATGAGCATAACATTAATTTCTGTTAGTGTTTATATTATTGCAGTCATTGTTATAATAATTGTTTTAAATTTAATTCAAAATTATAAAACAAAAAAGTATAAGACAATTTTGGATAATTTTGAGGTGGAAAAAAATGTTATTGATAGTACACCAATTAATTCGGAAATTTCCAAAATTAAGACATTTTTAAAAAATGATAAATTAGATTCAAATTTAAATGATTGGGAAAATCGTTTTAAAGAAATTAGAACTTCTCAAATTCCTAAAATAACAGATATGATATTAGAAGCAGATTATTCTTTAAAACAATTAGATTACAAAACAACTGTTTATAAAATAGCAAAATTGGAAATGGAATTATATAAAGTTAGAACAAACACCGATATTTTATTAGATGAAATTAAAGAAATTACAACAAGTGAAGAAAGAAACAGAGCTATTATTACAAAATTTAAAGCTACTTATCGAGAATTATATGATAAATTTTTAAGTACAAAATCTGAATTTGGTGAAATAACTAATTCTGTGATATTACAATTTGAAAATATTTCTAAAAGATTTGAAGCTTTTGAAAATTTTATGGAAAATAATGATTACAATGAGGTTACAAAAATAATTAAATCGATAGATGAAATGTTAAAACACATGCAATTAGTTTTAGATGAAGTTCCTTCAATAGTTTTAATGGCAACAAACATTATTCCTAAAAAAATATTGGAAATAAATGAAATATATCAAAAAATGACGAAAGATGGATATCCTCTTGATTATTTGAATGTTGAATATAACATTTCTGAGGCTAATAAAAAAATTAGTGATATAATGGATAGAACTAGAGTTTTAAATCTAGAAGATAGTTTATTTGAATTGAAAGTTTTATTAGACTATTTTGATTCATTATATACAGATTTTGAAAAAGAAAAAAATGATCGACATATTTATGATGAATTAATTAGTTGTTTTGATAAGAAATTAAATAAAATTAATACAATTGTAAATGAAATGTTTGATTCTTTAGATAATATTAAACTTGAATATGATTTAACAGAAGATAATATAAAAGAACTAAATGAAATAAGAGATAATCTAAAAAAATTAACAACAGATTATGAAATTTTAAAAACTCATACTAGTAATAATACATTTGCCTTTTCTAAACTAATTAAAGAAATTGAAAATTTGACATTGAAATTAAATAATATTGCTGATAAATTGGATAATACTTTAGAAACTTTGGGAAATATAAAAGAAGATGAAATTCGTGCTAGACAACAATTAGAGGAAATAAAAAATATATTAAGTGATGCTAAAGCAAAGATAAAAGAATTTAATTTTCCGATTTTGCCTCAGTATTATTATGTTCAATTAACAGAAGCTTCAGATGCTATTAAAGAAATTGTAAAAGAGTTAGAAAAGAAACCACTTTCTATTACAATTTTAAATACTAGAGTTGATACAGCTAGAGATCTAGTATTAAAACTATATAGTTGTTCCAAAGATTTACTAAAAACTGCTAAATTTGCAGAAATGGCAATTGTTTATGGAAATAGATATCGAGTTTTAACAAAAGAAATAGATAATAATTTGTCTTATTCGGAAGAACTTTTTTATAATGGAGAATATAAAAAGTCATTAGAATTTACAATAAATTGTTTGAATAAAGTAGAACCTGACATATTTGATAAAATTTCAATGAATTATAATTAAAATTGCTCAATTTGACATATATATAAATTGGTGATATAATTTATTCTCGTTGCTTTTTGAATGGAGGCATAATATTGTCAGAAAAATTATTAAAAAGATATTTATTAGAAAAAAAATATAATGATGGTTTAATAGATCAAATACAAGAAACAAGTGAATTATATTTTTCTAATATTTTGTTTGAAAAATTAAAAAAAGGCGAAATAGAATTTGATGAAAATGATTTTAATAATTGGTTAATCAATTTAAAGAGAAACAAAGTTTCTTTTGGAATGTATATTAAATCATTGGGTTATTTAGATGATAAAGAAAAAGTTTTTGAAATTACAGATGATTATAATGTAAGTTCAATAAATGATATTAAGACTGATGCGAAGAAAACAATTTTAATCGCACAAAGTGGTGAAGGTTGCTTAAATAAACCTTTAAATACAAAAATTGATGGACATTTAGTAATCAATGGTGTTTATGATAATCAATTAATATATTTATCACGCTTATTAAGAAATCCTACTAGTTCTTTTACTGTAGGTTATTATGGCAAACTAAATTGTGAGTATACAAAAAGAGTAATTGAGTACTATAAAAATTTAAGACAATTTTTAAAAAAAATGATACCAGATTCAACTATAGATATTATTTCAGATGAAATGTTTAATGGGGATAAATTTTATTCTCTAACATATAATCCACTATATAACTTAAAATCAACTTCAAAGTCTAATGGAATAGCAAGAAGATAATTTATTTATCTTTTTTTGTTGCTTAAAAAAAATTAATAATATATAATATAACTGGTGATTTTGATGGGAAAATTAATATTAATTAAATATGGAGAACTTACAACTAAAAAAGGTAATAGAAATCAATTTATTAATAGATTAAGTGAAAATATAAAAGTTGATGGAAAGATTATTAAAAAAAGAGATCGTATGTATATTATTCCAAATAATTTTGATGATACTATTAATAAACTAAAAAAAGTATTTGGCTTACAAGGAATAGTAGTTGCTTATAAAGTTAATACTAATACTGATGATATTAAATCAGGTGTTTTAGAAATTTTAAAAAATGAAAATTTTAAAACATTTAAAGTTGAAACTAAACGTGCAAATAAAAATTTTGAAATAAAATCAATGGATTTTAATAATGTTATTGGTGGATTTGTTTTAAAAAATTTTGATTCTAAAGTTGATGTTCATAATCCTGATATTATTATTCATATTGAGATAAGAGAAGATACTTATATATATACAAATGAAATAAAAGGTAGTGGTGGCTATCCAGTAGGTATTCAAGGTAAAGGAATATTAATGTTATCTGGTGGTATTGATTCACCAGTTGCAGGTTATTTGGCTTTAAAAAGAGGAATTGATATTGACTGCTTATATTTTGATTCACCACCACATACTAGTGTTGAAGCAAAAAATAAAGTTATAAAACTAGCTAATATATTAAACGAATATTCAGGTAATATTAATTTATTAATAGTTCCATTTACTAAGTTACAAGAAGCTATATATAAAAATGTACCAAGTGAATATAATATTACAATATTAAGAAGAATGATGTATCGCATTGCTACTAATATAAATAAAAAATATAAAGTAGTAGTAAATGGAGAAAGTATTGGACAAGTAGCCAGTCAAACTTTAACTAGTATCAATGTTATTAATAGTGTAACCAATTTTCCAATAATTAGACCAGTTGCTTGTTTAGATAAATTAGAAATAATAGAAATAGCTAAAAAAATAGGAACTTATGAAACAAGCATTTTACCTTTTGAAGATTGTTGTACAATATTTGTACCAAAACATCCTGTTATTAATCCTAAATTAGAAAAATGTTTAGAATATGAAAAATTTAATTACCAAGAATTAATAGACGAATGTATAAATAATATAGAAGTTATAACTAATTTTAATAAAAATTTTAAAGATTTATTATAACCAAATTTTACCAGTAATAGTTTTAAATAATCCGTGCATGATATTAATGTACGGAGGTGAAAATATGAATAAATCTACAAATAAATTAGTAGTGCCAGGAGCAAAACAAGCTATTGATAAAATGAAATATGAAATAGCTAGCGAATTTGGTGTTAACTTAGGACCAGATGCTACAAGCCGTGCTAATGGTACAGTAGGTGGAGAAATCACTAAGAGATTAGTTCAAATGGGACAACAAAACTTAGGTGGTTACCAAGCTAAATAATTAAAATAGATAGCGATATGCTATCTAGTTTTTTTTACCAATTATGTTATTAAATGTTTAGGATATAATAATAATGTAAAGGTGGTGATAAAATGAATAAATTAGTAGTTCCAGGCAGTAAAAAAGCTTTAGATAATTTAAAATATGAAATAGCTAAAGAATTAGGAATTACTTTAGGTGCTGATCAATCTTCTAGATTAAATGGCACAGTAGGTGGAGAAATGACTAGGAGATTAGTTGAATTAGGTCAAAGATATTATTGTAATACAAATAGAGAAGGGTAAACTTCTCTATAAAATTTTGTCAATTAAACCATATTCTAAAGCTTCTTCGCTTGAAAGGTAATTATCTCTTTCAGTATCATTTTCAATAGTTTTGATATCTTTATTAGTGTTCAATGCTAAAATTTTATTTAATTTTTCTTTTGTTTTTAAAATGTGTTCTGCTGCTATTTTAATTTCAGTTGCTTGACCGCTAGCTCCTCCTAATGGTTGATGTATCATAACTTCACTATTTGGCAATCCATATCTTTTTCCTTTTTTCCCACTAGATAACAAGAACGCTCCCATAGAAGCAGCCATTCCTAAACATATTGTTGATACATCACTTTTTATAAAATTCATTGTATCATAAATAGCCATCCCAGAAGTTACGCTACCTCCTGGGCTATTTATGTATAAACTAATATCATTGTTGTTAATACTATCTAAATATAATAGTTGTGCAACAATGCTGCTTGCACTTTCATCATTAATTTCTCCGTTTAAAATAATAATTCTATCTTTTAATAACCTTGAATAAATATCATAAACTCTTTCGCTGTTAACATTTTTTTCTATTATTGTTGGTATAAGCATTAAATCATCTCCTATTAAATATAATATATTGTAAAGTTGATTTTTATTCAATTAAACAAATGACAATTTTTTTTTTTTT
>DVJX01000080.1 GCA_018716405.1 Candidatus Faecisoma merdavium | reverse complement strand
TCAATTATTTTCTTTTTTTGTATTGGCGTTACTCTAGCAAAAACATTATACTTATTTATATCATCAATTTCATCCTTTGACAAATCAATTCCACTAACTTTTAATCCAACATTATTAGCTATTTTACTAATAGTTTTTAAATTATCTCCAGATATAATTTTTATATCAACATTTTGATTTTTTAAATAATTTAACATTTTTTTTGCATTTTTTCTTATTTCATCTTTTAAAACAATAACACCGATTGGTAAATCATCTTTAGTTATTAATAATGTTCTATTATCTTGATTGTCAATAACTTCTTTTATTTTCTTTTTACATAAAAATTCTGGAGCCCCAATTAAAAATCTTCCTTCAACAAACTCTACCCCACTATATTTATTAATAGGTGAAAATGGTATTGTTTTAATAACTTTATAATTATCATATTTTTTAAAATAATTACCTAAAGCATCACTAGTAGCATTATCAGAATCTAATGTATTTACTATATTACCAATTATTTCATTTAAATCATAATCTTCTAATTTTATAACATCAATTACTTCCATTTTACCACTTGTAATAGTACCTGTTTTATCTAAACAAATTGTATCAACTCTAGCTAACATTTCAATACAATATAACTCTTGAACTAAAACATTTAATTTAGCTAATCTAATAACTGAAACTGCTAAAACGGTACTAGTTAGTAATACCAAACCTTCTGGTATCATACCTAATAATGCAGCTACAGTATTAACAATTGAAGTTTCTAAATTTTTATCCAAATTATATTGATTAAAAAATAATAATAAACCTAATGGTACTATGAATATAGAAACTAATTTAATTATTTTATTTAAAGATTTCATTAAAATAGAATTTAATGGTTTTACATATTTAGCGTCACTACTAATTACATTTACATAATTATCATTACCAACATGAATTACTTTTGCTATTACTTTTCCTACTACAACAAAACTTCCAGATTTTAATTCATCGCCTTCTTTATAACTCATAAGATCTGACTCACCAGTTATAAAAGATTCATTTACTTCTACGTTACCTTCTAATATAATACAATCTGTTACAATTTGATTACCAGATTTTAAAATGATTATATCATCTAATACAATATCTTCATTAGAAATGTTAACGATTTTGTTATCTCTTATAACATTAGATTTTAAAGAAGTAATAATTGATAATTTGTCAACTATTCTTTTAGATCTTATTTCTTGAACCATACTTATTAAAGTATTACATACAACAATACCCATAAATAATAGATTTTTGTAAGAACTAACAAAAAATATTAATAAAGCTAAAATAAAATTTAATAAATTAAATAAAGTAAAAATATTATCTGTTATTATTTTTAAAATACTTTTAGTTGGAACTACTTTATTTTTATTCGTTAATCCTTTTTTTAATCTATCATTTACTTCGTTACTACTTAAACCTTTATAATTATGTTCCATAACATTACCTCTTTATTATTTTATCACACCAACAAAATTATATCAAAAAAAACTAATATTTTTAATTACAAATTTGTAATATTAATTAAAATACATTGATAACTACAAATTAATATGTTATAATAACTATAAGTTAATAATAATTTTACATATTTTTTAAAGGATTCAACATCACTTTTGGTTAATATAACTAATAGAGGTGAATTTATGTATACTGCTAAATATGAATCAGTTTTTATGTATTCTGTTACTAAAGACTATTATATTTTAAAAAAATTATTAGAAACTATTTTAAATAAAAACATTGATACAATTACTCTTTTAAATCCTAATTTAATTAAAGATAAAACTAAAAATAGAAATCAAAAATTAGATATATTAGTTAAATGTGATGAGATATATGTTAATATTGAAATAAATTCTGGATACAACAAATATATTGCCAATAGAAACTTACTATATGCTTTTAAAGTATGCAATGAATTTCAAGAAAAAGGTAGTATTTATAAACTAAAAAAACAAATAATTCAAATTAATTTAAATTTTAATAGAAATAAATACAATGAAGAGTATTTCATTTTTGATCCTACTAATAAAATTAGATTAACCAATATATTAACTATTTATAATATTAATATAAATTTTTATGTCAACAAATATTACGAAAAAGATACTGAGTTTATTTCGAAATATAAATATATAATTATGTTAGGCTTAGAATTAGATGAATTAGAAAATTTTTCGAAGGAGGATGATTTTGTGAAAAAATTTACTAAAAGAGTTAAAGAAGTTAATGAAGATGTGATAATTCCTTGGATTGAACCTGAAGTTGAAAGAAGAATGTATGAGGAAATGCTAAGGGAAGAAGCCATAAAAAAAGGTACACGTCAAGGAAAAAGAATTGGGATTAAAGAAGGAAGAAAAGAGGGAAGAAAAGAAGGAATTAAGGAAGGTATTAAAGAGACTACTAAAAATTTGCTAAAATTAAAAGTTGATTTAAATACAATAATACAAGCTACTGGATTAACCCAACAAGAAATTGAAAATATAAAATATGAATTACAATAAAAAATTAAGCTTCTTCGCTTAATTTTTTATAATATTCATAAGTTTTAATTGCATTTTCTTTATTTAATTTTAATAATTCATCTGCTTCTTTATTAACTTTATCTAACATTGTATACCTTGTTTGTTTTAATAAAAATTCATCATATAAATTAAAATCAGGATTACAATCTAAACTAAATTTAGAAAGTGGATTTCTTCTAAAAATTGGAAAATAACCACATTTAACCGCTTCTTTTTCAATATCAATACTATTTACCATACCACCTTTAATACCATGAGAGATACAAGGTGCATAAGCAATTATAATAGCTGGGCCATTATAACTATTAGCTTCATTAAATGCTTTAATTAATTGCATAGGATTAGCACCTAATGATACTTGAGCTACATAAACATTAGGATATGTCATCATCATACGAGCTAAGTCTTTTTTATTAGTTTGTTTTCCTGAACTAGCAAATAATGCAACACTGCCTTTTGGAGTAGCCTTACTTGCTTGGCCACCAGTATTAGAATATACTTGAGTATCAAGCACTAATATTTTAATATTTTCACCACTGGCTAAAACATGATCAATACCAGAAAAACCTATATCATAAGCCCAACCATCACCACCGATAGCCCAAATACTTCTTTTAACTATATAATCTTTATAAGGCAATAGTTCTTTATATTTATTAAAATCAATACTATCATAATATTTTTTAGTTATATTATAATCATTAATATTATTGATATATTCATCAAATTCACTATACTTACTCATAATATTAACTATTTTTTGTTTATTAATTTTATCAGCTTGTAAAAATCCAAAACCATATTCTGCATTATCTTCAAATAAAGAACTAGCCCAAGGTATAGTATAAGGAGTAGATGGCGCACTAGCTCCATATATTGAAGAACATCCTGTAGCATTAGCAATTATCATACTATCACCAAATAATTGTGTTAATAATTTAATATAAGGTGTTTCCCCACAACCAGCACATGCTCCACTAAATTCAAACTTAGGTTGTTTAAATTGTGTATTTTTAACATTATTTAAATTATTTTCTTTACAAGTTATATTAGTAGATAAATAATCAAATACTTTTTGTTCTACTTCTTCATCAATTAATTCTTTAAATTCTAAAGATTTTTCTTTAGACATACAAGATTTAATACATAATCCACATCCAGTACAATCTTTAACACTAATACCAATTATATAATTATTAACACATCTTTCTTTAATATAATCTGGAGCTTTTTCGTATTCTTCATCTGATAATTGATAAGGTCTAATTACTCCATGTGGACACACAAATGAACACATATTACACTTAATACAATTATTACTAATCCAATGAGGAACAAAATCAGAAATACATCTTTTTTCATCTTTACTAGTTCCAGCATTAAATGTTCCGTCTGGCATATCTTCAAAACTAGATACTTTTAATTCATCACCTTTACGATGACGCATCGCTAAATAAACATCAATATATTTTGGTCTTTCAACATATTCATAACTACCATCTAATTTAACTTCTTTTAAATAACTAATTGCATTATCAATAGTAAATATATTAGCTTTTACTATTTCTTCACTTTTTAAACCAAATCTATTTTTAATATCTTCTTTTAACTGATTAATTATATCATCATTAAGTAAATTAGATAAATATAGCATTACTACTTCCATAATAGTACTTATTTTATTTTTAATACCAGCTTTTATAGCTAATTCATAAGCATTAATAATATAAAATTTAATATTTTTATTCTTAATAATATATTTAACATCATCAGGTAAAAAATCTATTACTTCTTTTTCATTTTTTACAGTATTTAATATAAAAATACCATTATCTTTAATTTTATTTAATATTTCATAATCATCTAAATAAGTATCTTTAGTAACTACTATTAAACTAGGTTGTTCCACATAATAAGTTGATTTTATTTTATTATTACTAAATCTTAAATGACAATTAGTAACTCCTCCTGATTTTTTAGAATCATATTGAAAATATCCTTGAACATATTTATTAGTATTTTTTCCTACTAATTTAATTAATGATTTAGAAGCACTTACCATACCATCAGAACCATAACCATAAACTAACATTTCTAAACTATTATTTAATTTATAATCTGTTTCTTTTAAACTTAAATTAGTTACATCATCTGTAATACCAATAGTAAAATTATTTATAGGATTATCTAACATATCATATATAGCTTTTATTTGAGCAGGAGTTGTATTTTTACTTGATAATCCATATCTTCCACCTACAACACTAATATTTTTATCTTTTAAAACATTTACAACATCTAAATATAAAGGTTCACTATTAAATTCTTTAGTTCTATCTAATACAGCAATACTTTCAACTGTATCTGGTATTACATTTAAAAAATATTTACTAGAAAATGGACGATATAAATGAACTTCAATTAAACCATAATCTTTTAAATCATCTATTACTTCTTTTATAGTTTCACAAACAGATCCAATTGCTACAATAACTTTTTTAGCTTTATTATTTCCATAATAATTAAATGGCTTATAATTACTATTAGTTATTTTATTAATTTTTTCCATATAATTATTAACTATATCAGGTACTTTATCATAATACTTATTTCTTATTTCTGTTGCTTGAAAATAAACATCATCACTTTCACTAGTACCATAAGTTTTAGGATTATTTGGATTAATTGCTTTAGCCCTAAATTCATTTAATTTATCATAATTAATTAAATCTTTAACATCATCACTATCTAAAATATCTATTTTTTGTAATTCATGACTAGTTCTGAAACCATCAAAGAAATGCATAAATGGTAAACTAGATTCTATTGCTGATAAATGTGCAACTGCACCTAATAAATTTGCATCACTTACATTAGAAGAAGCTAGCATATTAAAACCTGTGGCACGAGCAGCATAAATGTCTTGATGATCACCTAAAATAGATAAAGCATGAGTTGACAAACTACGAGCTGCCACATGCATAACACAAGGTAACATTTCACCTGCAATTTTATACATATTTGGTATCATTAACAGCAAACCTTGACTTGCAGTAAAAGTAGTAGTTAAAACACCCGCTCTAAGCAAACCATGAACTAATCCACTAGCACCAGCTTCACTTTGCATCTCAATTACTCTTACATTATCACCAAATATATTCTTTTTACCTTCATTACTCCATTTTTCTATATGTTCTGCCATTGGACTAGAAGGTGTTATTGGATAAATACCACAAGCTTCTGTAAATAAATATGCAATATTACTACATGCTTCATTACCATCAATTATTACTTTTTTCAATTTAATCACCTTTATTAATTATATCATAAATTTGATTTTTTTACTTAAAATGCTATAATATTTTAAAGGAGTTGATATTATGAAATTAAATAAAATTAATAAAAAAGGGTTAACTTGTGTTTTATTATCTGGTTTTATTCTTATATCAGGATGTTCTAATGCTAGAAAAATTGCTTTAGATAGTAAAAAGGAATCTTTTGAACATTCAAGTTTTGAAACTACTACTGAATCTTATATTAATGATACTAAAGATTCTACTATTGAATCTTATATAGAAGATACTACCGAGACTAATACTGAACCTTATATAGAAGATACTACACAGGCTACTACTGAGCCATATACTGATAACGATAACATAGTTATTGATTCATTTAATTCATTAAATAATAAAATTGATGAATTTCTAAATAGTGATAATGTTAATGATATTAAACAAACATCTAAAGAAATATTTATTACAATAGTTGATTTTATATTTTATGATGGTGAAATAAAAGGAGTTACATTTGATCAATTAACAGATTCAGGAAAACAAAGAATACTAGAAATAGCTAGCAATATAGATAATAAAATAGAAAATAAATTTCCAAATTATAAAGATACTATTTCTAATACCGCAAAAGATGCATTTAATAAAGCAAGTAGTTTAATAAAAAAAGGAGCAAATAACATAAAAGAATTTTCAAAAGAAAAATTAGGAGAAGATAATTATAATAAAATTATAGAAGCTAAAAATGAATTTATATTCTATACTAAAAACGCTATTGAAATAATTGGAGATTTTGGTAGTGATATTTTTGAAGATGGTAAAGAATATATAAAAGAATGGTATGATAAATTTAAAGGGAATTAATCCCTTTTTTTATTAAAAAAAAAGATGTTTTTAAACATCTAAAATTTCAACTTCGTCACCATTTTTTAATAAAAATGCATTAGCGTCATCTGTATCTAAATGAACTTCAAAATAAGCTTCTTTACTCGCTTTTACATTAACTTCAATTATTCCTGACTTTATTCCAGAAATTTTTACATTTATTTTGTCAGGAACATTATACTTAATTTTATCTTCATTTGTTATATGTAAATGCCTATCAGCTATAATACAACCGTTAGTTTTAATACTACCTTTTGGTCCGATTATTGTAACAACTTCACTATTTTCTAAACATCCAGAAGATCTTACAGGAGGATTTATTCCTAGTTTATAAGCATCAGTTTTAGAGATTTCTATTTGTGTATAATTTCTTGTTGGTCCCAAAACTCTTACATTATTAATTTCTGATTTTTCTGTTTTAATAGTAACAACTTCATTACAAGCAAATTGTCCTGGTTGATTTATCTTATTTTTAATAGTTAAATCAGTACCAAATAAAATATCTAAGTCTTGTTTTTTTAAATGTACATGACGATTTGAAACTCCCACATTTACTTTCATTTTAATCACCTATATTATTATAGCATATTTTAAAAAATTTTTAATATATTTTATTATGAGAGGAGAATATATATGAATTATTATAATCAACCAATGTATGTTAAACCTACACCACCAAGCAATACGAATTATCAAACAAATCTTCCTATTGAACAATCATATATTGAAAACATATTAAGATTAAATAAAGGGAAAAAAATAAAAGTATATCAAACATTTCCAGATTCAAATTCTTGGCGTGATGTGGAATTTACTGGAATTATAGAAAGTTCAGGTAGAGATCATATTATTTTAAGTGATCCTAATACAGGCATGTGGCAACTATTATTAATGATATATGTAGATTACATATCATTTGATGAACCAATAAATTACGACCCAAATTTTTATCCAAATAATTGATAATTATTAAATTTTTTGTTATAATAAAAATGGTGATTATAGATGAGTGCATTTTTTATAACATTAATAATAATAATTTTTATTTGTTTAATTTTAATTTGGTTTGTAAATACTTATAATAAATTTCAAAGCTTTATTATTAGAATAAATGAAGTAGAAGCTAATATTGATACAACTTTAAGAAAAAGATTTGATTTATTAAACAAATCAATTGGTATAATAAAAGGAAATATTGAAACAGATAAAGAAGTTTTACCTCTTATAGTAAAATTAAGGAGTAGAAAATTATCAAATTTTGAATTAGATAGACAACTATATGAAGCAATAAATGAATTCAACTATTATAAAGAAACATATCCAAAATTAAGTGAAAATGATACTTTATTTAAAATAGATATTTCTTTAACTGAAAGCGAACATGAAATAACAGCCTTAAGAAAATATTATAATGATATTATTACTGACTATAATAAATTAGTTAAAAAATTTCCAAGCAATTTAGTAGCTTTCATAATAAAATATAAAGAAAAAACTTATTATGATGGCAAAAACATGAATGATGATATTACAAATGATTTTAAATTATAAAAAGAGAAATTTATTTAGATTTCTCTTTTTTTCTACTTAAAATTAATATAATAATTAAAAATACTATTGTCCCTATTATATAATAAATATTATTGCTATTATTCTGATTAACTTCATTTACAGCATCATCTTCAAGCATTAACACATATTCTCCATCTTCAGAATATAAATAATTTTCTTTTGCGTACCTTATAACATATTCAGGATCATTTAATTTAACAATTTCATTTTTTAGAAATTCTTTTTTTTCTTGTAATGAAATAAGTTCATTATTTAAATTTATCTCTTCACTTTTTAGTGAAATATAACTATAGGAATATGATACTAAAGTAACAAAAAAATAACCAATCGCAATAACTGATATAATTCCAAATATTAATAATCTTCTTTTAGATTTTTTTGTAACTTTCCTCATACCTACTCTCCTAAATTTTATTATATCATTTTTTCTTAAATAATACAATTCGTTTTACAAAAATATACAAAATAAATCCAATAATAAATGACAATATATAATATGGATGGACAATCCCATTATTAATTTTTATTAAAAACAAAAAATAAGTAATTGTAAATAATATTACCGTTATTAAAGATAAAACTAAATTAAATATTTTCTTTTTATAAAAAGTATCAGTTAACATAGAAAAAACTATTCCAAATATAATTGAAATTAAAAAGGTTTTAATTTGAATATCTAAAGGCATCATTTAAATAATTTACTAAACATTCCTTCCTCTTTTTTTACTGTATCATAATTTAAGCTATTGATTACTCCTTTTATTGATACAGTTCCTTGATAAGTATCTAATTTTATTATTTCCAAATCACTACCTTTTATTGTTATATTTCCCATAGTAGTTTCTAATAAAAATTCTTCATAATCAAAACTTTCAATTTTTTTTACTCCACTAATTATAATATTTTTTCTTTCATTTATTGTTATATTATGATTTAAATTATTTAAAGAATCTATCTTGTCCATATATATCCTCCTTAATTAATATATATGAAAAAATATAACTTTTATGTTATATTTTATATCCAAGAGTTTCTAGTATGAAAAAATTTAGAATAATATCTTATAAAATAAAAGTAAAGTATATTTTTAACGTTTATTTTTAATGTAATTTTTTAGTGTTTTTAATTAACTTTCTATTTTTTTACTCTTATAATTTTACCTTTTAAAAGATATATTGCTCTAAATATATTAAAATTTATATAACCAAATGCTATACAATAATTCCTTTGCTTTTTAATTATATTAACTATATAATAAAATTAAAAAAGAGATAGTTTTCACTACCTCAACTATTTCTAAATTTAAAAATATAGTCACATATTACTCTTCATTATTTCATATAATAAATTGAAATAAAATCCTCATCAACATCAAATGCAATTTGAGTTAATTCACCGTCTTCAAATCTATATATGTCATATGTATTTTTATTTTTTGAAAAATTTCTTAAAATATAATATTTGTTTTTTGAAATTTCTTTAACATAATTTACATCAGTTAATATTTGTTTAAGATTTCCATCATATTTTGAATATGAACAAGATTTATTATTTAAATCACAATCATTATAAATATAAAGTATATCTTCTTTATTTTCAATATTATACACATCTGATGCAACTTCTTTAACATTTAATCCTTCAGCGCTTTTTAATGTATAAAATTCTTCATCAGACTTAAAAGTATAAAAATAGGCATTATTTATAACCATTCCTGGCGATACACCAGTATCTAATAATTCTAAGTTAGTTTTATTTTCTTTAATATTTATTAAATATAATTCATCTTTATCATTTGTTACATATCCATAATCTTTTGAAAGTACAAATGAAGTAATATTATTTTCACCAATGTCAACTGTATTTGTATTACCATTTGTATAATATTTTATTTCAGTATTTTCACTTATTTTATTTTCTAAATCTGAAACAGAATTTAATTCACTTATTTTTACATTAAAATCGTCTTTTAAACTTTTATATGAAACGCCAAATGAATCTATATTATTTCCATATACATCTAATACATTAGAAACTATTTTTTCTTCTTCTCCTTTAGAGTATTTATATACATCTAATAATTCTAAATCTTTAACATATTCTCTAATAGCATCATTAACTGGTTTTTTGGATGTTTCTTCTTTATATGTAAATTCTCTATCATAAATCCAATCATCACGACTACATAAATTATCATAATAATCAGAAAATGAACATACTCTTGTTATTTCTACTTGCGTAATTGGATCATTATTTAATTGATCATCTATAAAGAAATTTAATTCATCGGTTGTTTTTTTAGTAAATATCATATTATCAAAATCATCATCGTATGAAATTAATGAATAAAATGAACTAATTATCTTATTATTTTTATTGCTTTTTACTTCATAAATATATGCAGAACTATTATTATCATCAATTTCAGATGAATAAAATATTTTTGTTTTCTCCTCGTTTATTACAAAATCATCTATATTAGACGCTATTTTTTCTTTTTTTATTTCTTTCTCAACTGTTGCCACATAAAGTGTTCTTTCAGATTCAGAATTTGTTACAGTAAATATAACTTTATTATCAACAACAGCACTAATATAACTATAGTCTTCTTCTTCATTTAAACTATTAATTTTATTTTTTATTTTAGACTTAATATTATAAGAATAAATACTATCATTTTCATCTGAATATATTAAGTATCCGTCATCATCTGTAAAATATATATCAGCATATGACGAAGGTACATTAGATGCTATTTTTTCTTGTATCTCATCTTCTACATTATATAAAAATAAATTTGTTTCATATACAAACGCAAATAAATTTGTAGTATTATTTGCATATACAAAAGATAAATTACCATTTTTTTCTGTAAGATAATCATCAACAATTACTTTTTTTTCTTTTGTTTTACTATTCCACATTACTAGTTGATCATTTTCTACAAATACTAAAGGATAATCATTAGTTTTGAAAATACGTGAAATAATAAATATAATTGCTATTAAAACGATTAAAATTGCGATGGTAAGAATTATTATAAATTTAAATTTTTTTACAAAATTTAATATAGTATTTAAAATATATTTAATTTTTTCCATAACATACTCCTTAACTTAATATAATAGAAATTTATGATTAAATAATCCTCCTTCCTAAAATATCATAATATATCTATGTAAATTTATTATATATTAAAATATATCGTATGTCAAATAACAAAAAAAATAACAAATACGTTATTTTTTATATCCAAACACCCCATAATATTGCAAGTGCGGCTAATACTATTCCAAAAAACCAAAACATTTTTACTATGTCTAATTCTTGCCATCCTAATTTTTCAAAATGATGATGTAATGGCGTCATTAAAAAAACTCTTCTACCAGTAAATCTAACTGATAATCTTTGAATTATACATACAAGCGTTTCAATTACAAATACACCAGCTACAACTATTAATGTTAGTTCATGACTTGATACTATTGATACAGCAGCTAGTGTTCCACCTAAAGCAAGTGAGCCGGTATCACCCATAAATACTTTAGCAGGATAAGAATTAAAGAAACAAAATGCTATCAATGCACCAACTAAGATAAAACAAAATACCCCAATATCTTCATTGCCTTCTATTCCTAAAGATGCCCAAGCAATCATACCAAAAGCTAAAAATGCTATAGCAGATAGTCCTCCTGCTAGGCCATCTAATCCATCAGTTATATTTACAGCATTAGTTGTCGCTACTAACATAAGTAAAATTAACAACCAATATGCCCAACCTAAATTAATTGATAATCCTAAAGTGTATATTTCTAACACTGGCTCTCTTCCACTAAATCTAAATAACATAAAGAAGATAACAGCAATTAATATTTGTCCTATTAATTTTTGAAATTCACTTAATCCTATATTATTGTGTCTTTTAATAATTAAATAATCGTCAATAAAGCCTAACAATCCGTATGCTATAAAAACAAATAAAACTATTCCTAAATTATATGTAAGTTCTAATTTGTTTAATAAAAGTAAAATAACTACTGATAATATAGTTGGAATAATAAATATTAATCCTCCCATTGTAGGAGTACCTTCTTTATCTATATGCTTTTTAATAAATATACTTATACTTTGTTTAATATTAAGTTTCTTAAGCATTGGTATTAGAATAACACCAAATACAATTGATAAAATAAATCCTATCATAAATGCTAGTACAGCCTTTGCTAAAATTAACACATCATCATCTCCATTTTATATTTTTTTTAAAACTATTTCTTTATCATCAAAATGATATTTTACTCCCTTTATCATTTGATAATCCTCATGACCTTTACCAAGTACTAATAGTATATCATTTTTTTCTAACATTTGTATACCTTTTTCGATAGCTTTTTCTCTATTTAGAATAATTTCATAATTAAACTTGTCAAGATTATGTAACATATCACTAATTATGTTGTTTGGATTTTCCCATCTAGGATTATCATTAGTAAAAATTACATAATCACTATTGTTACATGCTATTTCACTCATAATTGGTCGTTTAAATCTATCTCTATCACCGCCACACCCCATTATTGTAATTATTTTTTTAAAATTTAATTCTTTAACACAATCCAATATTTTACTAACTGCATCTGGAGTATGTGCATAATCAATAACAATTACATTATCACCCTTATTAACAATATCCATTCTTCCTGGAGGACATGATAAATTTTCAATTACTTTAGTATCCAAATCTAATTCACTTAATAAAGAAATTACTGTTAATAAATTATATATATTATGTTTACCAATCAATTTTGTTTTATATAAAACATCGTTAACCTTAAATTGTTTTTTTACTAAATTAATATCTGATAATCTATAATCTCCTTTTAATCCATAAGTAATAGAATTATTGCGAATAAAATAATCATAATATTTATCATCAATATTAACAAATGTTTTTAATATTACTTGATCAAATAATTTTTTTTTAGCATTTATATAATTAGTTATATTTTTATGATAATCCAAATGTTCCTCAGTCAAATTAGTAAATATTCCATATTGAAATTCTAATTTATCTAATCTATGCATGTCTAAAGCATGACTGCTACACTCCATAACTACATACTCAATATCATTATCTACACATTCTAAAAGTAACTCGTATAATTGTAAAATATCTGGAGTTGTATTATTTAAACTCCTTATTTTCTTATCTAAATAAAATCCTATTGTTCCTATATATGCGCATTTTATTCCTAGTTTGTTTAATGCTTGATATATTAAATAACATGTTGTAGTTTTACCATTAGTCCCAGTCACACCAATTAATTTTAATTTTTTTATCAACTTATAATAATTATCATATAAATAATCAACTAAATATTTGTGAGTATCAGCTACTTTTTTAGTTTCAACAGAATACTTTCCATATTCAACAATAACTTTACTGGCACCATTTTTAATAGCATCATTTATATATTTATGTCCATCGTTTTCTTTTCTTAAAGCAACAAATATATCTCCCTTAACTACTTTTCTTGAATCATCTTTTATATTCATAATAAAAACACCTCATAATATTTTATGAGTTTATTTTTATTAATTACACTTTTGTTTAATATAATCTAATATTATGTCCTTTTCAATAAATGGTATTTTCTCATGTTTCTCATTTATTAAAACTTCTTCATGACCATGACCTAAAACTAATAGTGAATCATTTTCTTCTAATAAATCAATACCTCTATAAATTGCTTTTTTTCTATCTAAAATAATTTCATAATTTTTATTTTCTAGTCCATCTAACATATCTTTAATTACATTTAAAGGATCTTCTGTAAATATATGATCATTTGTTACAATAGCTAATTTAG
>DVJX01000079.1 GCA_018716405.1 Candidatus Faecisoma merdavium | reverse complement strand
GGACCTACTGGACCTGAAGGCGCTACTGGACCTACTGGACCTGAAGGCGCTACTGGACCTACTGGACCTGAAGGCGCTACTGGACCTACCGGACCTGAAGGTGCTACTGGACCTACCGGACCTGAAGGCGCTACTGGACCTACTGGACCTGAAGGTGCTACTGGACCTACCGGACCAACTGGACCTTAAAAAAAGCCAAATGGCTTTTTTTCGTATATTTTTTTTTAAACAATAAATAATATTAATGGTGATATTATGAAACCAATTATAGGAATTGTCGGAATAGATGATTATTCAATAAAACAAAAAAGTACTATTTGTATTTTTGAAAACTATAGAAAAGCTATTATTAATTATGGTGGTACACCAATTATTATTCTGCCCCCTCAGTTAATTGATTACTATAAAACAAGACCAAAGGATACAGAAAAATTAAATAATGATGAAAAAGAAATTTTAATTAATCAAATAAATCTATGTGATGGTATAGTAATTCCTGGAGGCTCTAAAAGATTTGAACATCATAATTTTATATGTGATTATTGTAACAAAAAAAATATACCTTTATTAGGTATTTGTATGGGAATGCAAACTATGTGTAATTATAATAATGATAATTTTAATATAGCAATTGGAAATAATTTTCACAATAGTAAAAAAAATTATAAACACTTAGTAGATATTAAAAAAGGGTCTAGACTATTTGAAATTTTAAAAGAAGATAAAATTTTAGTTAATAGTTTTCATGACTATAAAGTAAATAATAGTGGTGACTATAAAATTGTAGGTATTTGCGATGATGTAATTGAAGCTGTGGAAAAAGAAGAAGCGTTATTTAATATAGGAGTACAATGGCACCCCGAAAAAAATTATGATAAAGACTTAAACAGCAAAAAAATATTTACAAGTTTTATTGAAATATGTAAAAAAAAATAACATATTTCTTTTTTTGTGTTAAAATAATTATGAAAGAAGGTGTTATATGAAACCAATAATTGGAATTATTGGTAGAGAGGATTATTCTTACCAAAAAAGAAATTCTATTAGTGTATTTGAAAATTATAGAAAGGCTATTATCAATTATGGTGGTGTTCCTATTCTTATTTTGCCACCACAATTAATTGATTATTATGATAATAGTCCTAAAGATTTAGAAAAATTAAATGATGACGAAAAAAATATTTTAATTAGACAAATTAAACTATGCAATGCAATATTAATACCAGGAGGAGTTAAAATGTTTGAATATCATAAATTTATTTGTGATTATTGTAACAAAAATAATATTCCTTTATTAGGTATTTGCATGGGAATGCAAACTATGTGTAATTATAATAATGATAACTACAATTTAAAAATAGAAGATGGTTCTCATAAAAGCGAAAATGATTATACTCATAATGTTACCATAAATAAAAATTCCAAATTATATCAAATTTTAAATAAAGAAAATATAATGGTAAATAGTTTTCATAATTATAAAGTAAGCAATAGTGGAGACTATAAAACTGTAGCTGTCTGTGATGATGTAATTGAAGCAGTTGAAAAAAAAGAAGACCTTTTTAATATCGGTCTACAATGGCATCCTGAAAAAAATTACGATAAAGATTTAAACAGTGAACAAATATTTAAAGCTTTTATTGAAGCAGCTAAATTATACTATCACGAGTAAATACTCTAACATTATCTAAAGTGTATATATTAATTACACTTTTTTTATTTGTTTTAATAAAACACAATCCTTTTATTACAATATCATTTTTATCTACATCAATTGTATGTTTTTTTAAATTAGTGGATATATTTTTATAATATCTTTTTATTTCTAAATTGTTTGATATATAAAAAGTTAAATCAATGTCACTAGCTTCTATTTGTAAGTATGGATCTACAATTATTGTTTGTCTTCCTTTTATTTGATAAGTAATAGGTTTGATTTCCTTTTTTGGTATTATTTTTTTTAATTCACTACTACTTACATAATTTACTATATCACCTTCATCCAATAATCCTGGAGTATCAATAAAAGTAACATCATTTAATTTTATTTCAATTGTATTTAATGTTGTACTAGGAAGCGGACTGGTAGTTATACAAGTTTTCAAATCAGAATAATTATATATTAACTTATTAATCATGGTTGATTTGCCAGCATTAGTATACCCTACTACATAAACATTGTTAGTTTTTTTATATTTATTTATTTTTTCTAACAATTCATCAAAATTATAATTTTTATTACTACTGATAATTATTTTATCAACAAAATCTACTTTATAATCATAATTATATAATTTATCAAAAGAAACACTTTTAGGTAATATATCTCTTTTGGTAAGTACTAAAAGAATATCATTTTTTAAATATTTTCTTATAATTGATAAATCACCTATATTAAACAAATCAACTACCAATATGACTAAATCATTTGTTTTATTAATATTCTCTAAGATAGGAATAAAATCACTATTGGTTTTAGATACAACTTTATAATCATTATAATGTTTTATTCTAAAACATCTTTCACATAAATCATTTTTTTCAATAAATATTCCACATCCGCTACATTTATTCATAATATTTTCCCTTCGTAAAAAGGTCGTTATCTCTTAATTTTTTTAATATTTTATTTTCAAAATGACGATTAATTTTAGTTGAAAATCTTTCTTTAGTACCAATTGGATTTACTAAAATTGTTGTAATTCCTATATTGTTACCACCTTTTATATCAGTTAATAATTGATCTCCAATACAGGCAACTGATGCAATATTTAATTTATATTCATCTAATATTTTATTATATTTAAATTTAAATGGCTTAAAAGATAAAGCACAACAATCAACTTCTAATTCATCCTTAAATGGTTTTATTCTTGTTTTTGTACTATTAGAAAAAATTATAATTTTAAATCCTTTAGTTTTTAAATCATTAAATAAATTTTTTATTTTCTTATTTGGCTTTTTCATTGTTATTGGTACTATAGTATTATCCAAATCAAATAATAAACATCTAATGCCTCTATTATATAAACTATCATAATTTATTGTATAAATACTTTTTTGATAAATATCAGGTATATATTTTTCCATCTATAACAACTCCTTGTAACACAAATTTCTAAGTACAATTATATCAAAAAATCAAATATATTTAAATAAATTTATTGTAAAAATAATCATTTTATAGCATACATTTTATATAGGTGATTTATTTTGAATATAATTGATAAAAATTTTAATGATTTTGTTTTAAAAATTAAAAATATGAATCTAGAAGAAATTTTTCTAAATATCAAAAATAACTTTAATAAAGTTCATCCTGATACTCAAAAATCTATTCAAAAATTTTTAAATGATTTTAATTATTGGGGAACACTAGACATTGAAAAAAATGATTATAATGAGATTTATGAAAAAGCAAAATCTTTTTATGAACACATCGATGATTATATTTGGTTATACAATAATTTAAAAGATTATACATCTAAAAAGATATTATTTGCTATATTAAATAATTGGTATCAATATGATTTTTCTACTTTAAAAGAATGCATGAACTATAATTATAAACATTACTTTGATTTAGATGTTATTCCAAATTGTGATAATCAAGTTTTTGTAGATGTTGGAACATATATAGGTGACACAACATTAGATTACATAAAAATTTATAACAATTATAAAAAAATATATTGTTATGAAATAACTAATTATACCATGGCTATTTTAAAAAATAACTTAGGTGAATATAAAAATATAGTGTATAAAAACAAAGCAGTTTCTTGTGAAAATTCAATTATGTATTTAAAAAATAGTTTAGTAAATTCATCTGCTAATCAAGTTGATAATAATGGTGAAATAGAAATAGAAACTGTTAGTTTGGATAACGATATTTTAGAAAAAATAGATATGATTAAAATGGATATAGAAGGTAGCGAATACAATGCTTTAATAGGTGCTAAAAATCATATCATAAATGATAAACCTATCCTATTAATTTCTGTATACCATAACAATGAAGATTTATGGAAATTACCTAAATTAATTTATGAATATAACAATAATTATAATTTTTATTTAAGATACTATGGTAATAATATCTTTCCTACTGAAATAGTTTTATTTGCTATACCAAAATAAAAGAGATGAAATTCATCTCTATACAAACATCATTACTGTTGTTAAAATAATAATATTAACAATTGCAATTGTAAATACTATTTTCAAAGCAAATTTAAACCAAGTTGCATATTCTACTTTAGCTAACGCTAACCCCCCCATAATAGCACCACAAGTTGGAGTAATTAAATTAACTAATCCATTTGCAGCAACTAATGTCATAATAGTACCTTCTACACTATAACCTAATTGATCAGCAATAGGCCCAATAATTGGAG
Source organism: Candidatus Faecisoma merdavium (assembly GCA_018716405.1). Lineage (GTDB taxonomy): Bacteria > Bacillota_I > Bacilli_A > RF39 > UBA660 > Faecisoma > Faecisoma merdavium. Next base: position 18,906 of record DVJX01000079.1, on the reverse strand, counting down.
CTGATAAAGTTGCAAGTCCTGAACTAGAAGGAACTAAGACTGATAACAAAATATGAACAACATAATTAAATGGTGCAAATATAATAATTGGAACAGTTTTTAACATATCTGCCGCATTATAGATTATATAATTATCTAAGTATGTACTTTGCATTAACACTGATGCACCACGAGCAATAGCAATTATTAAAATAACTCCTACCATATCATCAGCACCATCAATAAATGTATCTACAAATTTTTTTTCACCAGTACGATTTACCAAACCAATTACTACCGACATAATTAAGAACCATAAGGCAGCTTCGTAGAAATACCACTGTCCTAATGGCATTCCAGTTAACCATCCTGTAAATTTAGTAAATACTGTAATTCCAAATGATTCCCAAGGAATAAATCCTACAATCATAACTACAAAAGTTAAAGCAAATAACCATAATGTAATTTTTTGCTTTTTAGATAATCTAACATTATCTAATTCTGTATTAGCATGGGCACCATACTCTTCTTCCATGTTTCTTCTTTCTCTTAAAGATAAGAAAGTAGAGCCTTTTTTCTTAATTACCCTTTTTGCATATGCCATTACAAATATAATTGAAATCAATAATGTTGTAAGCCATAAAACTACACCAATACCAATTATTAAACCTTGATTGACCACAACGCCTTCTGGTAAAGCAGATACTGCAGCGCCTACGGCAAATGGATTTACAGTAGAACCTAAAACACCAGATCCAGCTCCTAATAGAACAATACTAGAAGCAACTAAAGTATCCATACCTGCCATAACCATAGTTGCTGAAAGTAATGCATAAAAACCAACCGTTTCTTCAAGCATACCATAAGTTGTTCCACCAATTGAGAATATAAACATCAAAATTGGTATTAAAACTAATTCTTTTCCTTTTAATTTTTTTACTAAAACTTTGATTCCTGTTTCTAAAGCTTCAGTGCGAGCTACAATAGCTAAGAAACCACCTAAAATTAGAACGAATATACAAACATCAATTGCATTTTCAAATCCTAATATTGGTGATAATAATACATCAGGTAACGTTGCACCTACAACACCACTACCATTTACAATTTCTAGAGCCCCTTCAGAGTTAGTTACAAATTCCGCTTTAGGTAGAAAATGTGAAACAATTCCTAAAGCAAATATTAATATGAAAATAATTGAAAAGGCTGTTAAAAATTCTTTTCTTTTTTTCTTTACCATTCTACTTTTCCTTTCTTACAATTATTGTGCCTGTTTTTCCTAATAAAGCATCCTTTAATTTACTTAATGATGTAATAATTGCTTGTCCATCTTTTTTATGAGTTACGTAGTCTATACATGCTTCAATTTTAGGAAGCATACTTCCCTTTTTAAACTCATCATTTTTAATATATTCTTTTGCTTGTTTTACTGTTAATAAATCTAATTTTTGTTCATTTTCTTTACCAAAATTAATTGAGACTTTTTCGACTGCGGTTAAAATTAAGAATATATCAGCATTTAAATCAATAGCTAATTTAGCACTAGTTTTATCCTTATCAATAACAGCATCAATTCCTTGATAACCATTTCTTTTTTTAATAATTGGAATGCCACCACCACCAGCTGCAATTACAATATTTCTTTTATTTACTAAATCTTTAATTACTTTGTTTTCAATTATTTTAACAGGATTTGGACTAGCTACTACTCTTCTATAACCACGTCCTGCATCTTCTTTAAAAACATAACCTTTTTCTTTAGCAATTTGTTCTGCTTCTTCTTTTGTGTAAAAGCTACCGATAGGCTTAGTCGGATTTTTAAATGCTTCATCTTTATCATCAACTAATACTTGAGTTATAACAGTTATACAATTTTTACGAATATTTCTTTTTAATAATTCTTTTTGAATCGATTGTTGTAAGTGATAACCAATATAACCTTGACTCATCGCGCCACATTCAGCAAACGGCATATCTGGAGTATTTGCTTCTTCATGTGATATTTGCATAGCTAAATTAATCATTCCTACTTGAGGTCCATTACCATGAGTTATAACAACATCATAACCATCTAAAATAACATCAACAATATTTTTAGATGTGTTTTTAATTAATTCTAATTGTTCTAAAGGAGTATTACCTAATGCGTTTCCTCCTAATGCTATAACTATTTTTCTTCTCATTTGTATAATGTTGCAAACATGATAGCTTTGATTGTATGTAATCTATTTTCTGCTTCATCAAAAACTTTGGATTGTTTTGATTCAAAGACTTCATTAGTTACTTCCATTTCATTTAAACCAAATTTATCATGAATTTCTTTTCCTATTGTTGTTTTTAAATCATGGAATGATGGTAAACAATGCAAGAATATTGCATCACTATTAGCTAATGACATCAATTCTTTATTTACTTGATAAGGTTTTAATAAATTAATTCTTTCTTCCCAAATACTAGCATCTTCTCCCATTGAAACCCAAACATCAGTATATAAAACATCAGCATTTAAAACTGCTTCTTTTGGATTTTCAATGAATTCTAATTTTGAATTATATTTTTTGGCGAATTCTTCACACTCTCTTATTAAATCTTTACTAGGAAATAATTTATTTGGCGAACAACAAACAAAATTGATCCCTAATTTTGAACAAACAACCATTAATGAATTAGCAACATTATTTCTTCCATCACCTAAAAATACTAATTTTTTACCACGATATTCTCCAAAATGTTCTTTAATTGTCATTATATCAGCTAACATTTGTGTTGGATGAAATTCATTAGTTAGCCCGTTCCATACAGGAACTTTAGAGTATTTAGCAAGTTCTTCAACAACTTCTTGTCCAAAACCACGATATTCTATTCCATCATACATTCTAGATAATACTCTAGCTGTATCTTCTATACTTTCTTTTTTTCCCATTTGTGAACCAGTAGGTCCTAAGTATGTTACACCCATACCAAGATCATAAGCACCAACTTCAAATGCACATCTTGTTCTGGTAGAATCCTTTTCAAATACTAAAGCTACATTTTTTCCTCTTAAGTAAGCATGATTTTTTCCTTCTTTTTTCTTCTTCTTAAAAAGAATAGCAAGTTTAATTAAATGTTCAATTTCTTCTGGTGTATAATCAATTAATTTCAAAAAATCTCTTCCATAAAAATTCATATTATATCTCCCTTTCTAATGGCATACTCATACATCTTGGACCACCACGGCCACGTGATAATTCCGCACTATTCATTTCCAATACTTTTATACCATGACGCTTTAATACTTCATTAGTTTCATTATTTCGATCATAAACAATAACTACGCCAGGAGCTATACACAAAGTATTAGAACCATCGTTCCATTGTTCTCTTTCAGCTGCTATTTTATCTCCACCTGCACATGGAATTAATGTTATTTTTCTTTCTAAATAATGAGATAAAATATTTTCTAATGAATCATTAATTTCTTTAACATTTAAATCTTCATCACTATCAGGAATATCTCCTTCTGTAATTTCAAATACTTGCAATGTATCCATTATACCTGGATGATATGTAAATTTATCATAATCAATTTGAGTAAATACTGTATCCAAATGCATAAATGCTCTGCTATTTGGAATATTAAAAGCCAAAACAGTATCAATTTTGCAATCTTTATCTTTAAATAAATTTTTTGCTAATTGATCAATTGCTTCTGGACAAGTTCTTTGTGAATAACCAACTGCTAGAATATGTTCATTTAAATTCAAGACATCCCCACCTTCAATATGATGAGGCAAATATCTATCATAATATAGTGACAATTGACCTTTAAATTCTGGATGATATTCAAATATATATTCTGCATAAATTGTTTCTCTATTTCTTGTTACAGAGTACATTTTATTTAAAGCAACACCATTACCAATACTTGCAAATGGATCCCTTGTAAAGTATAAGTTTGGCATTGGTTTAGCTAAAAATTTTGATTCTTCGCTAACTAAATCAACTAAAGATTTTTCAACTTCTCTTTTTTCTCTATCGAGTTCACCAATTTGAATTCCTTCCATCGTTTTCAAAACTAGTTCCTTAGTATCTTCAATATTATCTAAATATTCATATACCAAATTCTTATATTTTGGAGTTCTAATACCTGCTTCATAAATAAATTGTTTTAAAAATTTTTCTTTAATATTAGGATTAAACATTAAAGTTTCTGTCATTAAATCTTCTAAGTATACTACTTCTACTCCGTTTTCTCTTAAAATAGAAGCAAATTGATCATGTTCGTTTTGAGCCACCGATAAATATGGAATATCATCAAATAATAACTCACTTAATGTATCTGGAGTTAAATTTAATAATTCCTTGCCAGGACGATGTAATAAAACTTTTTTTAATTTTTTTATTTCACTATTAACTTTTATAGCGCTCACTTTTTCACCCTTTCAAAAATTCTTTTAACCTTTCTGTTTTTGGATTATTAAATAATTCTTTAGGACTACCACTTTCTAAAATTTTTCCTTCATTCATAAAAATTATCTTTGTTGCAAAATTAGAAGCAAAATTTAATTCATGTGTTACTACAATCATTGTCATTCCTTCTTTAGCAACATCTTCCATTAAATTAAGTACTTCTTCAATCATCTCCCTATCCAAAGCTGAAGTTGGCTCATCAAACAATATTACTTTAGGATTAGTCATTAAGGCCCTTATAATGGCTACTCTTTGTTTTTGGCCACCAGATAAATCAGCAGGATAATTATTTTCTTTATCTTCTAATTTAATTTGTTTTAAATATTCTTTAGCTTTTTTAATAGCTTCTTGTTTACTTAACAATTTAGTTTTAATAGGAGCTAAAGTAATATTTTCTAAAACTGTTAAATTTTCAAATAAATTAAATGATTGAAATACCATACCAATTTCATGAGTATTATGTATTTTAGTAATATCTTTGTTGTCAAAATATATCTTACCACTAGTAGGACTTTCTAATCTACCTAAACATCTAAGCAATGTACTCTTACCGCTTCCCGAAGGACCTATGATAACTATTTTTTCCCCTTCTTTAATATCTAAATCTATTTCTTTTAAAACCTTTACTTTATCAAACTTTTTAACTAATTTTTTAACTTCGTACATGGTTTAATTTCCTTTCTAACATTCTCATAAATCTAATTAATAAGAATGTGAAGAATAAATAAATTATAGCTGACACTATTAAAGGAAAAAAGTAATCATATGTCCTACTTGATACTATATCAGAAGCTTTAAGTAGCTCAACGATTCCGATATATCCAGCTACTGAAGTATCTTTTAAAAGCGTTATAAATTCATTACCTAAAGCCGGTAGCATATTTTGTAATACTTGTGGAAAAATAACATATCGCATTGTTTGAAAATAAGATAAACCTAATGTTTTTGCTGCTTCCTTTTGTCCATTTCCAATTGATAAAATTCCTGATCTTATAATTTCTGAAACATAAGCAGCTGAGTTTAAACCAAATGTTAAAACTCCTACTAATACAATTGGAATATCAACAGTTTTGAAAACAACATAATATAAAATCATTAATTGTAATAAAACAGGTGTTCCTCTTATGACATAGACATAAAAATCACATATTTTAGTAAGTATTTTTAATTTGTGTTTTTCTTTGTTATAATCTTTTACTAAAGATATAATCATACCTAAAAATATCCCAATTAAAACTGCAAAAAAAGCAATAATTAAAGTATTTTTAATACCTTCTAAAAAATATAAATATCTATCATCATAAATAAAACTTTTATAAAAAGAATCACCTAAATCATTAAAAAAGATCATTCTGAATACTTAATAATATATTCTTCTATCTTATTTTCATCTATTAATCTTTGTAATACTTTATTAACTACATCTAAAAGTTCTTTATTTCCTTTTTTAACTACCATACCATATTTATCAGTAAATAAAATTCCATCTAATATTTTTAATTCAGGATTTTCTTTTACTAATTCTTTAGCAGGTAATTCATCCATTACAATACAATCTGATTTACCACTTTTAACATCTTCTGCAGCTGCCAAATATTTTTTTTGAGTTACTATTTTAGCATCTTTATAATTTTTATGTAAATATAAATCAGCAGTTGTCCCTAATTGAACAGATATAGTTTTATCTTTAATATCATCAATAGATTTAATATTACTATCATTTTTAACTACAACAACTTGATTTGATACAACATATTCAATAGAAAAATCAACTTGTTCTTTTCTTTCATCATTAATACTCATTCCTGCTGCTCCAATGTCACCTTTTCCTGATTTTATTTCATTAATAATAAAATCAAAAGCAACATCTTTAACAACTAATTTTTTACCTAATTCTTTTGCTATTTCTTTGCCTATTTCAATATCCACTCCAACTATTTCTCCATTTTCATAAAATTCATATGGAGCAAATCCTGCTTCAGTAATTAATACTAATTCATTATCTTTTTTACCACAACCGACTAATAAACAAAGAGTGATTAATACTAATATTTTCTTTAACATTATCCCTCCCCTATATTGTATCTAGTATAATAATAACATTTTTATTTTAAAAAGTAAATGATTTTGTCGAAATATAAAAAAAACACAAATTAATGTGTTATTTCTAATATATTTGAATCAATTATTGAGTATAAATATAAATTAACTTTTTTATTAGTTTTATATTCAATAAAGTTTTTATAACCGGTTAATTGATCAATATATTTTTTATCATCTATATTTTTTAATTTATAATCAATTATATCAATATGATCATCATATTCTAACATCAAATCGATAATACCATGATATTTTATATCATCTTTAATATAAATAAATTCATATTCTTTATATATTTTAGCTTCATTAATATTTTTTAACAAATCACTGTTTAAAAATTTATTTATTTTGTCATTTATTAATTTATTATCATTAATATATTTTTCTTTAAAATTGATATTTTCTAATATTTCGTGTACTTCTAACCCAAAGTTTAAATTGTCTTTTATTTCTTTAGTAATTAAATCATTCATCTTCTTAGAAAAACTACTATTTTCTATTTTTTCATTTTCTATATTAATATTTTCTATATCAATTTTATCATCAATTATTTCAATATTATCTTGATAATTACCTACTTTAATTAAATTATAATCTTTAGACAAATTTAAATCATTTAAATCAATAGTTTTAGTATATTGTTCTAATTTGTCTTTAATTGAATTAATTATATCAGCAAAACTACGATATTTTTCTTTTACTGAATCATCTACTTTAGTATAACTTATTTCTTTTTTTGGTAATACTAAAATCATTTTTTCTTTTGCTCTAGTAAGTGCTACATAAAACAATCTAATCTTTTCTGATATCTCTTCTTGTAGATAATCTTCTTTCACTAATTTTTTATAAATTGTGTCTGAAATACCGTTATCAAAGTATGGTGTTACAATTCCATATTTATTGTTATATAAAAATCTTTCATTTAAATCACTTATATTAAATGTTTTATAAAGATTTGCAAAATAACAAACATGATATTCTAATCCTTTCGAATTATGAATCGTCATAATTTTAACATTGTCGCCAAAATTACTTTCGATTTTATATTTCATATCTAATTTTTCTTTTAACATTTTATCTAAATGAAGAGAAAAATCAAATATATCATAACCTAATTTACTTAAATTATTGGCAATATCTTTTATCTTATCTATTTTAATTATACTAGAATCAATATTGCCAATTGTAATTAGTTTTTCATAAAATTTAAATTCATATAATATTTCATCGATGATATCACTAATAGAATTATCATTGATTAATTTAGTTATTTTTAAAGCTTCATTATATAAACTACTTTCTTTAAAATTTTTGTTAACAAAATATTTAAATATTACATCATCTTTTTCATTATATAAAAAACTACGCATTAAACTGATAAATAAATAATTATCATATTCTTTATTATATATTTTTAAAATATATTTAATTAAATTATTTAAAACTAGAATATCATTATCATCATTCATCTTTTCATCTTTTAAAATATTTAAAGGTATTTTTTGATATTCAAATATCTTTTTAAATAAATCAAAATTAGAAGATCTATCTAATAAAATCACAAAATCACTATATTTGACATCTCTTAATAAATTTTTGTCTTTATCAAATATTTGATATTTATTTTCTATTTTTTCTTTAATATCATTAGCTATAATAAAACATTCTATTTCTTCTTTTGTGTATGTTTTATTCTCTTCATAATCAATCAAATCTAAATTATAATCTTGATTAGTTTTTCCTTCATTTATGTAAGTATCATTACCAAATACCATTTGATGAGATACATGATAATCAGCGCCACCTATAAAATCATTCATAATAATATTAAATATTAAATTGATGTTATCTAAAACTTCTTTTCTTGATCTAAAATTTTTATTTAAATCAATTTTATATCCATCAATATTTTTACTATATGAATCATATTTATTTTTAAAGATATTTGGATTAGCATTTCTAAATCTATAAATAGATTGTTTAATATCCCCTACCATATAAACATTATTGTTAGCAATGTATTTAATAAATTCTTCTTGTAAATCATTGGTATCTTGATATTCGTCAATCATTATTTCTTTAAATGAATTTTTTATTTCTTCTCTTACACTTTTGTTTTCTTTTACTATTTTTATAGCGAGTAAAGCAATATCTGTAAATTCATAAGCATCGTTTTCAAATTTAAATTTGTGTACTTTTTCCTCTAATTCTAAAATTATTGAAATTATGACATCAACATAATCTTTGGTTTTTAATATTGTATTTTTTATTTCTAGAGTATTTTCATAAATACATAATTCATTTATCTCATCTAATGTTTTCTTTAATTTTTCTTTTACTTTCTTAGCTTCTTCTAAACTATTTCGAGGTAACATTGGTAATTTAATTAAAACATTTTCTTTAATAGATTCATAATCAAAACTATTTAATAAATTACTTAAATCTAATTTTTCCATATAACTAGAATCAACGTAATCACTTAATTCACTTAATAAATTATTTATACAATCAATTTTTTTTCTTAATAATAAAATATAATTATTAATATTTTGATTTATTTTATCATCATTAAAATAATTATAATTTTCTAGATATTCTTTTTTATTAGGTAACATATCTAATTTAGAACTAATAGTTAAAATTTGATTTCTAATATCTTTATCATCTTTAACACAAAAATCATTAATTAATTTAATAAATTTATCATCATTTAAATATCTATTTTCGAATATTTCGTCTAACATTTCTTTTCTTTTTATTTTGAGGATATCTTCTTCAATTACATTAACATTTTTTGATACATTTAATAAATAGTGATATTTCTTTACTATTGATAAAGCAAAACTATCAAACGTTGTAATATAAGATGCATCAATCATATCTAATTCTTCTAATAAATTGTTTTCTTTTATTTTTTTTCTTATTCTTTCTTTCATTTCTTTAGCAGCTGCTTTAGTAAATGTTAATAATAACAATTCATTAATATGAATACCATTTTTTAATTTAGTTATAACCCTCTCACTTAATACCGCAGTTTTACCAGATCCAGCTCCCGCACTTACTATTATATTAGTATTATCTTTATTTATGGCTTCACTTTGTTCTTTAGTCCATTTTGGCATTTTCATCACCACTTTCTAATATAACAATATCATTTTCTTTTCTAAAACAAACATCCCTAAATTCACAATATTCACAACCGATATTTTTATTATCTATTTTTTTAGGATTAATCATAAAATTAGTATCTAATATTTCATCTCTTGCTTCTGTTATTTTGCTATCAACTAAATTAATTAAATTATTAATTTCTTCATTATTAATCATTTTAGAATAACTACTAAAACCTTTAGATGTTGTTTTTAATGATTTTATAAAATTACTATTTTCATAATTTTTATCTAGTTTTTCTAAAATATCTAAATTATCATTTGTGTAACCTACTAGTTTTAAATTATCTTCTTTTAATTCCAAATAAGTATGTTTATTATCTTTTTTTATTTCATTATTTAATATTTTTTGTAAATAAAATCCAGCTACTTCAACATTTTTTAAATCCATATTTTTACTCAAATATAAATAGATTGGTAATTGTAAACTTAATCCATATTTCGCATAATCAATATTTATATCAGTATTACCTGTTTTATAATCAACAATACATACAATAGTTTTATCATTTTCTTCTTTATATAATAACTTATCAACAACACCCATAAATGTTACTTTAACATCAGTGCTTTTATCAACAAATACTTTTCTTTCATAAAATGCATTATTTAAATTAGTATCCTTATATTGTTTTTTAATTGTATCAATAATAAAGATTAATTCATCTTTAGCTTTTTTTATAAAGAACTTTTCCATATTATTAAATTCGTATGTTTGTTTACTTAAAAATTCATCATAACATTTATCTAAATCAAAATCATCTAAAAAAGCATTAGATAAAACATAATGAAATAAATTACCTAAAATTGTATAATATGTCTCTTTATAAGGAGATATTCTTAAAATATTATTTAAATAATATTTAAATCCACATTTAAAATAATTATCTAAACTTGAATAAGATAATAATATTTTATTATTAATAAATTTATTAAAATCATTTTTATCAATTTTAGTATATTTATTATCATATTTCATATATTTTATATCTTGATAATTACTAAATAATTTAGATAAATTATTTTCTTTAATATTATATTTAACTAATTTATCTAATGAAGACGTTAATTTTATTTTATTATAAATATCTGATTTAAAACTATCAATATCGCTCTCAACTACTTCTAAATTTAAAACATCATTTAAATTAGATATTGTATATTCTTCATTATTATTTTTTAATTTATAAGATATTGTTAAATTTTTAATACTATTTATTTTATTGATTATTTTATCTTTCTCAAAAATGTTTTTTTCTTTAGATGTTAATAAACCTATTTTTTCTTTTATATTATCAGATAAAAAATCTTCATCTTTATAAATATTAGGAATAACACCATAGTTAAAACCTAAAATAAATACATAATCATCATCACTTACTAAACTATTAAAAGATATTAATTTAATACTATTTTTTAATTCAATATCTTTTATCTTATAATTTTTAACTTCATAAATAATTAAATCTTTTACTTCATTAAAATCAAACTCTACATATTTATTAACAATATCTATTAACTTGTTAATCAATTCAACATCATTAAACTTATCTTTAATTTCATTTATTATATTTGGATTATAATTTTTAATAAAATAAGCTCCAACTAAAGTATCACTTAATTTATTATCACTTGGTATTTCAATTGGAATATTATAAAAACTACTCATTCTTTTTAAAGTATTATAATAGTCATTACTAACTATTAATTTAATATTGTTTATATTTATATTATTTTTTAATAAATCAACTATTTTATCAAAAACAAATTCAACTTCTTTTTCTAATGTTTTAAATTGATATATTTTATTATGTTTATATTTTGCTTCATCTTTTATAACTTCAATATTATTGCTTAATTTTTTTAATAATTCTAAATCAAATTTACTTAAATCATAACCATAAACAACAATATTTCTATTTTTATAAATATCTATTCTATTACTAATAATATAATCTTTTACTTCATCTTTTAATTTTAATAGTAACTTTAATTTATCATCTTCAAAATCATCATTAACATAAAACATATTATCTAAATAAGTTAAAGCTACTTCATATTTAAATTTATATTTATCCATTAAATAATAAATTGCTTTAATATCATAATTAAAAAACTTTTTATACAATTCTTCTAATGAAATATATTTAATATCTAATAATGGATATTCATTAGTTATTTTTAAAATCATTTCTTCCTTTATTTCATTAGGTATAATTAATAATGTATTATCTTTCATAGCTAACCTCCTTTAAATATTATAACATACAAATAAACCTTCTACTTAAAAAGTAAAAGGTTTATTGTTTATTTCTAAACTAAAAATACATTTTCCATATTAAAAATTTAATTATATTATTTTTCATTACATTCATAAGAATTTAAACTTTCCAAATATTTTATTACCTCATTATATGATTTTTCATAGTTATTTATTTCTTGTGTAAGAAATACTGTTTTATTATCACGAGTTATTTTGTATTTCCAACAATTATCACCTTCTAGCGGAGAATAGCAAACATCATTTGAACACGTTAAATCCTTTGTATAATTATCAATTTCTTCTTGTGCTTCTGTAATAGTATCATAAATGGTTTCATACTCATTTTTATAATAAGTGATTTTATCATCAACATGTTTAATTGTTATTATATGTTTCTCATTGGGAAAATCACTACCATGATAATTACAAATAGTAATTATTTTTTTTCACATTCACATAAACATAAGCAGTATAATATAACAAATAAAATTTTTTTCATAACTTCCTCCTCTTTGTTTTAATTATCTCCATAAATCATTTTCCCTTATATTAATAGCTTAACTATTTTAATATAATTAGCTTAACATCATTCATTATCTTCTAAAAAATAATTAACCATTTTTTCATAATTATCTTGACTATTTAAACAAGTATCTATCAAATAACCTTTTTCATTATTAGTTTGATATTCTTTAATACCTCTTATATAAAATTCTTTATTTCTATCTTCTATAAAAAAAGGCATTATATTATTATATAAACATTCTCTAAACATTATCATTCTTCCTACACGACCATTTCCATCTTGAAAAGGGTGAATTTTCTCAAATCTAACATGAAATTCTATTATATCTTCAACAGTTTTATTAGATATTTTATCATACCACTCTAATAAATTTTTCATATCACTAGCCACATTACTTGGTAATGATGTTTCAATATTACCAACAAAGTTTTTTTTCTTTTTGTATTCTCCTATATTAAACCATTCTTTTTCACTATCAGTTAAAGTTCCCTCTTTTAAAATAAAGTGAAATTTTTTAATCATATCTTCAGTTAGTTTATCATCAATTGTATCTAACATATATTTAAATAAAGTAAAATGATTTTTTGTTTCAGTAGCATCTTTAAGTACAATAACTTTATCACTACTTGTTAGAATCGTTCCTGTATCATAAATACTTGCTGTTTCATCTTGAGTAATAGTTGATCCTTCAATATGATTGGTATTATACGCGAAATCAAGTTGTGTTTTATGATAAAGACTACCTGATAAGCCAATATTTTTTTGTTCTATTAATATTTTTTTAATTTTACTTACTTCCATTTTTTTATCTCCTTTTAAAATTAAACAAATTATTATTTCTATAACAATTTATTCTTATTACAACATATTTCTTTTATAATGGCTATAAATTCATTATATAAATCTTCATATTTTTTAGTTACCATAATTCACTTACTTCCCTATTTCTAATCCAAAAATACATTTTTCATATAAAAATTTTACTAATTTATCTTTTACATTTGTATTGTAATATTCTGTGAGTAATATATTAAATTCATTAATATTTTCTTCTTTAACAGTTATAACACCACAGCCATTAACAATTAAAATTTTGTTAGCAATTATCATACTAGTTCTTTTATTGCCATCCCAAAATATTTGACTACGCATTAAATAAAGCATCAAATCAATTGCTTTTGTTGTAATATTTTCTTCTTTTAATATTTTATCAATATTATTGATGACATCTTCCTTAATTGGAATATCTGGTATATAATCTACACCATTAATACCTACTGTACCATTTCTTAAAACACCCCATTCTAAAGACTCATTTCTCGAAACATAGGAATTTACCTTACAAATAAAATCTAAATTAATTTCACTATCAATATTAGTTAATACATAATTCCAAGCATCTCTTAAATTTAAAATACAAGTTATTTCATCAAGTTTTAAACTTGGAACATTAATGCCTTCTAATATTGTTTTTGTATCAGGATATGTAGTATTGATACCTTCTAACCTTGCACTATTATATATATTTGATACAAGTACTTTTTTAGCTAAAAATAAGTTTTGTTCTTTTGTTAATTGATATTTATTTTTCATACTTTCACCTCATTAAACAACTATTAATAGTATATCATATAATTTACAATAATTGTTTACTTAACAAATCTATCACATTAAAATTTAACATTTATATATATTCTAGTATTTTATGAAATTTAAAAATATATTTTAACCTTTAGATATACTATTTAATTCTTTATCAATATAAATTACAGTATCATTACAATTTTTTCTATTATGTTTACTAGTAAAATCATTCCATTCAGATAAATAAAAATTTATATTATCTTTATTTACTTTATCTTTTAATATTGTTTTAGCTGTTTTAAAATAATTCATAACTGCAACACCACCTAAAGCATTAGGATAAGCTTCTTCTGGTATTGTTGAAATTTTATAAAACTCTAATGCCATATCATCTGTTACTTTTCTAGGATTAGTTAAAATTATTTTATCACTTCTAAATACACCATGAGGAGTTGCGGAATCTTTTACATCAACAACTATAGCATCATCAGGTATTATAACATCATAAATTGTATTTCCTCTATGCAACCATCTTAATAATTTTTCTGGCGTTGTAAAATTAAACCCACCAAATTCTTTTCCACTTTTAGCTTCAGGATTCCAAACATTTGTAACATTTACTTCATCTATTTTATATTCATAATCAGCACCTTTGTTACCAAACATTACTTTAACATACTTATTCATTTTAAACACCCTTTATATTTTCTATATCAATCAATTTATTTTCTTCAAATTCTAATTTAAAAATTTCACAATAATTCCAATTATTCATACAATTAAAGAAACAATTCCCTTCAAATGTACAATTACCTTGATTATCAATATCAACAAATTTTTTCAATAAATATAAAATTGCTGTAGAATGACTTACAATTGCAATTCTTTTACCTTTACATTCTTTTATTATTTCCATTAAACAATTATACATTCTATCACTTACTTCTTTTTGTGACTCACCATTACCAATTTTATAGTTTTCATCAACAAACTGTTTCATTTCAAAATTTTCAGGCAATTCATTCCAATTATTTATACCAAATTTTCTTTCACCTAATTCTTCTATCACATTTATTTTCAAATTATTTTCATTAGCAATATATTTAGCAGTTGATATAGTTCTTACATAATTAGAAGAAAATAAAATATCTATATTTTGTAATTCATCTAGTTTACTTATCTTACTTGCTAATATTTCACCATTAATAGATAAACAAGTTTTTTCATTTTGTAATTGCAAATTATCATTATTAATAATATTATTAATATCTTTTAATGGTTCTGAATGTCTAATTAAATATACTATTGTTTTCATCACATTTTCCTTTCTAATTATAATAAATTTTGTTTCATTATAGTTTTTCTACACTAAAAATATTCCTTAACATATATAATTTATTTTTTTTCTATAGCATCAGCATGTAATTTGGCATATTTTTCAACTTGGCTATTTATTAATTCATAATCATTTCTATAATCTAAACCAATAGCAGCCTTAACTCTTGCAAGTGTTTTAGAAGCTTTTAATCTTGCTTTTTCACTTCCCTCAAATAAAATTTGATAAACTTCTGGTATATGTTTTTCCAATTCGTGTCTTCTAGCTCTAATTGGGGCTAAAGTGTCTTCTAAAACATAGTTTAAAAATTTTTTAACTTTCATATCCCCTAAACCACCACGTTCATAATGAGCTTTTAATTCATCTAAATTTCTATATTCAATTTCTCCCGTTTCTGGATTTTTAAAATATTCTTCAAAATGTTTATCTTTTGAAAATGCTGAAAGATATATAAATACTGGATTACCTTCGGTTACACCTGGATCTTGTACTCTTAAATGATTTGGATCTGTAAACATACCCATTACTTTTCTTTTTACATCTTCTTTACTATCAGATAAATAAATACAATTTCCTATTGATTTACTCATTTTAGCTTGACCATCAGTACCCGGTAATCTATGACAAGCAGTATTTTGAGGTAAAACAGCTTGTGGTTCAACTAATGTATCACCATATAGTCTATTAAAAGTACGAACTATTTCTCTAGTTTGTTCTATCATTGGTAATTGGTCATCACCAACTGGAATTATATTTGCATCAAATGCTGTTATATCTGCGGCTTGACTAATAGGATAAGTCATAAATCCTACTGGCAATGAGTTTTGAAATCCCCTATATACAATTTCTTGTTTTACAGTTGGATTTCTTTGTAATCTTGCAACAGTAACTAAATTCATGTAATAGAATGTTAGATCACTTAATTCTGGAACTTCTGATTGTAAAAAAATTGTACATTTTTTTGGATCTAATCCACATGACAAATAATCTAAAGCTACTTCTATTACATTATCCTTTACTTTTTGTATATTTCCTGAATTATCAGTTGTTGCTTGTGAATCTGCAATTTCTATATACATTTCATCATATAATCCAGAATTTTGTAATTGCACTCTTTGTGCTAACGAACCAACTAAATGTCCTAAATGTAATCTTCCTGTTGGTCTATCTCCTGTTAATATAATATTTCCCATATAATCTCCTTTTCTACATCTTTATTTTTTAATTATCATGATTATGCATTTATAACATACCTTTTAGTAAACTCTCTTATTAAACTTTTTGCTTGAGTAGTTACTACTTTGTCAAGCCAATCCTCTCTTGGTCCATAAGATAATATATCAGTTATAATTCTAACTCTATCTTTATTTTGTAAAACATAATCTGGAGATACACATCTATCATTAACTATAGCTGAAACCATTGTATTTCCAACATCAGGTCCAATATTATAAGCAAAATCAATAGTCGTAGAACCTTTTGGTAATTCTATTATATCACCTTTAGTTGTATAAACATATATTCTATCAGAAAATAATTCTGATTTTACTTGTCTTACAAATTCTTGATTATCAGAAAAAACGTGATTAATTTCAATTAATGATTTAAAAAATTGATATTTATTTCTTAAATTTTCTTGCATTACATACCTAGCTTTTCCTTTACTTATATCCCAATAAGCAGTAAGACCAAATGAAGCAATTTTATCCATATCAAATGTTCTTATTTGTGTTTGAACTAATCTTTCATCTTCACCAAAAATAGTAGTATGTAAAGATCTATACATATTAGTTTTAGGACTACAAATATAGTCTTTAAATTTATCATTTATTGGATGATATTTAGAATGAATTAATCCTAATGTTTGATAACAATTAGCTATATCATCAACCATTATTTTTAAAGATAATAAATCATGAATATCAGATAATTTATGTCCTTGTTCCATTCTTTTATATATACCATATATATTTTTAGTTCTTACCTTTATTTCATGTGGAATACTTTCATCATTTAAAATACAATTTATAGTTTGTAGCATTTCATTCAAACATCTTTGACTTTCTATTTCTATTATTAATTTAATATCTTCAATTCTCTTATATTTATCAGGATATAGATATTGTAGTGCTAAATCTTCTAATTCTGATTTAATTCTATAAGCTCCAATATAATAAGCAAGGGGTACAAATATATCCATTGTTTCTAATGAATTTTCTTTTTGTTTAAATTCTGTTTTAAATTGTAAAGTTTGCATATTATGAAGTCGATCAGCTAATTTAATAATTATTATTCTAACATCATCAGTTATGCTAGTTATTATTTTTCTTGTATTAGCATAATTTTGATCTTGTTTTGAAGAAAAATTCATTTTTGCTAACTTAGTAACCCCATCAACTAAATTAGCAACATTTTGATTAAAATCATGAATAATATCTTCTTTTGTTATTTTAGTATCTTCTAATGTATCATGAAGTAACCCTGCGCATACAGTATCCCTATCAGCATGCATATCTGCCAAAATATAAGCAACATTTAATGGATGAATTATATATGGTTCTCCACTTTGTCTAAATTGCCATCATGCAAATTATTAGCGTATTCATAAGCTTTTTTTACTATTTCCACTTCTTCTGGATTATACTCCTTTAACTTTGTTAACAAATCATTTAATGTCATTTTTTTAAACCTCCTAAATATACAAAAAAAGGCAACATAAAATATTTTAAGTTACCTTTTTACACAAAATAGTTGAAGAGTAATAACTAAATAAATTTATTTCCATACTCCTCAACTCTTTTTAAATAATTACATAGCATTTTACTCTTATATTATAAAATTGTCAACAATTTTCTTAACATTTTAAAAATTAACAATTTTATTATATAATTATTATAACTTTGAAACTTTTTATAATTAAAAAAGAACTATAATGGTGTAAGGTGGTTCAAATATTTAAATGAATTTAACGAAGTGTACAATAAAACATATAATATAGTCGTTAAATATGTAGTGTGTAAATGTAATAATGTAGATGATATTAATGACATAATTCAAGATGCATACATCGCTCTATATAAACAATTATTAAAAAACAATGATATAGATAATATTAATAATTATGTAATTGGTATAGCAAAAAATAAAATTAACAAATACTATGGATTATCTTATAAAATTAAAAATTTATTTACCAAAACAGAAATAAATAATTTAAAAAACAATATTAATATTGAAAAAAATATTATCGATAAAAACAATTTAGAAGAAATATGGAAATATTTAAAAAATAAAAATATTATCATATTTAAAATATTTTATTTATATTATGTAGAATCATTAACTATAAAAGAAATATCTAATCATTTAAATATTAATGAATCAACAGTAAAAAATCACCTATATCGAACATTAAAAGAATTAAAAAATATTTATAAAGGAGAATAAGATGAAAAATTTATTTCCAATTATTTTTAATAAAAAGATAAATAAA
>DVJX01000009.1 GCA_018716405.1 Candidatus Faecisoma merdavium | reverse complement strand
GGTTTTGCTATAAAATTAAAAAACAATTAATAATTATAAATAATTTTTGTTAAAAATGAAAATCATAAAAAAGAGGTGTTAAATATGATAAAATCTAAACAACAGGGGCTATTAATAGTTATCTCAGCTCCATCAGGTGCTGGAAAAGGAACAATAATAAATAAAATGTTAGAGAAAAATAATAATTTGTGGTTGTCAGTTTCTGAAACAAGTAGGCCTATGAGAGCTAATGATATTGATGGAATTACGTATCATTTTTGTACTAAAGAAGAATTTGAAGAAAAAATAAAGGATGATTATTTTTTAGAGTATGCTTTATATGCAAATAATTACTATGGGACACCAAAAAAATATATACAAGAACATTTGAGCAAAGGTCAAGATGTAATTTTAGAAATAGAAATTCAAGGTGCTATGCAAATAAAAAAATTAATACCTGAAGCATTGTTTATATTTATAATGCCACCTTCTTTAAATGAACTTAAAAAAAGATTAGTTGGAAGGGGAACTGACACTAAAGAAAAAATATTAGAAAGATTTAAAATAGCATATCAAGAAATGAATGATGTTACTAAATATAATTATGTTGTAGTTAATGATGAAATAGATGTTGCAGCCGATAAAATATTGTCAATTATAAAAGCAGAAAGATGCCGAGTTGATAGGATTGAAGATGTATTTTTAAATACAGAAGAAGAATATATGCATGAGATGTTAGTTGATAAAGATTTAGACAACAACCCTTTAGAAATAAATTAAAAAAATATGGAATTTCCATATTTTTTTAATTTATTCTAGTAATAGAAACACACCCTGAATATAAATCATTTGGAACTAAATCAAAGTCTACTTCTGATGCATTAACTAATCTATAGCTACCTCCAGCTGTAGCTTCAAAAATAGCATTTCCATTAATTGTTCCAGTTTGACAACATGATACTTTGTTATGAGTTGATGAATGTGCAATTAATTCAACATTTGGCCAGAATTTTCTAAATTCTATACTTAGTGCCTTATCTTCACAATCTTTTCCTTTATTTCTGACATTAACCCACCAATGAATTATATATATTCCTTTTTCTGGTATTGAAAAATCTCCAGTTATTGGACTATAAGATATTTTGCTTGATAAATTAGTGTTTTGAAATAAAATAGGATTTTGGGTAGGTACAGTTGAATTTGATAAATCATGTACCATAGCGTAACTTTGGAATGATTCTGCTTTAGGTCCAGTAGGTCCAGTAGCACCTTGAGGTCCGGTAGGTCCAGTTGCGCCTTGAGGTCCGGTAGGTCCAGTAGCACCTTGAGGTCCAGTGGGTCCAGTAGCACCTTGAGGTCCAGTAGCGCCTCGAGGTCCAGTAGGTCCAGTGGGGCCTTGATTTCCTGTATCTCCAGTTCTTCCTTGAGGACCGTTAGCCCCAGTTGCGCCTTGAGGACCGGTACATCCTGTACAACCACATGGTCCAGTAGGTCCAGTAGCACCTTGAGGTCCAGTTGGCCCAGATTCACAAATATCAATTAAGCATTTTATTACTTGGCAAAGGCAACCATTATTACAATCATTAGTGTATTCGTTTAAATCATTATTCATATTTAATTCTCCTTTCGCTATATAATTCGCTATATAATATGTAAAACAAAAAAAGATGAGTAAGCAAAAAACTATAACAAAATACGAAAATTTATTCGTACTTTGTTTACATTAAATATTATTAATGTTAAAATTTAATAGAGGTGGTTATAATGGAAAAAATAATATTTCATATAGATGTTAATAATGCTTTTTTATCATGGACAGCAATTGAATTACTTAATAATGGATATAATTATGATATTAGGAACTCCTATGCAGTTATTGGGGGAGATCCTACAGCAAGAAAGGGAATTGTTTTAGCCAAGTCTAATTCTTGTAAAAAATTAGGTATTTATACATCTATGAATTTATATGAGGCTAAAAAAAAGTGTAACATTTTGAAAATTTTCCCACCTAACTACAAATTTTATAATGAAATGAGTAATAAATTATTTGAACTTTTAAATAAGTATACTCCTGATATAGAAATAGCTAGTATTGATGAATGCTATTTGGACTATGGTAAAGTAAAAAAATTATATGGTGATGAGTATGAGTTTGCAAAAAAAATTCAAAAAGAAATATATGAAAAATTAGGTTTTACTGTAAATATTGGTATCGCTAATAATAAATTATGTGCTAAAATGGCTAGTGACTTTAGTAAACCAAATAAAATTCATACATTATATGATAGTGAAATTATAGATAAAATGTATCCTTTACCAATTGAAGATTTATTTATGATAGGTAAAAAAACAAGCGAAAAATTAATCAGTCTAGGAATTACAACAATAGGAGATCTTGCCAATTATCCTTATGAAAAATTATTTGTTTATTTTAAAAATCAAGCTGGTTTTTTAATAAATCAAGCTAAGGGAATTGATAATGATTTTGTAAATAGTGAAAGTTATATTCCAAAGGGAATAAGTAATGAATTAACGCTTAGTAAAGATATTACTTCAACAACACATTTATATCCTTATTTGATGAAATTATGTGAGGCAGTATGTATTAGATTAAGGAAACAAAAAAAATATGCTACAGTAGTGTGTGTTATATTAAAAAATAATTATTTTAAAAGAAAAACTCATCAAAGAAAATTAAAGAATGCAACAAATATTACTAGTGAAATTTATATGCAGGCTAAAGAAATATTAGATGAAATGTGGAATGATGAGAGAATAAGATTAATAGGTGTAAGATTAGATAAATTAGTTGATAATGTTAATTATCAATGTTCATTATTTGATGCTGTAAGTGATGATGGTGTAATTGATAATGTTGTTGATGTTTTAAAAGAAAAATATGGTAATAATATTATAAATAAAGCAAGTTTAAAAACTAAAATTAAATAATATATTGTATTTTATGATTAAATGTGATAATATAACAAATTAATTAGGAAGTGACTTATGGAAAAATATGATATGAGCAAAAGCGATTGCGAAGATATTTCTTTTCTAATTAATACATCAAAAGCAATAAAAGATATTTATAACAAATTAATTAATTTGGAAAAAGAAAATGCAAAAGATTCTGAAGTTTATAATTCATGTTTGAAAGAACTTAAAAGTTTATTAGAAGTAGAAGAAAATATATATAAAAGACTAGATAATTCAACTAAAGAAAAATATATTAGTTATTTGAAAAATTTAAATGAATATAGAGTTACTAATAAAAGCTATGAAATTCTTTTTGATAATAATATTAATTTAGAAATTTTAAGGATTTTGTTAAAACTTGATAAAAATAAAAATTATATAGATTTTATTAATGATGTTGGTTTGGATAAATATGATAGCGGATTTCAATTTATTCTTTCGAAATTAGTAGAAGATAATAAAAAAATATTTTATCAGTTTTATCTAGATAATTTAAGATGTTTTTTAGCTATATTGGATAAAGAAAGTCATAGTACTATTGATTCAGAATATGTCAATATAATATACAGAATTAGTTTCTTATTTAGTGAAATAGAAGAAGAATTAATTCAAAATAAATTTAAAATAAATAATGAACCATATCTTTTAGCAAAAATATTTATTGACATGTATAATCAAGATAAAAAGTTATTAAATAGCATTAGATATATAATATTTTCAAATCATTTTAAATTGAGTTTTTATAACATACAAAAGTATTATGATTATGATTTAAAAAATAATGATGTAAGAAGTAAAATAATTATTCAAAGTTATTATATAAGAAGTTTAATTATAGTATCAGATGAAGAAACTGTTAATGAAGTAAAAGAATTGTTTTTTTATGGCACATATGATCTATTAGACTTAAGGCATGATAGTCAAGTTTTAGAATTGTTTGGTGATTGTTTTAATCATCAAAAAGAAGATGTAGAAATTCCTAAAATAGTTAGTTTAAAAAGATTTTAATTTATATAATGGAGGTAATTTAATGCAAGAAAATATATTAAATACAAGTGATTATGAAATTATAAACGGATTGATTAATTTATCTAAATCAATTAGAAAAATTTATAAAAAATTAAGAAATATTGAGTGTAAAAAAGGAAAAGATAATAGTGATTATAATTATTATTTAAACTTTTTGAAAATGGTTTTAGATTATGAAAAAACAATATATGATAAAATTTCTTTAAAATCTAAAAAAGAATATATTAAATATTTAGAAAATACAACTAATTATAGATCTTCCAATGATATTAGTGATATATTATTTGAAAATGATTATAATTTGCCAGTTTTTAGAATGATTTCTATATTAAAGAGAAATTCAAACTTAAGTGAATTTTCATTTGTTCAAAATTTAGATGTGTTAAATGATAAAACAAAAGCAGATTTTTTAAAGTTGATAGCTTATTCTAAAAGTAGAATGTCTAAATTGCAAACAGATAATATTAGAAGTTTTTTAAATGTTTTGAA
>DVJX01000078.1 GCA_018716405.1 Candidatus Faecisoma merdavium | reverse complement strand
TAAATAATTCCTAAAATAATAAAGCCAATAAATGCTAAAGAAATAATTCCATAAATTATGTCTTCTGTTTTACTTAATTTATTAACAATTATTTTATATTCTTGTTCCTCGCCATTTTCCGCTGTTACTTTTATTATTATTTCATTTTTACCAACTTTTAAGTTTTCATTACCATTTATGTTTACTTTTGCATTTTCATCTTCTAAGTCATAAGTAATATTTATTTTGTTTTCATCTGACGATATAACAACATCATCATTTTGAAAATTAATAAAATCTAATTCTTTATCATCAACTTTAATTTTTATATTTTTGTTATCACTTAATTCTTTTTCTCTAATAATATTTAGTTTGTACTCTTTTTCATTTCCATTTTCAGCAATAACAATTAATGATATAATATTTTCTCCCATAGATAAATCATTATATTTATTATATTTTACACTTGCCTTATTATCATTTGCAATTGCCTCAATTGTTACAAAAGTTTCTTTAGTTTTATAATTCATATTTTCACTAATTTCAACATTCTCATTATTAACTGTTAAAGATTTTAAAGTATTATCATCACTTTTACTAGGAACTATATTATCAGAATTATTATTAGAATTATTATTAGAAAGATTTCCGCATGGATTAGAATAAATAGGACTACCAGAAGCATTGTATCTACCATCTTCATTTTTCACAGCAACATGCCAATGGCCATCTCCATGTTGTCCATATGTAACACCATTACAACTTACTATACTATTTGATTTTAAAAAACCAGATGTAGCATCAACAATTTCAGTATTACAAAATATAAATAATGCAATTATAAATAAACTTAAAACTTTTTTCATACACTTCACCTAATTCTATTTAAACATTTTCTTTATAATATCTGATAAGCCAAAGGATGTTTTATTATATATTTTGCTATATGCTGCTTTCTTTGGGTTATTAATAAAACCCATTCCTTTTTTTCCATATAATGGATTTATAGATTTTTTAATACTCCTTTTTAGTTTCCCAGTAGTCCTTAATTTGAAACTTTTCTTTAAACTTGGAGTTCTAAATCCTATTTTCATATTACCATCCTTTCAAAATCAACTAACATAATTATACTATAAATTTGCTAATTATTATATAGAACTATAATATTTGTAGTTAATTACAATACAT
Organism: Candidatus Faecisoma merdavium; assembly: GCA_018716405.1. GTDB lineage: Bacteria > Bacillota_I > Bacilli_A > RF39 > UBA660 > Faecisoma > Faecisoma merdavium. Next base: position 21,002 of record DVJX01000078.1, on the reverse strand, counting down.
TTCTTTTGTTTCTTCATTAGGCAATACTAATGTAAAATCAATATCATACTTTAATACTAAATAATTTAATAAATCCACAACTTTTTTTGCTATATCATTATGTTTATAACCATGTGCCCCAGTTCCTAAACTAACGCTAATAATACCTTTATACATATTCTTTTTTGCCTCAATTACTATTTTATAATAACTAAATAATAAATCATCTATTGCAACATTATTATCTTTATATTCATAATACTTAGGACAATATATATGTAATATATCTATTCCTAAATTAAACCCTGTTGTAAATCTAATTTCATTTACTTTCATATTATCTTTATACTGCTTTTTACAATATTCTTCTAACAATTTTTTATTAGCCTTTTTATATATTAAATTACAAACACCACTACCACAAAGCATATTTTCATTAGAACTATTAACTATTAAATCTTTGTTATCTAAATAATCTAAAATATTTCCACAAACAATATTTAATTTTGCCACAATAAACCACCTTATCAATATCAATTACATAAATACAATATATAATTATCTCATTATACCTTCAATTTTTATCAAATAACAATTAATTTAATCAATCTAATATAATTTATAATAAAATACAAAAAGTCCTTTAAAATTGCTCTAAATTATCAAATATTTTATTCATAAAAATTAAACTGCTTTTCGATACATATATAATTATTTTTATCTTTCTTATTTCTATCACTTATAATACTTTCATATTTATTTGAGCTATCTAAATTTCTTTTAATAACATTAACAAATAAATTCCATTCTTTATCAGTAGGCAACTCATCACTAAAAACAAACATAAAATCAAAATTTTCTCCATGGCTTAATAATCTCGACTTTATACTTTTTTCATTACTATTACCAATCATAAAACCATATTTTAAACCATTATATAATTCTTTATGTGCCTTTGCTTTATTGCTATAAGTAATAACATCATGGGTAGAGTAGGTATTATATTTACTTTCAATTATTACCTTTGGCACTAAATTTTTTCCTCGCTTTTCTTTTATTACTAAATCAACTTCATATTTCCTATATTTAATTTTTTCTTCTTCATTTTTATAGTCTTCTATATATACCGAATAAGGCACCTTATCAAAACAACTTATTTCATATTTATTATTATCTAATTCATCTTTTAATTTATCACATATTTTCATAGTCCATTTATCTTCTAATCTATCTTTCATATCTAAAACTCCTTAACTTATATAAATTATATCATAAAATATATAATATTAAGCATACAAATATAACTAATATTGCTATCACTAATTTCTAATAATGAGACAATTATATTAGGAGGCAATATTATGAAAAATAACTTAAAAGAAATTAGAGTTTCAAAGAATTTATTACAAACAAAAGTAGCAATAGACTTAAATACAACCCAAGAAACTATATCTTCTTATGAAACTGGCAGAGTATTCCCAAGTTCCGATATGCTCATTAAACTTGCTAATTATTATAATACATCTATCGATTATTTATTATGCCGAACTAAATATAATATGCCAATAGACGATATTAAACCTAATAACATTAGTGAAAATGACTTTTTATTATTAAACAAAATAAACAAATTATCTAATATAAATAGAGCAAAAGCAGAAGCATATATAGATGGATTAAATGATAACAAGTAGAAAATATATATACAAATTTAAGTATTAACCATCAATAACATTACTATTTATAACGAAAGTAACAATAAATATGTATATATATTTTTTTAATTATTTATACTAATTTTTATACTTATAAAGACTAATTTATCTTTTAACTTTATACTTATTTTTATATAAATTATATATATAATTATATATATTATATGATAGATAATTCTATCTTTTTTTTATTGTCATTTCCTTTTAAAATGGCGTTTCATCAAATATTCTTTGATGACTAACATTCTGTACATTATTATCTCTTTTTAAATTACCTATTTCTAATTTTTCGTAATTTTCTGCAATTTTTCTTAATTGAACACATTTCATAAATGCCTTTTTATCTTTTTCATTTTTTTCTTTAGTAACATTCCAATAAAAATCTTTTATTTTATAATAATTATTATCTATTTCGTCTTTCCTATTTATATATTTTCTATAATACTTATTTGATGAATGCATTTTCAAATTAGCATAATATAAATCTTTTAAACTATAACCTTTTGGAATTAAATCTCTACAATTATAATTACAAAATAATATTTCTTCACTTTGATTTATATAATATTCAACTATGTTAATATTACAACTCTTTTTATATACCTTTTTATTATTACAATTTATACAATCATTTCTTTTCCCGCCAAACCAATTTTTATCTAAATACTCTTTTATTTTATTCCAAAAAGCATAACTTGGCTTAGATACTAATAAAACATGTATATGCCAATCAACATTTATCTTTATCTCAAAATTTTCTCTTTTTTTCTTTGGTCTTCCAATTTTGCCACTATGTTCAAAATATAAATATGAACTACTACCTTTAATATTACTTATACATATTAATGCCTGTGCAGCCCAATTATACTTATTACAACTATATCTAATAAATTCCTTTAATCTTTTACCATATCTATATGCTTCTTCTTTACTTTTAAATTTTTTATTAATATCAAAAGATATCATTCCTAATTTACTTTTAGACATAATATTTTACCAAATACATTACTAATGCATATTCCTTTCTAACGATTTTTTAATTTAGATATTATATTTTCCAACTTTTTAATATTTATTGGAATTCGTCTATCATAAAGGAATAAATTATCGTTATCAAAATATAACAATAGTATTTTATATTTATTTATATCTAAAATGATTTTATGAGGAACAATAAAACTTATATTAGTATTATCTATTGATATTATCCTTCCTTGCTTAATATTAAATTTAATACTTTTAAAACTACATAATACTTTAATTTTACTCTCTAATTCTTCTCTTTTTGTTAATTTTTCAACTATATATTTCATTTTTTTTACCTCTTTTCTAAGGTAAAATAAAAACCATAGAAACCCTTTATTTCTATGGTCAAAATATATATTTACTCCAAATAATTTTGGAGCTATTAACATCTGGCAGGGGTGGCAGGAGTTGAACCCACATGAACGGTTTTGGAGACCGTCATTCTACCATTGAATTACACCCCTAAACAAATTTATATTTAGATTATATCACAAAGTTTATCATATTACAATATTTTTATCAATTTTATTATTTATAAACATATTATTTTATAGGTGGTTTTGTTATGATTATAAAATATAATACTAAAGAAAAAGAACTTTTAGCAAGAATAATGAGAGCAGAAGCAGTCGGAGAAGGTGACTTAGGTATGCTAATGGTGGGAAATGTTGTTGTAAATCGTGTTCTTGCTGACTGCTTAACATTCAAAAATATTAATACAATCACTGATGCTTTATATCAAGCAAATCAATTTGCTGGAGTTAATAGTCCCTTATTTTTTGGTAATCCCACAACTTCAGAATTAAATCTAGCTGATAGAATTTTAAGAGGTGAATATTATTTTCCAGCCACTAATGCTCTTTGGTTTTATTCACCTAGTGGGGATGCAGAATGTAAAGATTTATGGTATGATCAAGAATTTTCTGGCAGATATAAAAGTCATTGTTTCTATAATCCTGATCCAGGAATATGCAAACAAATACATTAATAAAAACATCTAAAAAGAAGTTTTATTCTTAATTAGATGTTTTTATATTATCAAAATTTGACCTATCGTTAATAAATTACTAGTCAAATTATTTTTTTTCTTTATTTCATCGACAGTAGTATTATACTTATTTGCTATACTGTATAAATTATCTCCACTTTTTACAATATAAGTATTATTTTCTTGGGTTGGTAATTTAAGTATTTGACCTATTGATAATAAATTGCTTGATAAATTATTTAATTTTTTTATTTCATCTACTGTTGTGTTATACCTATTTGCTATACTATATAAATTATCTCCTGCTTTTACAACATATTCAAATTCATTGCTTGTTTCTTTTTTAGGTATTAATAATTTTTGCCCAATACTTAATAAATTACTACTTAAATTGTTTATTTTCATTAATTCATCTACTGTTGTATTAAATTCATTAGCTATTTTATATAAACTATCTCCTTTTTCTACTATATAAGTATCATATTGATTATTTTCGGTATAAACATTTGGAATTAAAATTTGTTGTCCTACTGTTAAAACTGTTGAAGGTAAATTATTATATTCAATTATTTTATCCACAGTAGTATTATATTTATTTGCTATACCATATAAAGTATCTCCTTTTTTTACTGTATAAATGGTATAATCTTCTGGCTGTTTTTCTACTTCTGGTATTACTAAAACTTGACCTATTGTTAATAAGTTACTTGATAAATTATTTGCTGCTTTCAATTCTTCTACACTAATATTATATTTTTTAGCAATACTATATAGACTATCTCCTTTTTTTACTGTATAAGTATTATTAGAACCTTCTGTATAGCCTATATAATTTAATACCGCTCTTACCACAGCTTCTGCATAATCTATATAGTTATTTTTTAGTTTATCTGCATCTGCTTTGGTATCCAAAAATCCATATTCCACAGTTATTGGTTCAGTTATTCCAGTATTTCTTTGCATAAAATAATAATCTTTTGATGTATCACTTGGTAATCTTCTTTGATATGCTTTTCTTATTGTTTGACCTTCTTTAGCTAATTCTTGTAATACTAAATTAGATAATGTATCTTTATTTCTTAGTGCGTATATTACTTCCGCACCTTCCCCACCTCGCGATGGTTAAAGTGTGGTTAATTTATTTTTGATTTTTTACTATTTTCTAATACAAATTCATGAATATTTGGTAGTGTCATAACTAAGAAATCATATTGTTCAAAATACATTATTACTTCTGATGAATCACCTTTGCTATAATGTCCATACGGAATATCTTCATTTCTTTTAATAGTTCCCTTAAAGAATTTTATAAAATGTGGATTAGCTTTGTTAATTTTTTCTAATAATTCTTTGGCTTCTTTATCTTTTCCTAATTTATAATAAAGAGCGAATTGTGGAAATAACATTTCTAATGCTTCTTCTGGATACTTTTTATATAATTTTAACATTTCCTTTTCTTCTTCTAAATAAGCATATATAGCCATTAATAAGTATCTAGCACCAGTGTTGTCATTATTATTTAATCTAAGTATCTCTAAACATACATCTCTAGCCTGTTTAGCTTTTCCATCAGCAATTAAATAATCAGCTTTTCTATATAAACCTCTAATATATGAGCGTGTTTCAAATATACCATAGAAATGTCCTATATTATCTTTTTCAAAATATCCTTCTTCTTCTAATCTATTTTTTTCAAAATCTAATCCTTCATTCAACAATTTATCCCTTTTAATGGAATTTTCTTCTAAATCCACTTGAAATAATATTGCATCAAAACAATCTGGGCACATTTCATAAGCTTTTTTTGCTAATTTAATTGCTTGATTCTTAGTTTTAGCTTTTTCTGCTTGTTCTAATAATTCATATGCATCATCTAAAATTGTATTTGTGTAATCTATCTCACCATTATTATACTTGACTATAAATTCTTGTAATTTTTCATTAAGTTCTTCATCATTTTGTGCATCAGTATTAGCGAAAAATTCATTTAACATATTATTAAGTTTATTATCCATATACTTCTCCTACTTTCTTTTAATATATATTCAACTCATTAATATACTCTATAAAATAAAGTGGAATGTTTATTATTTTACCATTTTTACTTAAATTGTTTAATGAGAATCTAAATGATACTTCATTATCGTTTTTAGCATTATATTTTGTTAAACTATTATGATTAGTACTTTTATCTGATTTTACTTCTATAGGAATTATTTTATTATTTCTTTGTATTACAAAATCTATTTCATTTCTATCAAAAGTATAATAATTAGGTGATTCATCCAATAAATAGTTTAACACGTTAGCAACATAATTTTCAGTAAATGAACCTTTAAATTCTTCAAAAAGTCTATTACCATCTAAAACAATTCTACTATCTAAATTGGACATTCTTCTTAAAAGTCCAACATCATTCATATAAATCTTATAAGCAGATAAATCATGATAAGCTTTTAAAGGAAATGCACATTTATTAACTAAATAACACTTAGATATTAAATTAGCATCATTCAACCAATTTAAAGCTCCTTCATATTCTCTAGCACGGGCTCCTTCTTTGACTACTTGATATACAAATTTTTTATTTTCTTTTGCTAACTGTGATGGTATTCCATTCCAAATTAATGATACTTTATTTGCCTCACTTGCATCTGTATGCTTTGAAAAATCATTTTCATAAGAATCTAAAATGTTTTTTTGAATCTTATTAACTTTTTCTATATCTTTATCGTTTACCCAACTATATACTACTTCTGGCATTCCACCAATTATGTAATAAATCTTTAATTTTTCAATAAGTTGAGATTCAAACAATTTAGGAATTTCTCTTATTTCTCTAGTTTGTTTCATAACTTCAACTAAGTTTTCTGAATCATCAGCAATTAGAAATTCACTAAAAGTCATTGGATATAAATTTAAAAAGTCTACTTTACCAACTGGAAAAGAAGTTTTAGAAAGTCTTATTCCAAGTAGGGAACCTGCGCAAGCAACATGATATTCACTTGCTTCTTCACAAAAATATTTTAAAGAATTTAATGCATTAGGGCATTCTTGTATTTCATCAAATATAATTAATGTAGTACTAGGATTTATTTTTTTACCATTCGCTAAAGATAATTGTTCAATAATTCTTTTAGGATCTTTGGTATTTAAAAATAGTTCAGCTAGTCCATCATCATGATCAAAGTTAAAATAAGCCACATTTTCATAATAATTTTTACCAAACTCTTTCAAAATATATGTCTTACCAACTTGTCTTGCGCCTTTTAAAATCAAAGGTTTTCTATCTTTACTATTTTTCCAATTAATTAGTTTCTCTGTTATAAATCTTTTCATAGTATCATCTCCTTTAGTAACATTATATCACACTTTTGAAAGAAATATACTATAGTTTATCACATTTTTTCAAACCATTTAGATAATTTTATCACATTTTTGCAGTGCCTCGTGATGGTCATTGTGTAATTAATTATAATTCCCCTTTGTAAAAATATATTTTCATAGCGTCTTCACTATATGAAGGCTTAGATATATCTATATCAAGAAAATTTGATATAAAATAAATAAAATATTGAGAAGCAACTAATAAATCATACTCGCATAATATTCCATCATATCTACTTTCAATTATTATATTATAATCATTTTGTAAATAATCTAATAGCCTTTTCTCATATGTACTTATACTTTTTGATTTAAAGTATATATTTTTTTTATCACTTAAATGTTCATAATTAATAAATCTTCCATGAGAAAAATTTTTCTTTTCATGAATTAAGCAATTAAAAACTCCTGATTCAATTATTTTACTTTCTAAGTCTGCTGCTGCTGATTCTGAAAAATCACCTGTAAAAATATTAAAGCAACTTCCATTTGCAAAAAAATCTTTTAAACTTTTTTTGTTATTTTTAAAATAATCTTCAAAATAATATTTCCAATAATTGATGCTATTTTTAATAAAAGTTTCTAGATCATCATCTGCATTTTTTTCAAAATATAATTTTAAAAACAAACTAGCTGGAGCCAATGCTCCTTCAAAAGATAAGAAACCTCTTTCTTTTCCTTTATTGGTATTAGTACGATAAGATATTATATTTTTTTTAGAAATATTAGTCTTTGTTACTACCTTTTGAATTTCACCTTTTGTGATAATAAACTTTTTATCATTACCTAATAAAGACGTTCCCACAAGTAAATCATTTGTAGTACCAGAATATGTAAATAAAAATACATTATCAACACTATCATTATTCCTATAATATACATTCCTAGGTAACAAAGTTATTGTGTTCGAACCATACAAATTGTTAATAATTTTTTCAGAAAATTTTGCTCCAGCGAAAGAACCACCTGTACCTACAAAAAGATAATTCTTTCTACTAGAAAAATTAATAGATTTTAATTTTTCATAAGCGTTACTATTAATAGCATTTATTACCCTTTTTTCTAAATTATTGATATTTATGTTACATCTTTTTATTTTTTTTCTTACTGAAATTTCAAAATTTTCACAAGAACAAAAATTTTTTATCCTTTTAATTTTATACAATGATTGTATATGCCCTCTAGCGCCAAATTTTTTTACAACTTTACTTGTTAATTTTGTAGCTTTTTCAAAAGTTGTATCTATAAATTTATAATCAATAATATAGTTATTTTTTACATACTCACTAATAAATATTCCAAAAAATGCATCACCAGCACCTGTTGGATCAATTTCTATTGAAGGCTTATTTAACTCTTTATTGACTGTATTATCATCAAAAACGAAATCTGAACCTTTTTTCCCTCTAGTAACAATTATCATTTTAGGATGCAATAAATTATATATATCTTCCAATGAATCCATAGAAAATCTACTTTTTAAATATTTTTCTACTCGTTCGTTTAAGTTTATAAAATCAAATTTATTTCTTAATTTTTCTATTATTTCTTCATTAGTATAATTATCTAGTTCAAAATATTGACCTAAATCTAACATTTTTCTATTATCACAATTATTTATAATGATTTGATTTTTCTCATTTAAATTATCAAATACTAATACATCATCTTTATTAATTTTTTTCAAAATATCGTTTGTATCTATTTTACTTTCTTCATACCATCTTTTCATATTACAAACAGGGCATCGTTTTTTAGAAACAAAATCAAATTTACCATTTAATTCTTGATATGAAACATGAAAGCAACGTGTATTTATATCTTCAATAATTTTTATATTATCAATATTTGTTCCAAGTTCCTTTAAACTATTAATTGCTATAGTACCAGCCATATCATTTCCACAAACACCATAAACAGATGTTTCCAATCCTAATTTAGCAATATTAGCAATTATATTATGAGAAGTCATTCCGCCATTTACCCCTATTAATTTACCATTTTTATAATAAAAATCTGTTACTAAATCTCCAATACTAATTATTCTCACTTGCTCACCTACTTAAATATTTTTTTCTAACCACTCATACAAATAATTATCTTTAAAAGCATGAGACGTTAAAAAATGATTGTCATTTTCTATAATTTTTAGTTCTACATTTGTTGAACCAATATTTTTAAGCTTGTCATATGCTTGTCTGCTTGAACTAACATCAATAACATCATCATTGTTTCCATGATATATTAAAATTGCTTTTTCCTTTAACAATAATAATGTTTGGTCTATTGGTAACATTATTCCTCCAGAAACGGATACTATACCTTTAAACAAATTTGGCCTCGACATAATATAATTCCAAGCTCCAAATGCACCCATACTACTACCTAAAATACATACTCTGCTTTTATTATATTTATATTCTTTGTAAACGTCTTCTAAAATTTTTTCTACATCTCTCAAGTGGTAATCCCAAAAATTATTATCAGTGCATTGTGGTGCAACTACAATATAAGGTATATCAAATTTATTCATATATTTTGGCAAAGCGTATTTTTCTACATTTTCTATTTTATTACCTCTTTCTCCTATACCATGTAAAAACAATAGTAACGGTAAATCATCATATATTTTTTTCGGCAAATAAATAATATAATTCATATTATCTAAATTACCATTATTAAGTTTACAATATTTTTTTAACATACATTCTACCTTACTTTCACTAAATTTTTATCTATTTTTAATTTATATATGTTTTGTTGTAAATTATTGAAAAACAATCCGATATGATATCCATCCTGAAACGCATGATTTACTAACAATGAAACATCTATAAGATATTTATCATCCTCTAAATAATACTTCCCCCAACAAATTTTAGGTTTGCTATTTTTTTCTTTTAAATCAATAGCATCTTTAAAATTAGAAAAAGTAATCCATGGGATACAAGTTATATTAATTTTATTCATGTTTTCCAATCCTGATATTTTATAATATGGAATGCCATTAGAAGCATCATTTGTAGCTTTATAAAAATCTAAAAGAAAACTTGAAATATCATCATTATATTCAACATATCTTGTAAAATTTAACTCATTATTATTGTTTATAACAGTTACAGTGACTGCTAAAGAATCATATTTATAAACAAAATATTTTCCTTCCTCTTTCCCATAGCCGTAACTAAACGCATCTATTTCGTTCATAGACTTTAACACAAAATAAGTCATACATCCATAAAATGAAATATCATTTTGCTTACAATAATTTATTATATTTGTTATATCTAATTTTGTAACAACACCTGTGTATGGATCACTAAATTTAGAAAAAGTTTCATAAGCTAATTTTCGGCTCCAGTTATTTGTATCAATTTTAATTTTCATTTTTTACCATCCTTTTTACATATACTACTTCACTTTTTTCATAATAATCACCATTTTTGGCTAAACATTCTATTATTTTCCTACGATTTAAATCAAAAATGCCCAAAGAATCTTCATAAGGATTTAAACTATTAGGGTCTCTCCAACTATATGGACTAGGAAAATATAAACCTTGAATAAAATTGAAAAAAAGTCTGTAATCTATAGCACCATGATTATTCATAAACATTTGACTAATTCTATTAACGCCTGGATATCTAACAACTACTATTTTGTCAACATCTATTCCAATGTCATACAAAGTAGTCAACGCAAGCTGCATCGTTTTACCAGTAAGCAAATTGTCATCAACTAAAATATACTTCTTATTTTTGTCTATACCAACTTGCATAATTCCACCTAATTTTGATATGTCAAAAAATCTTAAATCAATTGACTGTTTTTTGGAATACCCACTTGCATTTTTATTAAATCTTAAAATTGATACATCGCTTATAGCATTATTTATAGACTTTATTATAATTGGAAGTTCAATTCCACCATATGATAAACCGCATATTCCTTTATTAGATATGTAATTATCATTTTTATATGTTAAATAACAAGTAATAAAGTTCTCAGCAAAATTATCAATTTCTCTATATGCTCTAAATTCCTTTGAATAATTTTCATTTATATTTTCTTGTGAAAACATTAATTGAAATTCATTTGTAACCATGATTGCATTATTTAATACATAATACAATTCATTACTATCAATTGAGTAACTATCATCAAAAGAAATATATTTCATCAATTTAACTACATCTAATAAATTTTTGTATATTTTATACATCACTGTATTTTTATCAATTTTTTCTAAATTAATATATAATGTTTGATTTTTACTACTTTTAATTATTTGTTGATTTAATAATATTAATAATTCATTTCGTATATTGTCAAGTACTCCTAAAATCATTTTTGAATTATTTAAACTATTTAAATTGCTTGTTTTACTTATAGCTTCTATAGCATCCATAAAAAACGTCTTATTGTTATTTAACCATATATCTACCATATCTTTCGAAGTTATATCATTTCTAGTTATTTCGTCGTGATAACGATTAGATAAAAAATAATAATATACTTGAGAACCTCTTAACAAAATATTCTCATTATCACGCATTGCATATTTCATATTCAAAAAAACTTGTTTGTTCCAAAATTGTTTTAATGGATTATCATCGTCAATGCCAATCCAATCATACATAGGAATCTTTATACTACCACTTGATTTATCATATAATCCATATATTCCATCTACTGATTGAAATTTGTTATTTATAATTTCATTAAAAACCATTATTCTTTTATTTTTACCATAATTCATTTGTCTTTCTACCTTAGCATATGCTTTAGTATAATTAGTTTCCGTAGCATGTTCTAAACAAATTGTTGGTAATAATTTAGCTTTGCTTAACAAAAATAACGTTGCATCTACACCTTTTAATATTTTATTGTTATTATCTACAATAGGAAAACATTTATCAATTTTACCACTTGTTTTATCAACACTAAATCCTTGAGAACAATTTAACATACTATAATCATTACCTAACTCATCACCACAGTCTCCGATCCTCAGCATTGAATTTTGTGGTATGCCGATAATTTTTTCTGCAACCTGTATAGCATTACTCTTAATAGTTGTTCCTATTTGAAATATTTTATTTCCATTATAAACACCTATCGTTAAATTAATATTTTCTGATTCAGAATTAGCAATCAAATCATTAATAATTTCTAGTACTCTATTGTTTATACTTTCATCATTAGTAGTTGTAGCAATTCTTATATTAACTATAACATCTAATTTTTCATCCTTAGAATAGGTTACTTTACAATATTTTAATAAATCTTTTTCTTCTAATTTTTTCCATAATTCCTTATCTAAACATTTTAATTTTTGTAGATCTATCGAAGATGCAATATATTTACTAACATTAAAAATATCATTACTAGCATCATTTGTTAAAAACAACCTTGCACCATCATTAGTAAGTGCATACAATTTTGACAAATCATAATTGCTGATTCCATAATTGTTTTTTAAACCATCAACGATTTGTTTTTTTAAATCAAGCAATCCAGTTTCTCCTCTACCTGTAATAAAAACAACAGGTATATGCCTATTTAATAAATTAGCAATCAAAGGCAAAATACGTTTATCTATTTTAGTAGAATTGTTTTCAGTTAATGTACCATCAATATCAAAGCAAATTGCATTATACTTTTGTTCTAAAGCATTATGATAATTTTTTAATAATAATTCATCCATCATAATATACCTCTTATAAGACTTTTTTTAATACATTTATTGTTTGAAATTCAGAATTGAAATTTAGATTTTCATCAAAATGTATTCCAACACCACCATGTTCTTTCCAATCCTTCAAGTTTTTAATACTATCATCAATTAATATTTCTCCATTATTTGGTAGATAAATTGAAGTTTTTTTAATATGTGGTGGAACAAATAATATAGGTACATTAATATTACAATTGCGAAGTTTATTAACTTTAGCTTGCATTTCAAGTAAAGTATGTATTTTTGTTAAAATAGCAATTTTTTTATTTTTTTCTTGTCCCTCTAATATATAATCAACAGCATTATTTATTACTTTTGATTCCTCTAATAATTTAAACCAATCTAATGTTGCAAAAAATTCTTCCCAACTTATTTTGGGTAATTGTTCTTTTTGCTGAACTACCCTTTTTTCAGTATCAAATATGACACCATCAAAATCAATAAAGATTGGACGTTCAAACATAATATCACCTCTTATATTTCATATTATAACACATATATAGGAAATATTATGTCTTTATTATTTTTCTTTTATTTTTATTCTATTAAATTCAAAATGCCTAATGTCATTTCTTAACTCACAATAAGCTGTAACATAAAATCTATTATCAAATTTAAAAATTTGTATTGGATGAATATTTCTCTCTTGCCATTCTTGATTTAGATTTCTATATAAAATAGTTATTTTAGAATTGTTAACAATTGCTTCATTTAAAATAAAATAAACCTTTGAATTGTCTTCTATTTTATTAGTAAAAAAATACTTACTTTTTTCTTCATTTATATCATTAGTAGTTTTGATTTTATCTAATAATTTTTTATATTTATCAATATAAAGATAATCATTATCTTTCAAAATTTCATATATACTTTCTAATATTTGAATATCATACTTATTGAATTGATTATATTGATTTTGCTTATTTATAATAAAATATCCACCATTAGGTCCCATAAAAGTTTCTATTGGAATACCAGATTCTTCTAGTTCTTGTTTATAATACCTAACCATGCGTTCAGTAATTCCTAATTTTTGAGATAATTCTTTCACCGTATATTTATTACCGGTATTTAAATAATTTAACATTTGAATTGCATTGGATATTTTTCCCATATTTACTTCTCCTTTTATAACTTCCTATTAAGACCTCGCGATGGTCATTGTGTAACTATTTTCTATTTTTTCTTACATATTTTTTTCTAATATAAAATCTTTTTATCTCATTGCTATATGTGGTATTCGCAAAACTAAGCTCAGCAGAATTTTTTACATAAATAATCTTTCCTACATATTGTTTATATGTATCCATAACTATTAATAAGTAATAAACAGTATTCAATAACATTATTGTATCTATCTTTCTATTCGAAAAATATTTTCCATGTTGACTAGAATTTCTTCTAACTTTTTTATTTGTTTTAATTTTAATTCTTTTATTAAAATCAACAGTTTCATATATTACATTAATATTATCATTTAGCACTAAGATCGGAATTACTTCAAAATTGTCATCCGATTTATTATCAATTATTTCTACTATAGGTAGAAATATATCTTTTCTTTTTAAGCAACCCTTATCTGATAAAAATTGCGAGCATAATTCATCTATTACTGATAATATTCCTGTATTAGCCAACGCATAATCCTTCTGATAAAACGAATTTTTTGTTTGTTTTAATATTGTTTTATGTCTATATGGAATTTTGAATAATAATTCATTAAACAATTTTTCAAGTTTTGCTTTGTCAAAATACTTTAACATATATTTATCAAATTCTTTTTCTGAATTTACTATGGTTGTCAGGCTTTTTAATTCGTCAGAAGAAATGTCATAAGGTATAGTCCAAATATATTCACTTAACTTTTCTGAATATTCTATCCAATTTAGCAAACTATCTGGGTTTTCCCTCGCTTTTTCCAAACTCTTTGATAATTCATCAAAATATGATGTCATTTTAAGTAAACTATCAATTACTTGTGATGTAATCGGTTTTAAAGCTTCTGAAAGTTTTTTTGCAATTTCTTGCATTGGATTCATCTGTTTTACTATGTTAGAAATCAGTTCGTTTTGCATAGAAATAATTGGTTTCATTGTTTCCACTAATCTATGATTAAAATCAAAATAACTAGGTTTTATACTCTCTAAAATTGTTTCTGAAAACTTTTGTAGTGGAGAAGATAAATTAGTATTAATTAAATCACTAAAATAATTGTTTATTTTTATTGCTGGTAATAAATTTTTACTAAAACTATTGGATATGGATAATGGTGAAGGAATTTTAACTATAGGAAAATCATTTTTTATAACATTTGAATTCAAAGGGCTAGATAATAAGTGATTGGATTTTTCTTTCTCATATTCAGATAACTCTATAACATCATCTGGATTTCCCATTCTTTTAATATATTCTAGACCACCATCTACTGCTATGCTGCCACAAGCACATCTTTTTAAATCATTAGTATCTTTTGACTCAATAATATCTTTACATTTTTTACATTGTGCTTTATTACTTATTATTTTATTTTCCATACTACTTACTCCATAATAATTAAAATATAACTTTATTTCATTTCAATTTCTTTTTCATCTACATATTCGTAGTTTAGAGCATTATTACTAGTAACTACACTTTCACCAATTTCTTTTTCTAAGTCTTCCCTGGCATTACCAGCAATTTTACCACCACGTCTTGCTACTTCAATGTTTTCATTTAAGCCTTTTGGATTTTTCTTTTTAGCTATTTCTCTTGTTGCTATTTCTCCTAAATCAGCTAATGCTACTTCAACGTCTGTCATATTATCTCTTAATGATTCTTTTCTAAGTCCTTTAAATGATTTATATTGCTTTGCAGTCATTCCAGACCATTCTTTATAAATTTCATTTGTTAGAATTGCATATTCTTTTGATTCAGTTATTCCACCATCTTTCCATACATCAGTAAGTTGTTTTCTATCTTGAATACCCTTAATTCTTTTAGCAATCCATTTTTCATCAAATCCTTTGGATCTATATAAATCTATCGCTCTTTGTGCCGCTAATGATGGATCAAAAGTCTCATCTATCCTTTCACTACCTAATTTTGCTAACCATTGTTTAATTGGTTCCGCATTCTTACTAGGAATTGATTCAATTATTCTAAACATTCCTTCAATATCAACTACATCAGTATTATAATACTTACCATCAGAAGATTTTAATTTCAGTTGGTTACAATTTGTAACCGACTCATTTCCTTCTTGTTTTAATCTATGTTTTAAAACTTTCCAATAGTTTCTTGGATTATCGCTTTCTGAAACAACTCTCACAATATCCACAACACTTATAAAATATTTTTCTTGTTCTTTATCCCAAACTGTTCTAATTGTTTCATTATTAAATATTTTATTTACTAAATGCATTTTATCTTGATTCATCGATTACCTCCTACTTCTTTTCAAATTCAGATAATTCTATTATATCTTCAAAATTTCCTATTCTTCTAAGATATTCTAAACCACCATCAACAGCTATACTTTTGCATTTGCACCATTTAAAATCATGAACATGTTTAGACTCTATAATGTCTTTGCATTTTTTACATTGTATTTTATTTACTAATATCTTTTTATTAAATAAATCATTGTTTTTATTCATATAACATACCTATATAATCCATTACAGCTTCCTTAATGCCCAGTGTTTTAGCATATGAATATAATTTAATGAGATCTTTATCCTTTCTTTTAATATACTCTCTTACACTATGCTTAATATACTTTGAATCTATTCTATTTTTAGATCTAATAATATCACATATACATCTTTCAATATCATAAGCTTTTACTCTATTTTCCATAGATGTTTTTATTTCTATAAGGCCAAGTTCATATACAGCATTATCAACATAAAATACGTTATGTTTTCTCAAATGAATACTATTATAATTTCTTTTTACGGTTACATCATATACATCGGTTGGAGCTGTCATAGATAAACCATGAAAATAAAGAGCTGTCATATGAGAAAATATTACATTAGGCATACTTAAACTAAAAACATAATAATTATCTTCAATTTTGTTAGAGTCAATATAAATACCTGATGATATCTTTTTTATAATTCCTTTTTCTTTCATAATTGAAAGATACATTCTATGTATATCGAACATGTCTAACTCGTTAGAAGTAATATAACCATTATTCTTTTTCATAAGTTCTTCAATAATTTCAATATTACTTTTATCTACGAACTCTTTTATAGTTAACTTTCTCATAGTATTCTCCTTTTTTGACATTTCTACTGAAATTATAATACTATTCAGTAATTTTGTCAAGAAATGGAAGTGTTTTGTTACTCTATCAATTTTAATGGAAAGATATATACAATTTATGATATAATAAAAGACATTTAGAAGGTGATATTGTGTTTAAAAATATAGAGAAAAAGTACAAAAAGAATTTGAGAGAAACTAAATTTAATAAATTTTACTGGATTACATCATTTTTATTAATTTTAAGTTCTTCATTATTAAAAATTCCTAATAATATTAAGCCTTATTTTATTTATCCTTTACTTTTTATTTTCGTTATAGGATATTTTACATTAAATTATATTAGAACTATGAAAAAAATAAATATTAAAGAGAAAATTAATATTATAGAAAAATTAAAAATTTTTACTAACGAAATTGAAAAACAAAGATTTGACAATATCATATCATTATTAAAACAATATAACTTTAGAACTAAAAATGATATAAAATTAGCCATTGATTATTATAATAGTGGGAAACCAATTAAAGTAGAATCAGATTATCTAGGATGGATTGTTTCTTTTGCCATAACATTATCGTCCTTTATCGAAATTGCATATAATGAGGAAACTAAATCAATAGATGCCACTAAAATATCAGTTATACTTAGTTCTGCTCTAGGCATTATAATTAGATTTTTAATACCTATAATCATATTTAAAATAATGATTAATATAATATTTATTTCAAAGAAAACACTTCGTTCAAATCTAAGCGATGACTTATCTTATATATTCTTAAACTTTAATAAATATAAAAATCAATTATCAAAAAAGCAATAATTATTTTACAATAAATTTCTATAAAATTATTAAATCAATCACTTCTCGACAGCATGTCGAGAAGTTAATATTTTTAAAAATAACTAATTGAATTTTATATCACTAACTTTATGACAATTTGCTACAAAGCTAATAAGCAACTAAACTTTATTATTTTTATTATCTTGCCTTTAAATGTATGAAGTAAGTATAGAACTAACTTCTATGAATCAAATATTATTTAACAAACTGAATTTATAAAAGATTTCAATATTTCTATCTTTATCTATAATTATTTTATCAATGATAGATTGTAATAATTCTCTACTTGGTTTATCAAGATTAATTAATTCTTTAATTTTTTCTTCATATTTTTTAATTTCTTTAGCATAATCAAATTTCTTTTTATCTATACTTTGTAATTCTTCCAATCTTGTTTTAGATTGATTTAATAATATTTCTGTTTCTCTAGATAATCTTTTATAGATATCTTCCGAAATATTACCTTTAAATTTATCATCATATAACATATCAATTTTAGAATTACATTCTTTAATCCTTTTATTTAGATAATTAATTTCCTCCCCATTACTTTCTTTTTTATTATTTTTATCATTAACTAATTTTGCTAATGACTTAACATCTAACTTATCTAAATATTTTTTACAAGTATTTTTTATTGTGTCTAGTAATGCTTCTTCTAACTTATCATATGGCATAAAATGTGGATAACATAAATGTCTTCTTGGATCTCTCGAATACCTATTACAATTAACAGTCCAATAGTCTTGTTTCTTTCGGTAAGTAACTGTTAAAGTGTTTCCACATTCTTTGCAGTAAATAAGATTTTCAAATAATCTTTTTTCCCTATTAGATTGTGTTTTAGGTTTTCTTTTAACATTATTTTGTACTTTAAAAAACACTTCTCTACTAGCTAAAGGTTCATGAGTATTAGGTACAATTATCCATGCTTCTTTATTAAGTGTTACTTTTTTAGGTGATTTGTATGATAATTTAGTTTGAACATTTTGGACCATATCTCCAGTATACATCTGATTTTTTAATATTTTTTTTACTGATGAAATAGTCCATATCGGATTAACCTTTTGTTTAGAACCTTCTTTTTTCTTATATAGACTTGGTGTAGGATATTTACAATCATTAAGATAACTGGCTATATCACTTACACTTGTTCCATCATTTGCCATTTCAAATATTTTTTTCACAATGAATGCAGTTTCTGGATTAGGTAATAAATGTCCTTTATCTTCCGGATCTCTCATATATCCAAAACTAGGTTCACTTCCAATAAATTTTCCAATTTCTTTTTTATTTCTTAAAATAGAACGAATTTTTTTAGAATTATCCCTACTAGTCATATCATTAAACACTGATTTAAAAGGTATCATTTCATTACCAACATTATTTAAAAAAGTATCAACCTGATCTAATACAGCGATATATCTAACTTTCTTTAAAAGAAAGTATTCATCTACATAATATCCACATGTTACATAATTTCTACCTAATCTAGATAAATCTTTAGTTATAACACAATTAATTCTGCCTTTTTCTATATCATCAATTAATCTTTTAAATCCAGGTCTATCAAAATTAGTACCGGTAAATCCATCATCAATATATTCATCAACAAAAGTAAATTCATTTTGTTTTACAAAGCTCATTAATAAATTTCTTTGATTAATAATACTTTCACTTTCTGATTCATAACTTTTGTCAGAATCTGATTCAGATAATCTTATATATAATCCTACTCTATAATAACTAGGGTGCTGTAACACAGTGTTATACACGGCTTTTTCTCCTTTCTTTTGTATAACATTTAAAGCCTAGATTAAGTCTATCATTAATATAGACGTATAACAAATCTACGATTTTACTAAAACGCATATTATATATCCAATTATCAAATCATTAATAGTAGAATTATCATCTTTTTTAAAGGTTTCTTTAATATTAAACATATCTCACCTCTTAAAAAATCTTATGATAAATTCTTTCATTTTATTTAAAACCTCCTAATCTCTTTTACTTATATTCTTTTAATAAATTTTCTAATTCTTCTATTTCTTGTTTAGTTGCTTCTTCTTTTTCAATTAACTTTCCATTCCAATATTCATTACCTAATTTATCTTTATAATATATTTCATTTATCTTATTTTTATTATAATGATTAAAGTTGGGTTGAACACTGGTATTCAAGTTATCTTTAATATCCTGTATTTCTTTTTTTAATACGTGGTCAAGCGTAATTGTACGTTTTGAATTATTAGTACTTTCTTTTTCATATTTCAACTTTATATAACCAAAAGAGGCGAGATTGTTAATACATTTAGAAATTGTTTGTTTGCTATAGCCATGAACTTTCATAAAATAGCTATTAGTTGCCCAACAATATCCTTTATTATTACACAAAGAAATTATGTGTATTAATAATAACTTTTCTAAAGATGATATTCTATTATCGCTAAGAACTGATAATGGTATAATTGGTTTTATATATTCTTCCATAGTATCCTTATATAGAATTATAAATAAAATATATCTTTATAAAAGTGCACTTTTACATACTATTTTCCCTAGGTACCTATATCTTACAACAAGTAAAAACAAAGTTGAATTGTACGAAATATGAAAAAGGAGTACCTAAACGTACTCCCATAAGAAATATTTATTTATACATTATTAATCCATCTTGGTCTTTAAACATCATATGTATATCTTTTGCACTTAATTTTCCCTGTAAAAAATCTTCAAACATCTTATAAAATGTTGGTGTATCAATAATAAGTGTTTTATTTCTTTTAGCAATAGTAATTTGTCTTTCTTTTATTTTTTGTCTTTCCTCAATTTTTCTTTTTCTTTCACTAGCAACAAAAAATAAACATTTTGTCTTTTCAATAATACCATGTTGTTCTAATTTATCATCATAAATTATCAAATGGTTGTATGCATCAGAAACATTTTGACCAGAAACCTCGTTATTTAATCCTTTAGTTTCTACCACATATGTTATGTCATCAACTTTAAAATTAAAATCTTCTTCATATATATCTTTAAAATCTTCTGTTAAATTAAATATTTTTATCAAC